>JAGXHJ010000050.1 GCA_024636315.1 Methylophaga sp.
GCAATGTGAAACGTCATACATTAGAACGAATCGAATCAATGATATTAGGGGCTGCAGGTAAAACGCTGGGGTATAAAGCACTTATTGGAAAATCGTATTTTCCTGAAAGTGGTATTAATGTATGTTAGTCCCTAAATTAATCAAGTAAACAGTAGGCTTTTATTTCTTTGAATGCCTTTAAACACAAAATCATCCAATTATTAATAACGCGCAATTAAAGGAAATGAAAATACGCTGTAATTTGATGAAATATTAAGTAAGAAATTATTGTCCATAATGCAAGCCTCTAGTGATGACCTTTATCGAATCGTTATAAATGCCCCGTTTCAGCAAACGATATCGTTTCGCCATCGCCGACCACAATATGATCTAACACCCGAATATCAACCATTTTCAGTGCTTCTTTGAGTCGTTCGGTGATGTTGTAATCGGCTTGGCTCGGTTCAGCTACGCCAGACGGATGATTGTGAGCAAAGATAACAGCCGCTGCATTATGAGCCAAAGCTTGTTTGACGACTTCACGGGGATAAACAAATGCACCATCAATCGTGCCGCGAAAGAGTTCATCAAAGGCAATCATCCGATGTTTATTATCGAGAAATAGGCAGGCAAATACCTCGTAAGGATAGGCGCGTAAACGCTGTTGTAAGTATTGTTTTGTTGTTGCCACATCGGTGAGCGCATCGCCGCGAGTTAGGGTCGATTCCATATGACGGCGACTCATTTCTAATACCGCTTGAAGCTGGGCATATTTGGCTGGGCCGAGACCGTGTTGCAGGCAAAATTGTTTTTGGTCTGACTCTAATAACGTGCGAAGGCTTCCAAAATGAGCGAGCAGTTGTCGCGCGAGTTCAACCGCAGAAAGCCCTGTTACCCCCGTTCTTAGGAAAATTGCTAACAGTTCAGCGTCGGATAATATCGATGCACCATGTTGTAGTAGTTTTTCTCTAGGTCGTTCATCGGCCGGCCAGTCCTTGATTGCCATATATTTATCCTTAAATATGAATGCAGAATTTAATATACTGTTTTTAATAAAAACAATCACTTATTTTTGAATTAAAGTGTTAAAAATAGTATTCTGTGCGATCTTTAAACTTATGATTAGATTGAATGGCCGGTAAACTTTTTATTAGAACCTTTGGGTGTCAGATGAATGAGTATGATTCATCAAAAATGGCAGATGTACTTGCGAAATCGCATCAATTAGAAATAACGGAGATCGCAGAAGAAGCCGATGTGTTATTGCTTAATACCTGCTCGATCCGTGAGAAAGCACAAGAAAAGGTGTTTCATCAGCTGGGTCGCTGGAAAAAGTGGAAGGATACTAAGCCTGGCTTGATCATTGGTGTGGGTGGTTGTGTTGCTAGCCAAGAGGGTGATGCTATTCGCCGTCGTGCGCCGTATGTTGATCTTATCTTTGGCCCTCAGACATTACATCGCTTGCCTGAAATGTTGAGTGATGTCAGACAAAGTCATAAACCTCGCATTGATATTTCATTCCCTGAAATTGAAAAATTCGATAATTTACCTGAAGCGAAAGCGGATGGCCCGACCGCCTTTGTGTCGATTATGGAAGGCTGTAGTAAATACTGTACTTTCTGCGTTGTGCCTTACACTCGTGGTGAAGAAGTCAGTCGTCCTGTTGATAAAGTACTGAGAGAGATCCGCGGTTTAGCTGCCCAAGGCGTGCGTGAAATTAATCTTCTCGGTCAAAATGTGAATGCCTATCGTGGTGAAATTGAAGGTGATGATCCCGCTGATTTGGCATTGTTAATTCATTATGTGGCGGCCATTGATGGTATCGACCGTATTCGTTTCACGACCTCACATCCTGTTGAATTCTCAGACAGTTTGATTGATGCTTTTGCTGAAGTGCCAGAGCTGGTTAATCATTTACATTTACCTGTGCAGTCAGGTGCCGATCGTATTTTGGCAATGATGAAACGGGGTCATACTATTTTAGAATATAAAGATAAAATTCGTCGTCTACGTGAAGTGCGACCAACCATCAGCATGTCGAGCGATTTTATTATTGGTTTTCCTGATGAATCTGATGCTGATTTTCAGGGCACGGTGGATTTGATCAATGACATCGGTTTTGATCATTCATTTAGCTTCATCTATAGCCAGCGTCCAGGTACGCCGGCAGCGGCATTTCTCGACTCTGTGTCTGATGAAGTTAAAAAGAATCGTTTAAAAATTGTACAAGAGCGTTTACTGGAACTAGAAGCGGGCCATAGCCAAGCGATGCTAGGCTCAACACAACGTATTTTGGTTGACCAAATAGCAGAACGTGTTGCTGGTGAAATTAAAGGTCGCACCGAAAATAATCGTACGGTTGTTTTTGCAGGTGAGAAATCATTGATAGGTAAGTTTGTTGATGTCATTATTACTGAAGCCTATAGCAATTCTTTACGTGGCGAACTACTTGCTGATAGCGTCATCAGCTAACCCCTTTAGGAAATCCTATTAGTGACCATCCCAGCTCCTTCATTGGATAGTATAAGTTTTGAATTAAGCCCGTCTGATAATCCTCGTTTAGCGAATCTTTGTGGTCATCTTGATGAACATTTACGGATGTTGGAACGTGGTTTTGGTGTTGAAATCAATAATCGCGGCGGTAAGTTTCAAATCATTGGTAAAGCAGATGTTTTACCTAGCGCGCAAGAAGTTATTCATGAACTTTATGCTGAAACAGCTCAAACAATACTGGTGCCAGAACAAGTACATCTTGCCATTCGCGAAACCGGTGGTACCGATTCGATTGTGCATATAGAACAAGATGAAATTGTCATTAAAACTAAACGCGGCTTAATTAAAGCGCGTGGTGATAATCAACAAGAATACTTACGCAAAGCGATGACCTATGACATCAACTTTGGTGTAGGACCAGCAGGAACGGGCAAAACGTATTTAGCGGTAGCGTGTGCGGTCGAAGCTTTAGAACGTGATTTTGTACGTCGAATTTTATTGGTTCGTCCAGCCGTTGAAGCCGGTGAGAAACTAGGCTTCTTACCGGGCGATTTAAGTCAGAAAGTTGATCCTTATTTACGGCCTTTATATGACGCTTTATATGAAATGTTAGGTTTTGAACGCGTCGCTAAGCTGATTGAACGTAATGTCATTGAAGTCGCACCTTTAGCGTATATGCGTGGCCGTACATTGAATGAGTCATTCGTTATTTTGGATGAGGCGCAAAATACTACCGCCGAACAGATGAAAATGTTTCTTACTCGTTTAGGTTATAACTCTACGGCAATGATCACCGGTGATATCACGCAGATTGATTTACCTAGCTCAGTAAAATCTGGATTGCGCCACGCAATTGAAGTATTAAAAGATGTAGAAGGCATTGGTTTTACATTCTTCCAAGCGAAAGATGTGGTGCGTCATGCCTTAGTACAGAAAGTTATTATTGCTTATGAAAAAGCGGAGCGAGCACACCTGTGACGGTAACCGTTGATCTGCAAATCGCCTATGAAGGTCAGGTGCCAGAACAGGCACTTTTTCAAAAATGGGCAGAAGCGGCATTGCAAGAAGATGTAACAGAAGACTGCGAGCTAAGTATTCGATTGGTTGAAGTCGAAGAAAGTGCTGAGTTGAACAATACGTATCGCGGTAAAACGGGCCCGACCAATGTTCTGTCTTTTCCCTTTGATTCACCAATACCAATGGAGCCAAAATTGTTGGGCGATTTGGTAATTTGCGTGCCGGTAGTAGAAAAAGAAGCATTAGAACAAGCCAAGCAACTTGAGCATCATTGGGCTCATTTAGTCGTGCATGGCTGTTTGCACTTATTAGGATATGATCACATTGAAGATGATCAAGCTGAAGAGATGGAAGCTTTTGAGGTTGAAATTTTGCAAACATTAGCAATAGATAATCCTTATCTAGATCAAGGAGAAACAGCATGAGTGAAGGACGAACGAGTCAGTCTTTTACTAAGACACAGTCGTGGTTAAAGCGACTCAGTAAATGCTTTTGGGAGCCAGAAGATCAGGAACAATTGATCGATCTGTTGCGTAGTGCGTCACAACGCCACATTCTTGATGCGGAAGCACTTGCTATCGTTGAAGGTGCACTGAATGTTTCGCAAATGAAAGCGCGAGATATTATGATTCCGCGTTCGCAAGTCGTGATGGTCTCGCGTGATGCCTCAGCGGAAGATATGTTAAAGCTGATTACCGATACTGCACATTCGCGTTTTCCGGTTATTGATGATGACAGGGATGATGTGATTGGTATTTTGCTTGCAAAGGATCTGCTGGCGGCTGTCGTAACGGCTGGTAAATTTGACTTTGATCTTCGAGAACTACTTCGACCTGCGGTGTTTATTCCTGAAAGTAAACGCTTAAATGTGTTGTTACGCGAGTTTCGTGCCCGTCGTAATCATATGGCGATTGTGGTTGATGAATATGGTGGTGTTGCCGGCATGGTGACCATCGAAAACGTGCTTGAGCAGATTGTCGGTGAAATTGATGATGAGCATGACGTTGATGATGATGCACCTATCGTACAACGTAGCGATAATACCTATGTGATTAAAGCGCTGACAGAAGTTGAGGATTTTAATGAATATTTCGCTGTGTCATGGAGTGATGAGGATTTTGATACTGTCGGCGGTTTTGTTGTAAATCAATTTGGTCATTTACCTGCACGAGATGAACAAGTTGCGATCGGTGGTTTCGAATTCAAGGTACTACGGGCTGATAATCGCCGTGTTCATTTGCTTGAAATGAGAATCTTGCCTGAACTCGAACAGGATGTTGATCCAGAATAATGGGCACTGAGATGAAGCAAGGTTATTTAACTTGGCGAGGTGATGTTATTGCCTTGCTGGCGGGTATGTTATTGCCACTATCGTTTTCGCCCTTTCATTATTACCCTGTTGCCCTTATAAGTTTGACCTTATTGTTTGTCTCTTGGCAGGGTATTTCAGCTAAACAGGCCGCGCGACGAGGCTTTTTATTTGGCCTAGGATTCTTTGGTGTTGGTGTGTCATGGGTCTACGTTGCCATTCATGATTTTGGCAGTTCTGGCATGCCTTTAGCTGTGTTACTTACAGCATTATTTGTTGCTTTTTTTGCTTCGTATCTGGCATTTGTCGGCTGGGGAATTAAAAAAATTAGTGCTGAGACTTTATCGACGGTTGATTTTGTATTGTTACTGCCCGTCGCTTGGCTAGCGTTTGAGGTTTTTAAGGGCTGGTTTTTAACCGGCTTCCCTTGGTTGGAAGTGGGTGCCGGTCAAATTGATGGTCCCTTAAGTGGCTATACGCCTATTGTTGGTGTCTTAGGCGTGTCGTTATTAACGGCAATCTCTGCAGGGTTGTTAGTAGCAGCATGGCAAGCAAAACGTGTGTCTTTGTTGATAATTGTAGTGGTGATTTGGACGGCAGGGTATCTCCTGAAGCCTGTTTTATGGACGCAATCCGTCGATAAAGAAATTAAAGTCACGATTATTCAAGGTAATATTCCACAAGAAATTAAGTGGGATCCTGAGCAGTTATATAAAACCTTAGCCTTATATCAAGCCAGAACAGAGCAAAATTGGGATAGTGACTTGATTGTATGGCCTGAGAATGCGGTGACGGTTTTTTATCATCAAGTGAAGGCGTTTTACCTTGATCCCCTAGAGAAGCTGGCACGAGAGAATAAAACCGATATTTTATTGGGCTTGCCCGTACTCAATGAGGCTACTGATGAGTATTACAACAGTATTATGACTTTGGGTGAGCAAGAAGGTTTTTATTATAAAAGTCACTTAGTGCCCTTTGGCGACTATGTACCCTTCGAATGGTTGCGCGGTGTCATTAAGTTTTTTGATTTACCGATGTCGTCTTTTCGTCCTGGTCCGGTATCTACTGAATTAGTGCATGCTGCCGGTCAAGCAATAGGGCTGTCTATTTGTTATGAAGATACGTTTTCAACGGAAGTATTACGAACCGTGCCGGAGGCTAGTTTGTTAGTCAATGCGACTAATAATGCATGGTACGGAGATTCGTTTGCACCGCACCAGCACCTACAAATTTCACAAAATCGCGCCTTGGAAACTGGCCGACCAACAATACGTGCAACGACCAATGGTGTTTCGGCATTAATAGATTTTCAAGGTCATTTGCAACAACAAACAGAGCAGTTTAAAGAAGCGGTGTTAACAGGTAATGTGCAACCGCGTCAGGGGGCAACACCATATGTAATGTGGGGACAATTGCCTTTATGGTTATTCTCACTGGTCATGCTGATGGTATGGACGTATTATCGGCGAGTTGAGTGAATAGGTAGATGGATTAATGCAACTTTTAACCATACAACGCATCTTAGGTATTTTATTAAGCCTATTTAGCATCACCATGTTGCCAGCAGCAGCAGTCTCATTATATTACCAAGATGGTTCGGTTAACGCGTTTATGGATGCCTTTGTTTTATTGTTGGTGACAGGCGTTATTTTCTGGTTGCCAGCAAGAAAGCATCGAAAAGAACTCAAAATCCGTGATGGCTTTATCGTTGTTGTGATGTTCTGGATCACCTTGGGGATATCGGGAGCCTTACCGTTCTTTTTGACTGAAGTGCCCAAAATGTCATTCACCGATGCCGTGTTTGAATCGATGTCAGGCCTTACCACTACTGGGGCTACGGTTTTAACTGGCTTAGATGCTTTGCCGGAGGCAGTATTATTCTATCGTCAGTTTTTACAATGGCTGGGTGGTATGGGTATTGTTGTTTTAGCAGTCGCTATCTTACCTTTATTAGGTGTCGGTGGGATGCAGCTTTATCGTGCCGAAACACCGGGGCCGATGAAAGACTCTAAATTGACTCCCCGTATTACCGAAACAGCAAAAGCCTTATGGTATATCTATTTAAGTTTAACGGTTGGCTGTGCCGTGGCATTTTACCTAGCAGGTATGAGTTGGTTTGATGCCGTAGGTCATAGTTTCTCGACGGTGGCTATTGGTGGCTTTTCAACCCATGATGCCAGTATGGGCTATTTTAATAGCACCACTATAGAAATGATTACGGTGCTATTTATGTTGTTAGCAGGCATGAATTTTTCACTGCATTTTTTGGCATGGCGCCATCGATCTATTCGTCATTATTGGGCTGACTCTGAGTTACGTACTTATGTTTGGATCTTAGCCGTTATTTCGATGGTAGCATCTGGGTATTTGTATTTTACACATACCTATCAAGACCCATGGGTTGCGCTTCATCAGGGGATTTTTCAGACCGTATCGATAGGAACTACTGCAGGGTTTACAACGGCTGACTATTCGCTATGGCCCGGCTTCTTGCCCATTTTATTATTGATGACGAGTTATATAGGAGGCTGCGCTGGTTCAACGGGCGGCGGAATGAAAGTTATTCGAGTGATGTTGCTATTTAAACAGGGCTACCGTGAAGTTTTACGCCTAATTCATCCTAATGCCGTATTTGCTATCAAGGTGAACAATAAGGCCTTACCCCCTAAAATCGTTGGTGCTGTTTGGGGCTTTCTTGCCATGTATGTTTTTTGTTTTAGCATTATGCATTTGTTTTTAATGGCAACGGGTTTAGATATTGTGACTTCATTTTCTGCCGTCACTGCATGTTTGAATAATCTCGGTCCAGGATTAGGCGAAGTTGGCGCTAACTTTAGTAGCATTAATTCACCTGCAAAGTGGGTGTTATGTTTTGCAATGTTATTAGGACGACTTGAGATATTTACTTTATTAGTGGTACTTACGCCTGCATTCTGGAGGCGTTAATTATGAGCGATATCCAGGCTAAATGGGATGCTATCTATAGTAATAAAGAGCACTCACCAACAGCATCTTTGGTCTTAATGCAAAACCAACATCTATTACCGCGACACGGTACCGCTCTGGATTTGGCCTGTGGTCAAGGTGGCAATGCCGTATTGCTTGCTAAAGCAGGGTTGGACGTATCGGCATGGGATGTATCGCCAGTTGCCATTACGCAGTTACGGAGCTTTGCTGATTCAAATAACTTATCCATTAATGGCCAGATACGAGACGTTGTTGAATCGCCTCCAGAACCGAATAGCCTAGATGTATTAGTGGTGAGTTTTTTCCTAGAACGTAGCTTATGTAAGCGTTTGTTAGCGGCATTACGCCCAGGAGGTTTATTGTTTTATCAGACCTATTGCCAGCAAAAAGTAGAACAACAAGGGCCAAATAATGCTGATTTTTTATTGACGGATAATGAACTGTTAAGCTTGTTTTCGACAATGAAAGTACGAGTCTATAGAGAAGAATCCTTATTAGGCGATCATCAGCAAGGTTGGCGAAATCAAGCCTTGTTAGTAGCGGAAAAGTAATTTGTGCAGGCAAGGGAGTCCCTAATAAATAGGGCTCCCTTAGCTTTCTGCACAATGATTACTACTTTCCATCAATAAAAAGGTGTTTACTGCGTAGATAAAAACCTACTTAATGGCGCAATATTACTTAGCATTTACCGCCACAAAAATATCGACAAAGGTTGTCGGTAATTCAATTTGAAGTGGTATGTGTAGCCTACGGGCAATATCAGAAGCAGAAATGAGCCCTCTGATCTGATTATGCTCCGAATCAACTACCAAGCAATGTTGGGCTCCTTTTTGTTTGAGAGCCTCCACGATATCTGCGATGGTGGCGCTAATCAACTGTTTAAAATCTAGTACTTTTATTTCTGCTCTAGGTAGCATGATATCTCGCACTAAGATCAGTTCACGTGCAATGCCTTTATTCTGCAAAATAAGAAGCTTTTGCTCGTCTAAGTCACTTAAGTTTATTAGGCCGATGAGTTCATCGTTATCGTCAACAACAAGTTGCAAATGCACATGAGATTTACGCATGAGGTATTGCACCTGCAGGGCTGGTGTATCCGCTTCAATTTCAAGTGGCTTATGCTTTTTGAAGTCGGTAAAGATCGTTACTGCTGGTGAATCTAAAGTAATTTCGTTAAATTCTTCAGGGTGAACTAAATGAGCTTCGTGCTCGAGCGCTAGTAATTTAATATTTTTCATAATCAACTCCGTATATACGTTTTAATGCATGATTCACACGAGCCTTATTGAGGCAGTTAATGTGTTCAGCAAAAAATAACTGACTAAACCTAGCTAGTCGCTGATTTAGCCAAGGGCACTATGTATTACGAGTCGATATCGGGGGCGCGCGAATAGGCGGTATGGAGTGAAAGTGAGCAAGAGCTTTTTTGGGGGCGAATAAAGTAACGTATATTGATACCTGTTTAGTGGTATCGAGATGCGTTTGTTCGGTGAAGCTGAAATGGGTGTCAGGGTCCAAATCAGCCCCATCGGCATCATTAGAAAAGCTGAATCCTGCAACGCTTAATTTGTCATCCAATAATATTTGACTATTAGCCTCCGCTTCAGCGCTATGAACGCCGATTAGCAGTGCTAACATACACTGAAGTATTACGATTTTAACTGACAGTACCATTCAGTATTTCCTATGACTGACGACAAAAATATTGTTGCATACCCGTCAGACTTAAATCATATTACTTTAGTTCTAAAAGTCAAATTGATAATTAAAATGTATGAAATAAAAAAGAGAAAGCTAGGGAGGTTCGGTAGCATAGAATGGTAACGCCAATCTTATACTATATTGTGAGCCACGCCTTCCTATTCGCAATGCTAATATCTAGCTGTTATTATAGGAATAATCGGGTTGATTGCTGATGAAGAATGTATGCGCTTCACTTCACTCTACCTCTACGTTGAATGTTGGACAATTAAATAAAACTTGCCGATATAGACTTTGACGGGTAGACTTATTCGGTCTGAAGCCTTGTTTTTTTCATGGCTCACTATTTATTTTAGATAACACACAAAACGAGAACAGATATGAAAGCTGATATCCATCCAGAATATAATGAAATCGATGTTACATGTAGCTGTGGTAACTCGTTTAAAACACGTTCAACACGTAGCACCGCATTGACTTTAGATGTGTGTTCAGAATGTCACCCATTCTACACTGGTAAACAAAAAATGCTCGATACTGCCGGTCGTGTTGATAAATTCCGTCAAAAATACGGAAAATAATTTGTCGGGCCGATCTGGCCTAGCATATTAAGAATTCATATAACGTGTTTGTACAGGCCTGTACAGTTCGTAATATATTACAAAGCCTCTGTTGTTTAACAGGGGCTTTGTTGTTTCTGACGTTAGGTGGTTGTGCTCAAAACCCTGTAAGTGGCAATCAAGACTTTGTGTTGCTGGGTGTCGACAGTGAGATAGCTATTGGTCGAACAAATCATCCCAAAATAATCGAGCAATATGGGCGATATAATGATGAATCTCTACAAGCCTATGTTCAGTCGGTAGGTGATAAACTCGCCTCAGTAAGCCATCGCCCAGAGTTATTGTATCGTTTTACTGTTCTAGACTCGCCGGTGATTAATGCCTTTGCTTTGCCTGGTGGATATATTTATATCACGCGAGGCTTAATGGCTTATTTAAATTCAGAGGCCGAATTAGCTGCGGTATTAGGCCATGAGATTGGCCATGTAACAGCACGTCATGGTGTGCGCCAGCAAAGTGCATCACAAGCGGCCAATTTAGGTTATACCATCGGTTCAATTTTATTTCCCGAGTTACGTGCAGCACCTTCTCAGGATTTATTTAATATATTGGGCGGGGCATTGCTAAGTGGTTATGGGCGTGACCATGAATTGGAATCTGACGGCTTGGGCGCAGAATATCTAGCGCGAGCAGGATACGACACCAAAGCGATGATTGATGTAATTCGTGTACTCAAGGATCAAGAGACATTTTCTGCAATTGAGGCCAAAAAACAAGGGCGTGAAGCGAAAGGCTACCATGGCTTATTTGCCAGTCACCCAGATAACGACACCCGATTACATGAGATTGTGGCTGGTGCAGATCAATATGCTAGTGCGCAACAAACTAAAATAGGACGCTCTGAATATTTAACGCATATAAATGGTCTTATTTTCGGCGATAGTGAGGCACAAGGCATTCGTTCAGAACGCCACTTTTATCATTTAGCGATGAACTTCGCTGTTGAGTTCCCGATGGACTGGCAGATTAATAATAATCCAGACAGTCTACAGTCGTTATCGCCCAATGGGGATGCGATTGTTGAAATGCGGGCCACGGATCTCAATCGAAAAATAACGCCTCGAGAATTCATTACACAGCGTTTAAAAATAGATAAGTTAAAATCAGGTGAGCCGCTAAATGCTAACGGTTTAGATGGTTACACGGGTATATTCACGACGCAAGATAAACTGGCGCGTATTGCTGTAGTTTATCTGCGAGATCAGGCCTTCGTCTTTTTTGGTAGTGTAAAAAACAATAAAATGTTCAGCCAATTTGATGTTGATTTTGTTACAACAGCAAAAAGCTTACATGCCTTGAGGGCTGATGAAACCGCATTGGCAAAAGCGTTGAAATTGGATGTGGTCACCGTAGGTAAAGCTGATAACTATATGGCTTGGGCAAAAGACTCTCGGATTAGCAATAGTCCAATAGAACAGTTGAGATTGCTCAACGGTGATTATCCTGCTGGCGAGTTAGAGCGTGGCGAGTTAGCAAAGCGAGTCCATTAGCAACTCTTAATCTCTCGAACAAAGTGCCTTAGCGTATATTTAACAAAATACAACTAGGTCAGTATTAATACGGAATGTCTCATCAATCGCATCTCTTGAATCTGGACTAGCCAATAATTAAGCTGACGCACAAATTAAGTACTATATACTGCGTCAGCTGAAACCCTAATTTTCGTTGTTAAAATAAATCCACCGATGATGGCGACTCTTGTGTTGAGCCATTACTGATGTAATTACTAGGCATGACCATGTGAGTCGGTACATCTTCTGTACGGAATGTCTCATCAATCGCATCTCTTGAATCTGGGCTAGCCAATAATCCAGTATAAGGGTCAATTTTGACGGTAATCATACCTACAGGTTCGATAAGTGGTGATTCTGGTACATCATCTAATGCGACTCTCATGAAGTCGATCCACATCGGTAATGCTGCCCGACCGCCTGTTTCGTAATGGCCCAATGTTTTAGGTGAGTCAAATCCTACCCAACTAATGGTAACGAGTTCAGGATGAAATCCATTGAACCATGCATCAACTTGATTATTGGTGGTACCTGTCTTGCCCGCAAGATCATTACGGCCTAGCGCCAGCGCCTTACGGCCTGTGCCGTAGCGGACAACATCTCGCATCATACTGTTCATGATGTAGTTGTTTTGAGGCGTCATGATTCGTTCAGCTGGTTTAAGTGCAAGTGAATCATTATCAGCTTCTAGCACCTGATCATCACTTGTTATTAGGCACGCTTCACAGACTGTTGCGGGTTGAGATTGCATTAATATTTTACCGTTGGCGTCTACAATTCGTTGAATTACATATGGTTCAATCCGATAGCCCCCGTTCGCAATAGCGGAATAAGCACGAGCCATATCCCAAGGTGCCGCACTACCACTACCCAAGGCTAGAGATAAATTATGTGGCATTTGTTCAGTATCAAAGCCAAATCTTCCAGCGTATTCAATAGCATAAGCTGGCGTAATATCCCTGAGTAGGCGAATAGACACTAGGTTTCGTGAATGGATGAGCCCTTCTCTCAATCGTGTTGGGCCATAAAACTTTTGACTATAATTTTGAGGTCGCCATTCGTTTTCTAAGCTTGCATCGTCTAAAACTACAGGAGCATCATTAATAATACTCGCTGCGGTATAGCCTTTTTCAAGTGCAGCAGAATAAATAAATGGCTTAAAGCCGGAGCCGGGTTGACGACGAGACTGGGTCACCCGATTGAATTTATTTTGGAAATATTCAAAACCACCATTTAATGCTGTGATAGCGCCATCATGGGGCGACACAGCAATTAATGCACCTTCAACTTGGGGTAGTTGTGCCAACGACCATTGACCGTCTTGGTCTTGGGTTACATAGATAATGTCACCAACCGATAAAACATCACTGACTTTTCTTGGGTTTTTACCGCGACTATTAGTACTCAATTGTTTGCTTGCCCAAGTCATTGGGGCCAGCTTAAGTTCGATTATACCGACTGATTTAATATAGACTTCACCTAAACTGGCCTCTACAGAAGACACAATGCCAGGAGAAAGTGGGCCAATAGTATCGAAGGCGGTAAGTGCTTGTTCAAATGTTTCTTGATTGGGCGTTTCATCAAAGGAAATATGCTTGAGTACGCCCCGGTATCCGTGGCGTTTATCATAATCTAAAAGTGCCGATTGTAGTGCTTTATTGGCCGCCTGTTGATGTTTAGCTTTTATGGTCGTATAAACGTTTAAACCGATGTCATAGACCTCCTCGCCATATTGTTCAATAAGTTGTGTTCGAATCATTTCCGCGACATAGGGTGCATAGACCTCAATACCTCGGCTGTGATAGCTGGCAGTGATGGGGGCCTGGATAGCAGTGAGATAGTCTTGTTGACTGATATAGCCCACTTCCCACATGCGGCGTAGTACATAGTCTCGGCGCAACAGTGCGCGTTCAGGATTCGCAATCGGATTGAATGCGGATGGCGCTTTTGGTAAACCAGCAATCATGGCAAATTGAGGTAGGTTTAGTTCTTGTATTGACTTGCCGTAATAAACATTAGCTGCAGCACCGACGCCATAGGCGCGGTTTCCTAAATAAATTTTATTGAGATAAAGCGTTAATATTTCATTCTTGCTTAGTGATTGTTCAATTTGCAAAGAGAGAATTATTTCATTAAGTTTACGGAGGTAAGTTTTTTCTCTAGTTAAAAAAAAATTACGAGCAACTTGCATCGTAATAGTGCTACCACCTTGGGCTTTTACACCCGTTGTCGCTAGCGAATAAACGGCACGAAGAAGCCCTTTATAATCGACACCATGATGCTCAAAGAAACGTGCATCTTCAGATGCAAGAACAGCTTGAATGAGTTGTTCTGGAATTTCATCATGTTCAAGTGGAATGCGACGTTTTTCACCAAACTCGGCCATAAGGCTTCCTTCGGCGCTGAAGATCCTTAACGGGACTTGTAATTGGGTATTGTTAAGTGTGGTTGTATCAGGTAGGTCTGGGGCAAGAAATAGATAAATGGCTGAGATTGCGACGGTCATTAACGCAGCAAGCACGATAATTAGAGCAAGTAGACGACGTATAAAAAACAACATAAGCGAATTCTGGTGACAGACCTAAAGGTGACGGTGGCATCTAGTATATATAAAGAAGGCTATTGCACAACATCTTAAAGGTAACTAATATGTAGATTAGTTATCAATTAAGATGTATCTTCACATTACAAACAGTTTAGCAATATAATTTGTAACGTTTTTTGGTAATAATATTTCAAGTCGCGGAGCGACATGGGCCTATTAAGAGGCTAAGTTAGCTATTGTGTTTTTAGAATGCATGCACTATAGTCTTGAGAAACTACATTAAGTAGGCGAAGTAAGTTGTTTTTGATTGTCGATTAATGGGGCCGTAAATGTTTGGACGAAATAAAGCACCACTCTTAGGGATAGATATTAGCTCGTCAGTGGTTAAAGTCTTAGAGCTGAGCCATAAAGCGGGTAAGTATACTGTTGAAGCATACGCGGCAGAGCCTTTACCTCTTAATGCCGTTATCGAAGGTCGAATTGAAAATAGAGATGAGGTAGCGGGTGCTATCAAACGAGCCGTTAAGCGTTCGGGAACAAAAGCAAAAGAGGCCGCAGTTGCCGTTTCCGCTAACTCAGCCATTACAAAAGTAATCTCATATCCAGCATCCCTTTCGAACAAAGAATTAGAAGATCAAATAATGATGGAGGCGGAAACGCTGATTCCCTATCCATTAGATGAGGTTCGATTGGACTTTGAAGTCCTTGGACCATCTTCGATAGACGTGGATGTCGTTGAGGTGTTGCTAGCCGCTTCTCGCAGTGAAAATGTTGATGCGCGTACCGAAGTACTTGAAAAGGCCGGTATGATACCAAAAATTGTCGATGTTGAAGCGTATACGATGGAGAATGCTTTTTCTCTGATTTCGGAGCAGTTAGTCAATAATGGTCAGGGCTTAACGGTAGCAGTTGTCGATATTGGAGCTAATATGACTACCTTACATGTTTTGGTCGATGGCAAAATTGTCTTCACTCGCGAACAAACCTTCGGTGGCAATATCTTAACTGAAGCAATAGAACGTCATTACGGCTTGTCATATCAAGAAGCTGGACGAGCTAAAAAAGAAAATAATTTACCAGATGACTATGGCTTGAAAGTATTGGAGCCATTTAAGCGATCAATGACAACCACGCTAACACGGGCGTTGCAGTTCTTTTTCTCAGCATCAGCACAATATCAATCAATCGATCATATCGTTTTATCTGGAGGTTGTGCGTCTATCCAAGGCGTCGATGCCATGATTGCTGAAGAAACCGGAACTTCAACTTCGATCGCTAATCCATTCTCCGATATGACTATAGGAAGACGAGTATCTATCCAGTCTTTAAGTAACGATAGTCCGTCAATGTTGATTGCATGTGGTCTTGCCATGAGGAACTTTGACTGATGCCAAGAATTAATTTATTACCATGGCGTGAAGAACGTCGACAAGAACGCCAACAGCAATTTTTTACGGCGGTGATTGTTAGTCTAGTTGTGGCTATTGCGATTTTTTATGCAGCACTCTTGTATGCAGACAGCCTGATTGACGAGCAAACTCAACGCAATGCTTTTTTAAAAAAAGAAATTGCACTAATGGATACTAAGATTGCTGAAATTAGTACATTGGAAGCTGAGCGTACACGCTTGTTGGCTAGAATGAATGTCATTCAAGAATTGCAAACTAGCCGTCCGAAAGTGGTTAAGGTGCTTGATGCTTTAGTCAGAACTTTACCCGACGGTATTCATCTTGAAAAACTTACTCGAACAGGTGATTCTTTGACTTTGGATGGTGTTGCACAATCAAATGCACGTGTTTCGGTATTTATGCGGCAATTGGATAATAATCCAGAGCTGACGGAGTCGACACTTAGTGTTATACAGCGGACCTCGATCAGGGATGATGCGATTAGAAAATTTAGCTTGAGTATTGGGGAATCTAAAGTGAAAAAAGAAGATGGAGAAAGTTAATGGAACTATCATCTTTAAGTGAGTTAGATTTTAATGAAAGTGGTGAATGGCCTCTTCCGATAAAAATCGTGGCCATAATCTTGCTGGCCGCACTGGTTTGGGGTGGGGGCTATTATTTTTTGATGAAAGATAAACAAGCAGAATTAGAGACGCTAGAACACACAGAAGTCCAGCTTAAGAAGGAGTTTGTGACTAAGCAAGAAAAGGCTTGGAATTTAGCCGCATATAAAACTCAATTGGCTGAGATGAGAGTCACTTTTTCTTCTATGCTGAAACAGCTCCCGCGCAAAAATGAAGTGGCTGATTTATTGATAGATATATCAAGAACAGGTTTGATAAATGGTTTAGAGTTTGAATTGTTTAAGCCTGGAGCTGAACGTCCGGTGGATTTCTACGCCGAACTACCCATAGATATGAAAGTGACAGGCACGTATCATCAATTTGCTGGTTTTGTGAGTGATGTGGCTTCTTTATCTCGAATTGTCATCTTGCATAATTTGTCTATGGCACCGCTAGGAAAAGATGGGGATAAAATGACCATGGATATTACAGCTAAAACATACCGTTATTTAGACGATGAAGGTAAGTGATGTTGTTAGCCATATACATGCAAGAGAAATAGGATTTAGTAATGGTTAAATTAGCAAAAATAATAATGCCGGTTTTTATCGTGATGACGCTAACCGCTTGTCAGCAAGATAAACAAAATCTGAACGCTTTTGTTGCCGAAGTGAAATTAAGACCGCATGCTGATATTGCACCTATCCCCGTGATGAAACCATATGAAAAATTTATCTATGCGGCAGCGGAGTTACGTGACCCCTTTGTGCCAACTGTTATCGACCTACCGACTAACGAACAAAATGTGCAAGTGGTGGTGGATAATGGCATCCATCCAGATTCGCAAAGATTAAAAGAAGCATTGGAAGTCTACTCTTTATCTGAGTTGGTATTAGTCGGAACATTGGAGCAAGAGTCTGATGGTATATGGGGCTTGGTTCGGGCGCCAGATGGCATTATACACCGAGTACAAATTGGCAATTATATTGGGCAAAATCACGGTAAGGTGTTGACTATTACTGATGTCGACTTAACATTGGAAGAAATTGTACCGGATGGTAATGGTGGCTATTTAGAGCACGATGCCTCCCTTTCGGTCATGAATTAAAGGTAGATGACTATGACTAGTAATCATGAAATAACAATGTTTAAGCGGCAGTCTATAACAGGGAAAAATCAAGTGAAAAACGAGAGAATGGTAATTAATTATCTAAAAGCGACATTAACTTTTAGCATCGTAAGTATGATGACCATGGTTAGTGTTATTGCCGCCGCCGCAGATTTGCAGTCTGTAGATTATTCATCTTTGGCCAGTGATAAAACACGATTAGTGCTGACATTTTCTGAACCTGTCGAAAAACCAAATACGTTTTCAATAGATGATCCTGCACGCGTAGTTCTAGATTTTACTGGCGTAAAGAATCTGTTAGATAAAAAGACACAACAAATCAATCTCGGTGCTACCAAAAGTGTTTCTACTGTCGAAGCAGGTGAACGCACACGAATGGTTATCAATCTAAATCAAAAGGTACCTTATAAAATTGAGCAAGATGGCAATATTGTCATGGTTACCATTGATGGTGGTGTTCAATCAATGGCAGCTGTTGCAAAAGGTCATTATCAAGTTACTGACATTGACTTTCGTCGCGGAGATAAAGGTCAAGCTAAGTTAATGATCGAGCTTAATGATCAAGGCGCCGCAGTTAATATTCAACAAGAACGCGATACTGTTGTTGTTGATTTAGTCGGAGTAACACTACCGGAAAAATTACAGCGTCGTTTAGATGTGACTGATTTTGCTACCCCAGTTAATATTATTGATAGTATTCAAAAAGGTAGAAACACACAGCTTACCTTATCAACGGTTGGTAAATTTGAGCATATTGCATATCAAACAGATAATATGCTGGTCATCGAAGTTAATCCTGTTATAGAAGACCAGCAATCTGCTGACCGTAAAAATGAGTTTGGTTATACAGGTGATAAATTATCACTGAATTTCCAAAGCATTGAAGTCCGGGCTGTTTTGCAGTTATTGGCTGATTTCACCGAAATGAATTTGGTGACCAGTGATACTGTACAAGGTAATTTGACGCTAAGACTAAAAAATGTCCCTTGGGATCAGGCTTTAGATATTATTCTAAAAACGAAAGGTTTGGCGATGCGTCAAAATGGCAACGTTATGTTGATTGCCCCGGCCTCAGAAATTGCAGCGCGTGAGAAACAAGAGTTAGCTGCACAAAAACAATTAATCGAACTAGAACCCTTATACTCAGAAATTATTGAAGTTAATTTTGCTAAAGCGACAGACTTAGCAACACTTCTGTCGAGTAACGCAGAAGATGCAGGCGCGGGTGTGACCGGTTTCCTTTCGTCACGCGGTAGTGCAACGGTTGATCTGCGAACAAATTCCTTACTGCTGCGAGATACTGCTGAGCAATTAGTTCAAATTAGAAAGCTCATTGCTAAATTAGATATACCCGTCCGTCAGGTATTGATTGAGTCCCGCATTGTCATTGCCAATAATGACTTTACTAAAGAGTTAGGTGTTAGATTTGGAGCTTCATCGGCTGATCACACTGGCGGTAGTGTATTAAATACTGGGGCAACATCAGGTTCATTAAATGGGACTACACAAATTCTGAATGGTGATACGCTTACAGGGAATGACCGATTAAATGTTAATCTACCAGTGGCAAATCCTGCCGGTTCAATTGCCTTGGCGCTAGCGAAACTACCATTTGGTACCTTGTTGGAACTAGAGCTTTCTGCAATGCAGGCGGAGAATAAAGGTGAAGTCATTTCTAGTCCACGAGTTATTACTTCAAACCAAGCGACTGCGATTATCGAGCAAGGTACAGAAATTCCTTATCAAGAAGCGAGTTCTAGTGGCTCGACATCAGTATCATTTAAAAAGGCGGTGTTGAGCCTAGAAGTTACGCCGCAGATAACGCCTGATGATAAAATAATCATGGATTTAAAGGTTAATAAAGATCAGGCGGTCTTTGACCCTCGATTTACTGTGCCGAGCATTGATACTAAAAAAGTTGAAACACAGGTGTTAGTGGAAAATGGTGAAACGGTTGTTCTAGGTGGTGTCTATGAGCAAACAAAAAATAATGGTGTGTCACGAGTACCGTTTTTTGGCGACTTGCCTTATGTAGGGTTTTTGTTTAGAACAACGAAAAATGTGGATAATAAACAAGAGTTATTAATTTTTGTAACACCAAAAATTATTAAAGATAGCCTCGATTTTTAAGCAAAAAATAAATTGAGTTTTAAAAGGCCGGATCACGAGATTCGGCTTTTTTGTCGTAAAAACAAATTAAGAGTGGGCCGCGAGTGGTAAGAGGTAATATATTTCTAATAGGACCAATGGGTGCAGGTAAGTCAACTGTTGGAAGACAATTAGCTAAGGCTTTAGGCCGAGATTTTTTTGATAGTGATAAGGAAATTGAAAAACGCACTGGTGTGTCTATTTCATGGATATTTGAAATGGAGGGTGAAGCTGGTTTTAGAATACGTGAACAAAAGATAATCGAAGAATTAACAGGCTTAAATGATATCGTTTTAGCTACTGGCGGTGGCGCAATTTTAGCAGAAGAAAATCGTCGTGCTTTGCGTTCACGAGGTAATGTGGTTTATTTATCAGCAACAGCTGACCAATTATTCCGACGTACCGCTAAAGATAAAAAAAGACCACTATTACAGACCGATGATCCTAAAAAACAGATAGAAGATTTACTAGCGTTACGGGATCCTCTTTACAGTAGTGTCGCAGATGTTGAATTAAGAACGGGTGAACAATCTATTCAACATGCGGTAGCACAAGTAATTGAGCAATTAGAAGAACTGGTTAAATAAGGTTTGTCATGAAAACACTGCAGGTTTCCTTAGGTGATCGTAGCTATCCCATTTATATCGGTGGCGATTTATTATCACAAGCAACACTACTTAAAGAACACATTAAAGGGAAGAACGTGTTGGTGGTAACAAATACCACCGTAGCACCACTATATTTACAATCCATCCTAAATGCATTACCTGATTATCACTGTGAATCAGTTATTCTGCCGGATGGTGAACAATATAAAACACTAGAAATTTTGAACCAAGTATTCACCAAGCTATTGGAAGAAAAATTTTCACGTCAGGTGACCCTGATTGCTTTAGGTGGCGGAGTGGTCGGTGACATGACTGGCTTTGCTGCGGCATGTTATCAACGAGGCGTGCCATTCATTCAGATCCCAACAACATTATTATCTCAGGTTGATTCATCAGTGGGTGGTAAAACCGCTGTTAATCATGCTTTGGGAAAAAATATGATTGGGGCTTTTTATCAACCGCAATGTGTTATTGCTGATACCTTGACCTTAACGACCCTAGACGATCGGCAATTATCTTCAGGATTGGCGGAAGTCATCAAGTATGGCTTGATTAACGACCCCGATTTTTTTGACTGGCTAGAACAAAATATGCCGAAATTAATCGCTCGCGATCAAACACTGTTAGCGGAAGCCATTGAACGTTCTTGCCAAGACAAAGCTGATGTCGTTGCTAGTGATGAGCTTGAGCAAGGTGTGCGTGCATTACTAAACCTAGGCCATACTTTTGGTCATGCGATTGAAACAGGCATGGGTTATGGTAATTGGTTGCACGGTGAAGCGATCGCAGTAGGTATGTTGATGGCTGCAGATTTATCACAACGAATGGGTTGGATGCAAGAGAGTGATGTCGCTCGGATTAAAGCGTTGTTTGTAACGGCAGGCTTACCCGTACTAGCACCTAAAGGAATGACTTCAGAACAGTTCATGACTTTAATGTCAGTTGATAAAAAAGTGCGAGATGGTCATATTAGGCTCGTGTTGTTGCGTGGTATTGGTCAGGCCATTATTAGTGACGATTATGCTGTCACAAAATTGGCTGATACCTTGGAGTTCTTCGAGCGCTAGCTGATGAGTGAATTTACATCGCCTTCAGCCGAACCCAGTTATATTGCACGTTTAGCACTGCAATCTGCGCCTTTTAATTCTTCGGTTGAACCCAATATATTTTTCAAAGGCGAGCAAATAGAGCAACGCTGTAATCTTTTATTGCACTTGATTAGAGCCAGTGACAAAGTTGGCTTATTATCTGCGGAGCAAGGCTTAGGAAAAAGTACGCTACTCACGCAACTGCAGCGTAATAAGACCGATGATCTTAGAATTTGCCGTATAAATGGTCATGCCTCTTTAACCTCGATGGAAATCATCATGCAGTGTTTAACTGCTTTTGGCGTTGATGATAACGATGTTAAATTCAGTAATGATCACCTTATTCTACTTAAAGATAGATTATCTGGTCTTCGTCAGTTAAACATCAAACCACTATTACTTATTGATGATATTGATTTACTTTCAGAAGAGCCTTTAGTGGTATTGATGGACTGTCTATCGTGGCAAAAAAACGATGATTTTTTACTACATGCCCTATTCACTAGTAAACAAGTATTGCCTTCCTTAGCAAATATTCACGGACGATTACAGCAGATTGATTTGCCTGCACTATCGGAACAAGAAGTGCCCTCATACTTAGATTATCGCTTAAAGGTGGTCGGCTATAAGGGTGAATCTGTTTTTAATATAAAGGATTTGAAACAGTGTTATCGACAATCGATGGGTATACCAGCTTTAATCAACCAATGGGCTCATCAACACCTATTAGGGATGAAATCTACTGTCGCTAAACCTATAAAGATCAACATGAATGTCAACGTTGGGCGCTTTATCCCATTACTCCGGTGGTCGGGTTTAGGATTATTGGTCAGCACGCTCATTGTGCTATTGTTATTTCAAGATACAATTAATGACTTGTTTGCACCAAAAGTGGTTGAAGAAATGACCATTGAAAAACCGTTCACTAAACAAGATGAGTCATTGGCGACCGTTATCCTTGATGAGGATAACGTCACTTCTTCTGCACAAGCAGAACGGAATGAGCTCAAATCATTAGTTTCTGAGTTAGCTGACGTTGTTGCCGAGCCAGCCGACGTTGTTGTAGAGCCAGAGAAAGTGCCTGATGCCATCTCGCAAGATGAAATTAATCCTAAAGTTCAAACCATCGTGACTCAAGCAATTTCAGTGCCTAAACCAGTGTTAGTTCCAAAACCAGTTTTAAAAACAGAATTGTCCCCTGCTATTCATCAAAAAAAGTGGATTTTACAACAGAGTGCAACCGATTATACGTTTCAACTTATGGGCTCCTGGGAGAAACAGGAAGTGGAGGCGTTCCTAGAAAAATATGCCCTAGCGGGGGATGTTGCAGAATTTGAAAGCATGCGTAATGGTCGCGTTTGGTATGCGTTAATTTATGGTGTTTATGACAGTAAACAAGCAGCATTGGATGCAAGTAGTAAATGGCCAGCTCCAATTAATACCTTGCCCTCATGGTTGCGTCGTTTTGATAGTGTGCAACAACAGATTAAAAAAACGGCCAATTAAAAGTACGATTTAAGCGCAGTAAGTAGTGGCCTGGCTTGGCTAGTGTGACTGGCAAAAACGACACGATACACTTCTTGACCATTTACTTTTGCCTTAGATAACAGTCCACTGTTTATCAAATGAGTTAAGTCGACAGCTGTTGAGGGCCTGAAACAGACTATTCCCGTAGCAGACTGTAGCTCCCACCAGTCGGACTGTTTTTTTAATGCGTGAGCGAACAGTTCAGCTTGTTCGAGGCGCTGGTTGATTCGATCGGAGAAAGATTGTTTGCCACTTAATATTAAACTACACCAAAGCGGCAGAAATAGTTCACCACCATAGGAGCCTCCTATAGTTTGTTTAGGTGATTGCGTTAGATAATCGACATCAATATCTGAACTGTTTGTTAAGGACTTTTTATACAGTAACAAGCTACAAGGTTTTGGCTGACCTAACGCTTTGTGGGGGTCGATACATACCGAATCAGCTTGGGCAATGCCGCTAAGATGATGTTGATGTTTTAGCGATAACATTAATGCACCACCCCATGCGGCATCAATATGACACCAGCTATTAAATTCTTTGGCAATATTGATGCATGTAGGAATAGGATCAATTGCGCCACAAGATGAGGTGCCGGCTGTTACCACAATGGCTATTGGAGCAGTATTTTGGCAAGCTGTGCGTAAAGCCTTAACGTCTATTTGTCCGAATTCATTAGTCGGAATAGCTTGAAAGTTTAAACCTAAAATACGGCAGGCTTTACTGATTGAGTAATGAGCCGCTTGTGAGCCATAAACAACATTAGATGAATTTTTACTGCGCTCTCTTGCCTGCCATAAGGCATCGAGATTGCCATAACTACTACCATGAGTGAAATGTGCAAAAGGCTGTTCAAACAACTGACAAAACCAGTCTAGTAATTGTTGTTCAATAGCCGCTAATTGCGGATAGAGTTCGGATGAGAGCATGTTGCCATTGTGCAAGCCTGCTAACAATTGTCCTAAGAGAGCGGGTTGTTCGATGGCAGGTGTCATATGTCCTGCCCAGCTGATTTTATGGTGCAGTCGACCTTCCGTTATCAATTGTTGAATGAGCTTTGCTGAGGGAGCATCCTTTGGTAAGGCAGAGAGTTGATTTTGTAATAAGCTGAATATCTCAGATAGTGCTGTCATGGTAAATACAAGTTAGTTTCATTGTCATAGTTGGCAATGGCATCGGCAAACCCAGCACAGGATTGGTAGTGGATGATCCGAGTTGGAATGGGATAGTTAGCAAATAAATCAGCAAAACTACGATCAATAACGTGACTGGTCTTGAGTTGTTGGATTGAGGCGCTACTAACGTGAACGTGCTTGATCAAGAATAATTGTTCGGCTTCTAGTTTTGATGCTAGCCATAAAGCAAGACTATCAGAAGTTAGATCCCAACTCTGGGGTAAAACAGGGTTTGAAAGCAGGGAATGATCAGGGAGCCATACCGATAATGCTTGTTCGGGCTTGAGGGCATTAAATGGCTGACATTTAGCTTCAAGTGCGGTCAACATTAAGCCAAACTGTTTCATCGCTATCAGCGCCATGTGATGAGCTACTGCATCGTTAAAATGATGTAATGTCTGAGCTTCACGTACTTGATCGGCAAAGGGGCCTCCACCAGGAACAATTACGATGGGTGTTGATATGGATGAATTTGCCAGGGATTGTAGCCATAGCTTTAATTCTGGTGTGTTGTATAAACTGCCACCGAGTTTGACTACGATCACTTTAGTTGTTCAAGTAGTCGGAAAATAGCGGCGGCCTTGTCGTGTACTTCTTGGTATTCAGCATCAACGGTTGAATCAGCAACGATGCCACCTCCAGCCCAAAAACGCAGACGATTATCACTGTATATTAAGGTGCGAATGGTGATGTTACTATCCATTTTGCCATCAAAGCCAATATAGGCGATGCTACCGCAATAAAGTCCACGACGATGTGGTTCCAGTTCTTCTATGATTTCCATCGCACGTAACTTAGGCGCGCCAGTGATTGAGCCACCGGGAAAGCAGGCACGCAATAATGAAACTGCATTGTGCTTATCAGCCAAGGTACCGGTGATAGTGCTGACTAAATGATGAACGGTTGCAAAAGATTCTAAGGCAAAAGGTTTCGGTACTTTAATAGACCCCGGCACACAAACTTTGCCCAGATCATTGCGTAATAAATCAACGATCATTAGATTCTCTGCGCGATCTTTAAGACTCGCCTGCAATTCATCTGCGAGTAATTTATCACGTTGAGCATTATTCAAATCACGAGGGCGCGTGCCTTTGATTGGCTTAGTTTCAACGTGCTGTTGTGTCACTTTCAATAGCCGTTCAGGTGATGAACTGAGTACGGTGGCGTAGGGTGTGGCAAAGAAACTAGAAAAGGGCGCGGCATTTTGTTTGCGTAGTAATTGGTAGGCAAACCAAGGGTCACCTTCAGCATCGATTTCAAATCGTTTGGCGAGATTGACCTGATAACAATCGCCTTCATGAATATAGTGCTGGATCTTGTTAAAGGCGAGTTGATAGTCTTTTTGATCTAAATTGCAACGTAGCTCACCACTGACATGAAATGTGTCTGGATTTTTAGCTGGCGTTATAGTCGTTAACAAGCTGACAAGATTAGCCCATTGATCTTGGGTTTCAGCATTAAGCCCGTAACTTGCCAACCAACAGCGTTGTTGTTGATGATCGGTAACGATAGCCCAGTCGTAAATGCCAATTACCATGTCAGGTATATGTTCTGCATCTATGGCTTGTTGAGGAAGGTTTTCGATGCGCCGACCCAAATCATAAGCGAAATAACCTAATGCACCACCACAAAATGGCAAGTCAGTATGTTGATGCGGTTTAAACTTATGCAAGATATTTTGTAAGAGGACAAAAGGATCGTCACTAGACAGAAGGGCATCTTTGTTATGATGTTTGATCAGCGTGTTTGCACCGGTAGTGATCAGCGTTATAAAGGGATCTGCAGTTTGAATATCATAACGACTATCATTGGATTGCGACGAGTTGCTACTATCTAAAAATACCGGCCATGGTTGATTGCGGATCGCTTCAAAATAAAGAGCGCTATCTACTAGATAAGGCAGTTCTGTGCAAAGAGGTGGGAGGTTTATATCATTCATAGCGCGTATTTTACGGTAACTGTTGTTGGGCTAAAAGGGCAACCGCAACTGCCGGTGCGTGATCGGCGCTAGCAGGATGTTTGGAAGATAGTATTTCATTGAAGTCCAGATAAGGACGGTTAAGACGTTGCGCGCAAGCTTTGGCGATAAATCGACCAACACCCGCCCCAATAAGAGGTGCATCAGCGGCTAATTCAGCGTGTGCAGATAATACTTGTAATATGGCATTGCTAACCAGATGACTTTGTTGCTCTGCAAACCATTGAGCGAGTTGCGTCCATTGAGCTATATTCGCCTGATTAGCATCGGTGCCGAGTAGTCTAGCGATACGACTAGCGCAAAAATCAGCTTGCCATGGTTGGCCATCAGCACTGTTATCTTGAATTGAAGTCGGCTCAAGTAAGCCCAATAAACACCAGCAATCACCGGTAGTCGCAAAAACTTCGGCGGCAAGACTGACTAATGTTCCATTGAATGGGGCATTGTGGCTGAGTGCTATCAGTGGCGTTCTGATTGCGCCGGTGTAAAGTAATTCACGGTTAGTTTGTCGTTGAAAGTCATCAAGGCCATGCGGGATCGCGAAGCCATGACGGAGCGGAATGATATCGCAAGTGGTACTGCCAATATCAACGAATAGGCCGTCGGGTATAGCTTGGGCAACGAGACTGGCACTGGCCTGCCAGTTACGTGACGCGACACTTTTCCAGTGTTTAATGGCTAGTTCTGGTTTTAGCCAGCCAGCTTCCGCTGCATAAACGACGATTTTGTCATGGTCTATATATTGATCAACACAGGCTAAAATTTCTGCGACGCCCGCTTGGCGATTTGGGAAAATATCGACCAATTCACCGGTCATGGTGATGGCGGTAATATCATTTTGATTACCAAGTTGTGCAAACACCGATTCAATTGCAGTGGCCAGTTGGTCAATGCCTTGCCATAAAGGACAGGCAATTTGAATAACATCTTGTATGTTGCCATTATGATCACTGCGTGCAACTTTTACATGGGCACCGCCAATGTCCCAGCCGCTGATATAAGAAGATGTTTGTGTCATATTAAGATCTCAATGGCATTTCGTTGGGTGCCTAAGGGCAGTCCCGATAAATCTTGTTTCATCATTTTTACTAGTAGTTGAGCTGGGTTTAGGTTTAGTGATTCACGCAGACCAACATAGGCTGTGGTGAGCCTTGGATTGATATCAACGACATATGTTTCGTTATCTGTGACGATGAGATCGATACCGATATATCCCCATAAGCCAGGAATGGCATGATGAGTCTTATTAGCTATTTCGGTCGCCTGTATCAGGCTAAATTGAGTTTCAGCTATACCATTGACCCAACAGCCATGGAAACTAAGCTGGCCACTTTCAAGCCTAATATATTGCTGATTAATCGCCAGTACTCGGCTAGTATTATCATCGACTAATACCGAGAGACTCATGGCATGACCTTCGATATAGGGCTGAATAATAGTCTGTTCAAGCGCGATGGGATTTGATGTTAACCACGCTGTAAGCGCGGTTTGTGTACTAAAAACCAAGGTGTCGATACAACCCGCACCATCACGTGGTTTAACAATAAAACCTGATGGCGATTTAAACTGATTGAGCGACCATTCATTGGCTGTAATGGTGTGTGGTGTAAGTACATTATTGGATATTAATTGCTGATGGCAGATAACTTTATCAGTACAAATGTGAGTTGCTGTAGGCTGGCAACCTAATAGTTGCTTGTTCTCATTTAATACCGTTTGTTGAAGGTTTTGTAGTAGCCCATCCGTTTCAGGTGCGATAATTAACACGGCATCAGCCTCCTTAACCGAGCTGGCGTAATGTTGTTGAAATGTACTGTCGTTATCGATAATTAGGCATTGGTGGTGAGCACTATCGATAATATCAAGCAGGGGTTCAAGACGAAAATCACGTAAAATGATAAGCTCGATATCGGTTAATAGCGTCATATCATGCACAATAGCGGTGAGCATTTCATTACCCTCATGGGCAAGACTTGCTGGCAATGACTCATTAATGAGTGCACCGCTAGTGATATGTTCGTAAACAAATACTTTCATTAAATAAAATCTGAGGAATAAGGTGGAAATTATACCTGTCATCGATGTGCTGGGGGGAAAGGTTGTACATGCTCGTGGTGGTGTACGATCCCAATATCCCTTATTACAATCAGTTTTAACCTCACATTGTGAGCCATTACAGGTGATTATTGATATGTTAGCTTGGCAATCATTTTCGACTATTTATATTGCCGATCTTGATGCGATTTTAGAGCAAAAACAAAATATTGCGTTTTATAAAACCTTGGCTGAATATTTTCCTCATGTTACTTTTTTGTTGGATGCGGGTATCGATTCAAAAGTTAGCTGGCAACATTTTCTGGACTACCCCAATATTAAACCTGTTATTGGTAGTGAGACCTTAGTGGATATTGACTGGCTGTCAGATTTAGGCATACGACAAAAAAGTATTTTGTCATTAGATTTTCAAAATGGACAGTTTTTAGGCGATCAACAACTTCTACAGCAACCAGACGTATGGGCTGAAAATATAATTGCGATGAATATAGATCATATCGGCGGAGACTCTGGCCCCGACTTTGAATTGTTAGCAAGCTTGCAACGGCAAGCAATCAATAGTCAAATTATTGCTGCTGGTGGCGTGAGAACTGAACAGGATTTGATTAATTTAGAGTTGCAGGGAATAGAGCGGGTGTTGATTGCCAGCGCATTGCATGATGGCAGGATCACTAAACGTAGTGTGGAAAAGTTTAAACTTACAAGGCTATAAAACAAAAACGCCGTTTCCTCTTGCGAGAAAACGGCGTATCGATTTAACGTGTTCTAAAACTTAGCTTGCAGCAAAAGGGTGTGAGCTAGTTTTATATTGTGCTAAAACGTCAGCTGCTTTTGGTTCACGAGCAACGGCACGTTTGATTGATTCTTTAGTTGCGCGGTAGTTCCAATCTTGAATTTTTTGATCGTTATCTGCAGTTGGAGAAATGAAAACACCAACACAGATGAAACAATCATCAGCTTCAGCCATAGGAATTGTGCCATCTTCAACACATTCAGCAACAGCTATCGCAACACCGCGTTGAGCTGGGCCGAACATTTGTACAGCTTGTTTCATGTTTTTGATAGTTACTTTGTTGAACATAACTGTCGCAGGTTTAACCATAAGATTAGGTGCAACTACAGCTAGTAAGCCGTTAACACCTGCTTTTTGGTCTGTCATTGTGCGGCAGAAAGCGTCTTCTGCTGCTGAACCACGAGGGCCCATAAGTAAGTCAATGTGTGCTACGTTGTCTAGGTCACCATCTTCAATTACTAAAGATTCACCTACTAATACGCGATCGATAACTGGCATGTTATTTATTCCTGTTCCAAAAAATTTGTTAAAAAGGCCCATTTTACACTCGCCTTATTACTAAGGAGAGCTTATACGTATTAAAGGAACGTATGACCTGCTCAGTCCTTGATACGATATATCGCATCATGGCGCTGAAATACTGTTAGAAGAAAGAGCTTGTTGGAACGCATAGATTAACAGCGTCGCTGCGGTTAAATCTGCGGTCGTTCCCGGATTGATTGCTTTCTTCTTTAATTCGTTATCCCAAGTAATGATTTCTGCCTCAAAAGAGCTTAACATATTGTTTTCATTTACTTTCGTTAGTAGCTTTGTCGCTGCTTCAGTTATTTCTAGGGCGTGTTCCCATGATTGTTTTCGGCGAATCAAGGTGTCAGGAACACTTGCTAAGAACTTAAGATACGCGAAAGCGGTGGCCCATTCAACACTTTCCCCAGATTTTATCGAAGATGTCAATATTGGCAGTCCGAAATTTAAGATATCCTTGTAATTAGTAACGTATTGCTTAGCTATAGCGTCGCGTTCTTCAGCAATTTTCATTGCTTGCCATAAAGTTACGCTAGGAATTGCGTCAATATCTTGTTGCTCACTGCTTCCAAGTCCTCCTGCATCTGCTAAACGAATGGCTTCGTAGCATGCTTTTGCATCATCAATCGTGAGGCTGAGTAGAACTTTCTCTAGTTCCTCGGGGAGTTGTTCAAAATGCGAACATTGGTGTATTGCACGACATAATGGTGCAAACAACAACACGATACCTAGGTTGGTATTGCAATTTACTACCGTTCGCGTGGCTTGGATGGCTTGTAAGATAAGTTCACCGACAGACAATGTCTTTTGCGACATAATCCGAGCGATGGCATGGGCACTTTTGATGAAATCTTGCACCTCCATTCTATGGCCGTCACTGAAGCAATTTACATTGCCTGGTTTGGGGGCTGCGACTTCGTTTTCACACGCCCAAATAACACAGCTTTCGATAGTGTTGCTAGATAACATGCTCATGTGACATGGCTAATGGGAATTATTGAGCTTATTCGTTGCAAAATAGCGTGTGCAAGATGCCCTGCGACATCAATGCCGGTTGCTTGATATAAACCTTTCCATGCTGGTACGCTGTTTACTTCTAAGACGGTATAAGCGCCACTGATTGTTCTGATAATATCAACACCTGCATAATCTGCGTGTACAGCCTTGGTTGCTGCAATAGCTAGTTGTTCCATTTCTGGCGTGACTGTTGTTGCTAAACAGCTAGCGCCTTGGGCAAAATTTGTGATCCAATGGTCTGACTGTCTAGACATCGCAGCACAAACTTGTCCATCAACTACCATTAAGCGCCAATCTTGCCATTTTTCTGGTGTAAACGGTTCAATATATTCTTGCAAATAAAAAGCATCACCCACTACTTTTAGCTTATCAAACTCAGCTAAAGTGGTGATTTTTTCTATACCTTTGCCTTGGCAGCCAAATAAGGGTTTTACGACTATTGTATTGTGTTTTGCGAACTGCTGGCTTGCTATCTTTCGTGCTAAAACACGATTTTCACAGGCCCATGTTTTAGGCGTGTTCAATCCAGCCAGATGAAGTCTTAATGAGGTACGTGCTTTATCAACCGTATGTTCGATGGCAATGGCAGGATTAAATACTGGCACATTGAGCTCGGCTAAAGTATGTAATACATCCATTCTTAAGGTAATTTGTTCGAGGCTACCAGGGGCGATACCCCGTACCATCGCCGCGGCGGGTAAATGCTCTTCAAAACCAGGAATGTTAAGGCCTGTAGGATGGTCGAGATCGATGACGCAATCTGCAAGATCAGCGAGTACCGCTGATATGCCGATATTACGCAGGGCATCGACTAACTGGTCGCTGTGCCAGCCGTGGGTGTCGTTAAAAATGACGATTTTAGGTGACGGCATTAATTAAGCCTTTTGTAAAAATTCATAATGATTGGGTAAGTTTGTCCAAGTTGTTGTTTTACCCAAGTCTTCAATACTTGTAAGTCGGAACTTAAAGTCCCTAGAGCCGGAAACATCAATTGATGAGTCTAACTTTGTTGCAGTTCCTAGTTCAAATAACCAGTAATTTTTATTGGCATTAGCGGGTCGAGCTTTAGCCCCCGCTTGGTCATCTCTTATCTGATCACGCCTCACTAAACGAACAGAATTAATGGTGTAGCTAAACTCAATACGCCGTTGTTCATCGTCAGGAAAATAAACAACAAAAGCACAGGATTTGAGCTCACGCATCACTTCTCGTTGAACTTGTTGAGTTGCGGATGTTGATTCAGGCAAATGATACCATTTAGCCTTGCCAAGTCTAAAATGTTCTAAATAAACGTCGCTTCTTTTAGCTCCCAGAGCAACAACTAGAGATAGATTTTGGTATTTTGATAATGTCATGCCGGTATAACTGATCCGAGCGGCTTCTTGCACATAAAAACGATCAGATGATTCAAGCTTATAGCCGACAGATGTATTATCCAAAGGGCCAAACTGGTCGACTAGAAAATCACGTAACCAGCGGTTTTTTGAATTCGGCAATAAAGGGAAAGCGCCAATACCAATCTCATCGATGGCTTTACGATAGGGATTTTGAATGTCACTATTTTCAAACCAACCGGGATATAAAACAAATGCGCCAAAGATGGGGCGTGTTTTTTGTTGCCAACCATCATCTGCGTGATGGATATGAATTAATGCATCACGGTACCGGTGCATCTGATTTATGGCATCATCAGGGGCATAATCAACGTCATCATCTTTTGAATCAATGCGGTACTTAGCATCAAAAATCCAGCGTAATTTATCACCGCTTTCAAATTCCGCCTCTAATAAAATATCGGGTTTTTGACTGGTGGTCCAAGAATAAATATTGCCTGATCTAGGGTTACTAGAGCGACGAAATAAAGGCTCATGAGCTAAGCGGAGTTTAATTTTTCCCCGCTCCAAATTAAAGGCAGCCCCAATGCCATCATGCAATACTTTTTCTACTCCATTTGTGTATAAGTCTACCTTGCGCTTCTCGAGTTCAGAAAAACCCAATTCATCAATTAAAATTCTACGCACTTCCAATAAACACCATATTTCATAAAGTTCAGCTATCGACTTCATTGAAATACGGGCATGATGCCCAAACACATCAAGGTACAACTTCAATTGCTGCCAAACACGATAAACATTAGCGTAGCCTGCTTTTTGATGTAACACTAATGATTCATTATTTAAGTCGTCATAATCACCAATATCCTTAAAAAAAGGACGCTTAAGAGAGTTTTCCAACGGCTTTTTCCAGTGCTCAAGCTGTTCAAAAAAAGTATCGGATAATCGACTGTTTTCAGGTGCAATATTATTTGCTTTGACGCGATTAATAAACGTCGATAGTTCGCGAACACATCGAATCAACACCATTTTAATAAAGCGGTTTTCCGGCGTATCAAGTGATAAAAATTTAGAATCGAGTTGATAGCGTTTATTAAGATCATTATTTTTTAATGCGGTTCTAACCTGCTCTTCAAGTTTAGAAGACAAGCGACCTTTAAGCTGCTCTACTCTTAATGTTTTTGTTCGAGGCAATAACCGAGAATGTGGGGCGCGTAAAATGTGTTTAACCCCTTTTTCTAATTCCTTTCGTAAGCTTTCAAATTGAGATAACCAGAGTAAGGGAAAACGCTCATGGGGCTTACGAGAGCGTGCCAGCTCTTGCTCGGTCTTCTGTGCAAAAGAAAAACGAAACAGTGGGTAGTTTTTATCAATAATTTGTTGGATATCAGATAAATCCGTTTCAATATCCATTTTAGTAGGAAAAACCTCAAACGAAATGGCTTGAACAATCTCCTTATCATTTAGGCGATAACACAACACTAGCTTAAACCAGCCCACATCATTGCCAAAGTTAAGGCTACCTCGTAATGACTGCCCAGAGTAATGAAATGCATCTTCAATAGCCTGTAAGCGATGTTTTATAACGGGTTCACGGGCAAGTTGGGCCACTTTGAACTGAAAATCAAACTCATACAATTTATTTTCAAAAAACAAAGGCGCGTCAGAGCAGATAAAGTCGCTTTCTCGGCTATCTGAATCAGTAAGATGCAACAAAGGATCAAATCGTAAACGGGTAGCAGGAAGTGCCGTTTTTCTATTGTTTAAGGTATGACTTAGCAATTTTTGAGATTGGCTAATGTCCTTACTCCAGACAATAAGTTGCCAGTCTACGGTCTCAAGCTTTAATAACTCAGGCATAATGAAATATCTTCAGCAATGGCTTACGGCCAAAAAGAAGTAAAGCCATTATCTCTTAAACGATTCTGCATCCAGTTTATTTTCTTCTTAGAACGGCATGAAATAGTAAGCGTCGAACCCTCCGTTCCTTCTCGTAATAAATCGGGACGAGATGGCTCATCACCCCAAATGTCATTCAGCTGAGCAGCAAGAATGGCCGCTAATTTATCAAGTAAGTTTTGCTCGCTATTGTCTTGTAATTTTTCACCATCACCCTCCATTCTAGGTAATACCTTAGTCATCAAAAAATCATCCCATATCGCTTGCAGTTCATGGTCATTTTTAGGCTGAAAACAAACAACGGCAAGCAACAACTCATTTAATGCGCGGTAAGCTAGTTCAAAAGGGGTCGATTTTAATACTGAATTAATTGATTCTAAAAAGGTGATGCTTTTACTTCCCTTTGCATCATAATCAACAAGATCAGATTCATTAACACTTGAAAGCATTGGGTAACTAAGCGCCTTAATTTTTGTTGTTTCGTTAAAATAGGCTTGATAATCATTAGGAAAAAACTCACCAAAATCTAGCGTAAAGGCTCGATCAATCACCTTACGAGAGAAACCATGCGTTGTTTCATCCATATTTACCGTACCGGCCACAATCAAGTTTGGTGGAATACTGATCCCTTTGGCTACAAAATGAGCCCATAAATCATCATGCTCATCTCCATCTAAACCAAGGTTTTTTCTTAATGATAATGGCTCAGCAATAAGAGAAAAAATACTGGCATTAAGCATCGGTTCACAATGATAGTGCCCATTTTCCCAATGTCGAGATTCGATCACCGATAAATAGTCAGCAAAATATTGCTCAACAGGGGCAAGATTCATTTCATCCAAACATAACCAATAAGGTATAGCTTGTTGGTTATAGGTAATGCGACTGTCATCAATAGCAAGAATGACCTCTTTCCAAGCCGCAACCATAAAACGTAAAAAATCAGTCACTATATATTCAGTGCCATTACTTCCTAAACGCGACACGTAACCCAATAAATCAGAAGGTTCGTGCCAGTCAGGGCGAACAGCGACTAAACAATAATTTGAACCATCTGCACTAAAGTTTAAAGCTTGCTGTTTTACGAAACGCGTTTTTCCTGTACCGGATATGCCGGAAAGGAGGATGAAGGGTTTGGGGAGACGTAGCGTTGTACTCGGAAGAGAATTGAAAGTATTTTTAAGTAATAAAAAATAACCATCGTCTTTTATAATCGTATATTTGGGGTATTTAAGCTCAAAAAAGGTCTTTAAATTATCAAAAGATAAGCTATGTTCTCCATTGCCATTCCATTGGGTTGAGAAATAATAGTATTTTCCATGTTCCTTATAAACGGGAGGCACAAAGAATCTTTGCGTATTACTTGAAATTAGCTTTTCTCTATCTTGTTCACTATCAAACTCAGCTATTAACCTTGTGAAAGACTCAAATTTATATGATTTAAAATTGATATTATTTATGGATGAATCACTACTTGTTGATTTATCTAAAACCTCTTTCCATTTAAGTCCGTAAAAATAACTAAAGACTTGTAATGCAAATTCACGTAATGAATTTTCTCTTAATATTTCAGGAAAACTAGAATTAATTTGTTCTGCAACAATTTCCGATTGGATTGTCTTTGGGTTGTACTCTTTGATTAATTTCAGTAATAGCTCTTTTGTTACAGTTAGTGCGTTAGTATCTAAATTAATGTGATTATCATCAACGTAATCCTGTCCATTTGCCCATGAAATTATTTTAGAAAAGGTTGAAAATAAAGGTTTTGTTTGGACGGTACTTATAGACTTCAAAGCCGTATCTACAAAATAGCGCCCTCCCAGATCCCGCCATTCTTTTTCAGAATAAAGAGTATGCTCACGAAAGGCACCTATATTAGATTCAATATTAGAAAGCCCAGATAAAATAGATTCTAGAGACAAAGTGAATGCTTTTATTGGCTTACCTGTATTTTCAAAGGTAATGTATCCGCCGCTGGCCCCAGTGTATGCAGGGAATTTACTTGTATCCAGCCCAGATAGAAAGGCTGCCAAGTCATTATGTAAGCTCATTACTAACCTCCAATATTTGGTGATATATCTCTTTTACTAAACAGGAAATCACGGGAGTAGAAACACTATTTCCAAACTGTTTATATGCCTGAACACTAGAAGCATGAATAGAAAATGTATCAGGAAACCCTTGAAGTCTAGCGGCCTCACGATGTGTTACTTTTCTTGGATTATAATTTTCTTGTTCTATTAATATTTCGCTACCATCTTTATAATATCTAGCTGAAATCGTATTCGTATAAGGGCTATCAGGCGTTACGCACCCATAACCAAATCCTTTACCATCTTTTTTGTTTTGTATTTTACGGCGTTGATGTCCGGCCCAAAGCTTATCCGAAATAGTGTATTTTGGATCTGGGTCAGCCTCCAGTATGTCCCCAACACACGTTGTTACTCCCAAAGGAACTGGATAATGAAAAAAATCAATTAAGCCGTCTAGCCATAAAACAATATAAATCCTTTGCCTGTTCTGCGGTACACCAAAATCAATTGACTTTAACACCATTTTTTTTGCTTCTGCCTGTAGCTCTTTGGATGAACCATTAAGAATAATACTTTTTGGTATATTACAGCTATATCCCATGTCCACGAGTGTTTTAAGAATTACCTGCAATGTATAACCCTTATCATGGCTAATTAGGCCTTTTACATTTTCGAGAACCGCTACTTTTGGTTTTTTTACCGATAATATTTCAGCAATATTATGAAAAAGAGTGCCTCTAGTATCTTCTATCCCTTGCTTCAAGCCGGCATGTGAAAAAGGTTGACAGGGAAAGCCAGCAAATAACACATCATGACTAGGAATAGCATCTACTGGAATTTTGGTTATATCTCCAAAAGGAAGCTCACCGTGATTATCTAGGTAAGTTTGCTGTGCATTTTTCTCAAATTCAGATGAAAACACACAAACACCACCATTATTTTGTGCGCCAATCCTCATTCCCCCAATACCTGCAAAGAGGTCAATGAAAGTAAATATTGCCTTTTTAGGTGGGGTAATGGGCAAGTGTGAGGTTAGATTATGATGAAATGAAGTTTTGCTTTTGTAGAGATTATTATTTTCCAGTATTTTAATAATAGCTGAATTATCAAGTTCTTGAGAATTACCAAACAAAGGCAGGTTATTTGCTATTGCATGCGCCCACTGATGAACCACTGCTTTAGGCTCGCTTTGTTCTGGGACATATTTTAGTGCCATAGGCACTAAAATATGTTCTAACTTTTCTAGAATATTACTCACAGTAGCTATATTTCCAAGTATATTGCTTTCTAAATCCTTAGCTCATTAAATGTCTGCTTTAAAATATCAGGTATATTTAGTCAGGTATTTATCTACAAACAATTTCTGTTTCAGCACCGGATCGCTTGTTGTGAATGCCATGCAAATTCAGCAGACAAACCAATCTTCCTTGATTGGAGCGCTGTAGCGGTTCACTTTCTCATTTTCGAAAACTATCGAAATAATTATCTGGCCAATAGGTTCCGAGTTCTCGATCGATTATAAACAATTAAAGACCAAACGAAGTCGTTAATAATTCTGAATTTAACTCGCCAGCGGTGAAACTCTTACCCGTTTTTGCATTAGTAATAATAACTTTTGCTGGGCTGAATAACATAGGATCAATCTTGAAAAAGTCATATTCATAGGCTTTAAAGATTTCACCAAATGGACGACCATAGTCTGCAGAGGTGTTACTTGGCATCTTTTCAGCTAAATCACGCGCTTCATCATCGGTGGCATTAACGAATAAATGCACCATGCCGCCATAAAGAATCGCATCGTTAGTACGACCCATGCCCGTTATGAAGTCACCACCTGGAGGTGCAACCGGTGTTACACCAAAACCATCGATGATTTTATCCATAGGGAAATGTAAGGTATGTGCTTTATGCATCGCAACTTCAAGTACACGAATGGCAATTTGCATAACACCAGCAAGGCTTGATGTTGGCGTTAGGATAAACGTTAAATCTTCGGGTTTAATGCCGCAGTCCTTAGCTACTTTGTCAGCAACTTCAACAGGCGGAAAAGAGTCCACTTCTAACACGATGCAAGTGGATGTTGCTTCATCTTTGTAGCCAAATTCTATTAATACTTCTTCTTTACCTGCTAAGGCACGACCTGGACCTGAACCTAAAGCGAAAAATTTACCTGCTTCACTTTTATGCGACAAGCTCCACCCAGCATATTGACTACCTAAAGTACTCAGAACAGGCATTTTAGCGTGCACATTTACCGACCATGGCCAGTTAGCAAAACCGCTATTAGTACCTAAGGTGACGGTACCTAATCCACCCATGCAGATTTCACCAATCAAGCGGCCGGCTTCTAAGCCACCTACACAATTAATGCCTGCATCAACAATGCGGGTGCCATTGCTTAGTGTGCTGACTTCAAGTTGTAATGCTTGCGCATCAGCAACTAAACGTTCAACGATAGGTTGGAAGTTAGCGTGAATGCTGCCCCAATTGGCAGAAATATTGCTACTCATGGTTATGATCCTAAATTAGAGAATAATGATGGTGGATTATACGTGATGTATGCAGGGCTGTAATGTGTGGCGATTTTTTCAGCCGGCTTTCGCTTTGATCATGATCTGTTTTATCAGCTTAATCCGTTGTTTACGTATGGCTTCGCTAATTGCAGGACCTTGCTTCCCTGCTTCAACAAAGGCTTGCGCAGTAACCGTCTGACAGACGGAAAAGCACTGCTTAAATACATTGATCGCGGGTAAGGGTAAGTCTTCATAACCTGGTCGGCCGCGAAAATCTGCCTCGCCAGCGAGTAAATATTGTTCAAATCGATCAGGTCTGCGAAAGGCATCTAAGGCTTCAATGACTTCTAAGATAGTCGCAGGACGGAGTTCGAATAATAAATGGACATGCGTGTGATACTCGGCCACTTTTAATGCCAGTGTTTCAATATCTTTAGGGACTCGAATGCGTTGGCATAATGCCTGAGTAAGTTTGATGCTACGTGCTTCGTGGCCATTATGTTGAGGCAAAATATCAGCAGGTGTAGTGCCTTTGCCCAGATCATGGCACAAGGCGGCGAAACGTACGGCAATATCATTGGTGAGTTTTGCCGCTTGATCAATGACCATCATGACATGTACGCCGGTATCTACTTCAGGATGCCATTTGGGTACTTGGGGTACACCAAACAAGCGATCAACTTCGGGGAATAGACTTTTCAAGGCCCCGGCCTCACGTAAGGCCATAAAAAACAACGACGGCTGTGTTGTTGCAAGCGCTTTTTCAAGTTCTTGCCAAACCCGTTCGGGTACTAGGTAATCCAGTTCTTTTGCGGCCACCATATTTTTAATTAATATTAAGGTTTCATCGGCAATGGTGAAGCCAAAACGCGCAGCAAAACGGGCAATGCGTAATACTCGAACGGGATCTTCGACAAAAGCAGGCGAAACATGGCGTAAGATTTTATTTTGAAGATCGCGTTGACCATCATAAGGATCAATCAATGAGCCGTCTTCGGCTTGTGCTATGGCATTAATCGTGAGATCTCGTCGAGCAAGATCTTCTTCTAAAGTCACGTTCGGTGCGGCATGTACGACAAAGCCTTTATAGCCAGGCGCCGTTTTACGCTCAGTTCTAGCAAGCGCATATTCTTCGTGTGTCTTAGGATGCAGAAATACTGGGAAGTCCTTACCTACAGGCTGAAATCCCTTGGAAATCATTGCTTCTGGGCTACTACCGACAACCACCCAGTCGCGATCTTTAATTGTTAAGCCTAGTAGCTTGTCGCGGACACTGCCGCCAACGAGATATGTTTTCATGATGACAGTTTAAGGTGTTTTTGGTTTTACTGTTGGCATACGCTCGGACAATGGGGTAATTGCTTGCTTGCGTTGATAATCAAAAATAGCTGCATAACTTAAAACGCTAGCCGCGTAACCACGCGTTTCATTATAGGGAATATTTTCAATCCAGATATCTGCGGGTAAGGCTTTTTCAGGTAACCAGCGCGAAATACGGTGAGGTCCAGCATTATAGGATGCCGTGGCCAGAACAGGGTTTCGTTGATTTTGGTCATACATACGCCGTAAATAGGCACTGCCAAGTTGAATATTCCTATCTGGATTTAAAAGCTCAGACTGTGATTTTAATGGCTGATTAATAAGCTTCGCGATAAGCGTAGCTGTTTGCGGCATAAGTTGCATTAGACCAGAGGCGCCGACAGGTGAGCGGGCATGTGGATTAAAAGCGCTTTCTTGACGAGTAATACCAAACAACCAAGACGGATCAACGCCATTTGTTTTGCTTGCCTTTAAGATTGCTGTGTCGAAAAGAACTGGAAAACGCAAATCTAAGGCATCCCAATATTGTGCTTTACCTAGTAGGGCGATGGTTTGATTATGCCATTGCCATTGATGGGTCAACGTTGCAAGAAGTTGTAGCTCTCGCGGACTCATCGATAGTTTGAGAGCATAGGCTTGGCGTCGTGCTTCGAGTTGCATGTCCATCATATAAAATTCACGTAACCTGGCTACGGCAGGAAGCTGAGAAAATGCATCAAATTCGGCTTGTTCGTAAACAATAGGTCGGTGATTCATTTGATATGTCTGGCCTAGCTGATCCGCTGCCAGAAATGAGTAATAATCACGTTGGTTAATGATATTTTGGAATGTTTGGTTAGCCGCCTGTCTATTACCTAACTGAGCCTGGCTTCTACCTAGCCAATATTGCCAACGAGTCGATAATTGTTCTTCACTGTTCAAACTGAAAACGGCTTTTTGCACAGCAAACCAATCCTGTTGCCAGAGGGCGGCACGAACTCGCCATTCTTCATTAGGTAGATCACCAAAATACTCTAGAGTCCGTTGTTCACGATTTAAAGCCGCTCGATTGGCGATAGCGCTTTGCATGTTGTTATTATCTTGCTCGCTAAATTGATAATTAGACTGGATTTTTTGCCAGTAGTAATAGGCTTGATCCGTGGATTTGCGTGATAAGCGTTCAATGGCATGTTTAATAATGTCACGGCTTATAGCTTGATCCTTTTTTAGAGGGCTAGAAGCGAGTTGTTTTAATACCGTTAGCGGTTGGTTATGACTTTGCTCCCAAAGCGGAATCCAGATATGGGCTTGATGATTTTTGTCGAATGGCCTTGCTAGATATTTTGCCATACTAAATTGATTTTCATGTAGGGCAAGTTGGATCCGTTGCCACCGCAACTCATTGGTTAAAAAACCTTGGGCTTGCCAATATTTAAACGCGGAATCACAGTTATTATCTTGTGAGTGGCCCACTAACCATAGTGCAGGCGTATCTGCCGACGCTTGCATCGCCTTACCCGTTGCAATGAGCGCATCTAAACGTAAGCATTGTTGTGACGTAGAAGCGGGTGAAGGTAGATAGTTTAAAAATAGAGACCATTGTTTATTTTTAGCGAGTTGTTCGAGCCAGCTATTACGTAATCTGTCACCATAAAATGTGTTTGAATTTTCTTGTATAAACTGACGAATGGTACTGTTGTCAGTTAAATGAAGTCGATGCCGTAAATAGAGATAATCTAAATAAGGCTGTAATGGATAATCTTTTAGTTGATCTCTAAGCGTATGAAATCGATCTAATTGATGTGTTTCCAGTGCCTTTTTGGCCTGCTGAAAAGTCGTGCGTTGTTGGGTGACTTGCGCGTTATCGCTGGCAAGGCTGACTGCAGACAAGCCAAGCATAAGACTCAGAATAACCACAGATTTTATAATCGACATTACGGGTTCTCGATAAGAATGTGTTCATGATAAAGAGCTAAAAAAGATCTATTGATATGTAATCCAGAGCTCCTCTTTAACAAGATAATATTTCTTATTATCTTACTGCTTATAGTAATTGTTTACTAAGCATTGTTTCAATCGCATCTAAATTAGGAATATAAGCGATTTTATTACCTACTTGAATTTGATAGTGAACATAATCAGATGTGATGACGTTTTCTGCTATTTTAAGCGCCGATTCAGTCAGATGAATAAGTTGAGGTACACCATAACATGGTAAACCATAAATACTGATATTGGCGGAGGCGTTGATGCCGCGAAGCACACACAGTTTGTTGGCATCGGCAGTATCTGAGGGCTTGTTATCAACAAGGCCTTCTAAATCAATAATCGGGATGGTTTGAGACTGCCAATCACATTGACCAATCCAATAACTAGGCTTCGCGTTATCAGTGTGAATGACCCGAGGAGTAGGAATAACCTCAGCCAGCGTGCTGTTTGGAAGCAACAAATAATGGTGCTGCAGAGGAATAATCATGCATGGCACGAAATCTGTGACGTTGTCAGCCATAAGGGTATACCTGTCTTAGTGATCTACATGTGGGTAACGCGTACCCAGTAAATTTTTCATGGTTTCGATGAGTTCAAGCTCTTGGTATGGTTTACCCATATAGGCATTAACACCGATATCCATCCCTCGATCACGATGTTTTACACCAGTACGTGATGTGATCATGATAATGGGAATATGTTTATATTGTTCAGTATTTCTGAGCAGTGTTGCAAACTCAAAACCATCCATGCGCGGCATTTCAACGTCAAGCAGAATGATATCTGGTGTCTGTTCGTTCAGTTGTACTACACCGTCCATGCCATCGCGGGCAGTCATAACATCAAAACCATGACGTTTTAGTAAGTTACTCGATGCTTTACGCATTGTAATTGAGTCATCAACCACCATCGCGAGAGGGGTGGTCTGTTCAACAGGTTTGTCTTCAGCGATAGTTAGTGATTCAGCTGAATCTAATTCGATTTGATTGCTTGCAACCCCAATATCAATAGTTTCAACTAAGGTTGGGATATCGAGTATAAAGACCACTTGACCATCGCCAAGGATAGTAGCGCCAGTAATGGAAGCAATATGCCCCAATTGTTCGCCAGCAGATTTAAGTACAATTTCGCGATTACTATTAATGGCATCAACCAATAAAGCGATATGCATATCACCATAACGGAATAATAAAAGCGGTAGTTGTACTTTAGGATCGTCTGGAAGAATGAGTGGCAGATCAAGTAAAGTGCTTAAAGGTAGGAATCGGTAATGATCGCCATTGACTTCATATACTGACTCACCATCTTGTTGAAGTAATTCTTTGACTGCACTAACAGCAATTCTGTCACCCGCGTGAACTGCTGCGAGTGGGATTGCATATTGATGCTCATGTGTGCTGACCAGTAAGGCTTGCATGATAGATAATGTGAGCGGTAGACGAATATTAAACGTCGTGCTTTTACCGGCAATAGATTGGATCGATAGCCGACCTTTTAAGGCGCGGATTTCATTACTGACTACATCCATACCAACACCTCGGCCGGCAAGCTGTGATACGTTATCTGCAGTACTAAATCCAGAGGAAAGAATTAATTGAATTAAGTCTTCATCACTAGGCATATTTTGAGGATTGATCAGTTTTTGCGCCAGTGCTTTTTCGCGTACTTTTTGAATATTAATGCCTTGACCATCATCCGATAGAGAAATCAGGATTTCTGAACCTTCCCGTATGATCGTGATAGTTAATGTGCCTATCGTATTTTTACCTAAGGCTCGCCGTTCATCCGCCGATTCAATACCGTGAGCAATGGCATTTCTGAGAATATGTTCAATAGGCGCGACTATGCGATCAATGATTGTTCTGTCTAATTCTCGATCAGCACCATGAATAATTAATTGAGATTGCTTGCCAACTTCGGCGTTCGTTTGACGAACGATACGTTCAAAGCGAGGCACAAGTCCTTCAAATGGAATTAAGCGTGTGTTCATCAGCCCTTGCTGTAAATCGGTGCTGAGTCGAGATTGCTGCAATAGAATGCCATCAGATTCTTGTACTAATAGTTCAAGAGATTGACTGATTTCATGCATATCACTGACAGATTCAGTTAAGCCGCGTGATAATTGTTGAATCATTGAGAAACGATCGAGCTCGAGCGGATCAAATTCTGATTCTTGTTTGAGTAGTTCATCGTCATAGCGAAATAGGATCTGAGTTTCAGTTTCTATTTCAAGATTACGTAGTTGATCTTGTAGCCGCGACAGAGTGCTTTCCATTTCAGCTAACTGTTGCTTAATGGCTGAATTTTGTTGACCGACACGGTCACGGGATATATTTACTTCGCCTGCGAAGTTGGATAAAAAGTCCAGTAAATCAGTGCGAACTCGTATTTGGTCACTATGACTATGATGTGGCACATTGTTTGAATCTGCTGGCGCAGAGTCCGTGGTAGCGGTTTCCGGTGTCGGAATTTGCTGAGCAGGAATAGCTAAGGTTTGCTGAGAGAACGAAGCTATTTCGGTAATCAAATCATGAGCAAAGTTAAAACTAGATTGATTAGCCAGTAATTCCTGCATATCAGCTAGGCGATCTTGACTGCGCTGTAATAAATCAAAAAAAGCAGGACTAGCATCTATTGCTGTCTCAGTGATTTGGAATACTAATGACTCTATTTGATGCGTGAGATCGGCAATTGGCGTAATACCTGCCAGACGCGCGCCACCTTTGATTGTATGAAGATCTCGCTGTAATTGTAAAACCGCATCTTGGGCGCTAGGTTCTTTTTGCCAATGTTTAATTGCCTCGCCACTAGAGGCAAGAAGTTCAGCACATTCTTCAGTAAAGGCTTCTAATAACTCAGGATCTTCATTGGGAATGGAGAACAACTCATTGCTCACTACAACAGGTTCAACCAAAGTAGCTTGAGATAAGCTGATCTTTAGTTTCTGTTTAAAGTCATTGATACTCGGACTCGGTTTGTTTTGTAGCAAGTTTTCGATTTGAAGATTAATTTCTTCACTAGCGAGTTCAAATAACATTAAGTGGTCGTTATTATCGCTATTAGCGTGCTCTGTTAACACAATTAACAATTGATATAGCTGAGATAGCGTATTGAGCTTAAGTATTTCTGCATTATCACGGAGTGTTGCGAGGATCTGTTTTAGCGTATTTTTAATGTCGTCAGGATTAGTTGTATTCTGCTTAAACTGTTTAATTTGTTCCTCATATTGCGATAACAATTCATCAGATTCTTCAATAAATACGGCAAGAAAATCAGGATCAATAAGTTTTTGTTGTTGTGCCTTTTCATCTTCAGTTGGCAATAGTTGTTGTAGCAACTCGCTGAAAGTCGAAATATCGGATGTAGGATTTGTTTGAGGTGATTTTATATGTTCAACGTAGCGTTCGAGGCCATTGATTGCCGATGATAATACATCCCGTTGCTGTTCATTAAGGATAGCGCCGAATTCATAACGCTCCCGTAATGACTGGTCTAATTGGGTTGCAACCTCAGCTACAGCGATAACGTGGGCGATATTAGCGCAGCCTTTTAGGGAGTGTGCCGCCCGCAATAGTTCTTTATCGATCGTAAAGTCTGATGTTGATTTATTCAGTGCTTGCTTGAATGTGGCAATGTGCTGAGTTGCCTCAAGATTGAATATTTGTTGCAACTCATCATCTTCGGATGGATGATTTTCTGTTTCTGTTTCTGTTTCTGTTTCTGTTTCTGTTTCTGTTTCTGTTTCTAATAAAAGAGTCGCGGTCTTAGTTAATTCCGTTGCGCGATCATTAGGGGCCATTTCACCCTGAGTAAAGTGAGTGAGTAAGTCGGGAATTAGCTGCGCACAGCTTGATATTAGGGGCGTTAGTTGTTCTGATATGGCTAGATTATTTTCTAAGATCTTATTGAGTAGATATTCGACGGCTTTTGCTAGGTCAGCAATGACATTGGCGCCTGCCATATAGCCACTTCCTTTTAGCGTGTGGAAATGACGACGAATTATAGCTAATACCTCAGTGTTGCCTTGGGCGTCCCATTTAGGGATTAGTTGGTGCAGTTCGGCAAGTACTTCATTGGCTTCTTCAATAAATATTTCTGCAATTTCACTATCAATGCCATCGGCAAATTCAGGGGTGAAGATCATCGTTGGTGGGAAGTCGATTGATTGACTTTGGTCATTGTTAAGATCTTCAACACTGGTTTCGAATGGAGAAGTAGTCGTGATCGAAATTTCAGAAACTGGTTCAGCTTGTTGATTAATATAACGCTGAACACTGGTTTCCGATGGTGTAGTCGCTACCGAAGTTTCAGGAGCGATGGCTGCTAATTCTGTCTGTTGATTAATATAGCGCTGAACACCAGTTTCAGATGGTGTAGTCGCCACCGAAATTTCAGAAGCGTTGGCTACTAATTCTGTCTGATTGTTAATATAACGCTGAACACTGGTTTCCGATGGTGTAGTCGCTACCGAAATTTCAAAAGTGTTGGCTGCTAATTCTGTCTGTTGATTAATATAACGCTGAACACCTGTTATTGCTTGTACAGGCGTTAAACCAACTTCGCTGGTTGTTGATAAGGACGATTGTTCGCTGTGAGCATCATTGTCCGGCTTAGCTTGTTCGAAATTATCAAGGATGTCCTGAGCACCCTGTAATAATTGTGATTTTTCTGAGCCACGATGTTGCAGATTGTCCATGTATAGATCAGCGGCTACAATTATTTCGGCAAATAAGTTGAGCTCATGACTGGTGATGACTTGCTGTTCTAACTTCGTTTTTTCTATTTGGCGGGCTGTATTTTCAAATAAGTTTGCTGCCTCCTCTAGATTCAACATAGAGAGACTGCCGGCAATTAATTGTAATTGGCTCGAGATGTCTGACAATGACTGCGATGAGTATTCAGGATGTTCGACCAATAAAGACAGTGTTTCTTTAACGGTGATCAGCTCATGCTGACATTCAGTGATAACCGCTTGCTGAAGTTGGATATGACTATTCGAGTCATTGGGAGTGTTCTGTTTTTCTATTTGTAATAGATTTTCGATGCGCAATAGATCGTTTGCCAGCGCCATCAGCTGATCGTCATTGGGTGCTTGTTGTTGATTGGCTAAGTCTTGGAATTGTTGAGCTTGGTTTTGTAATAATGTGCTGACGACATGTTCTTCTAACAATTGCAGTGTATTAGACATGCTCGATAATTGTTCAATAAGTGTTTTTGTAATATCGGGCGAGTACTGGTCATTTAGCTCTAGTCGATCAGTGTGTTCTTTTATCTCTTGAAGTTGCAGTAATAGTTCTGCATTAACTTCAGACAATGCGTTGCCAGAAAAGCTATAAATTTTTTGATGTTGAACCTGATTAAAAAAATCTAGGTTAAACGCTTTTTTTAAGGAGTTTACATATTTACCATCGCTGGTGGAATGAGCAACGTGTAGTAATAAGCTGTGCACTAATTCTTTAGGAAATACAGATATGAGGTGCTTTTCATCCTGATTAGCAAATAACTTGATTGATTGATTTAGGGTGCCGATTCTAATTTTAGTATCTGGTGTCGTAGCGATGCCATTATCTAAAATGGCCTCAATCACACCTTCGGCAGCCCACCACAGAATGATCGTGCGTTCTTGAATGCAGCTAAGACGCAAATATTGCACAATTTTAGCCATTCTTTGTAGGCTAGTAAGATCATTTGTTTTAAACCAGTTCAATAATGAAACTTGAAAAACCTGACTAAGTTTATCGGCAGGGATACCAATACTGGGTTTACTTTGGTGGGGGTTAGGACTGATGTCATCTGGTAATTGAATCGAAAGGGATGGCTTGAATAAGTCCTGTTCATCAAGGACTGAGACACCTCGTGCGTCGCGTAACTCATTGATCGTTTCTATTAGTCGAAGGGGATGGTCTTGTAATGACGTGCCGATCAGTTTCAGATAATTGGGTAACAGTAGGATGCTTTTCAGCAGGCTATCTTGGACTGGTGAAATGTCCGATATTTTTTTATCTCGAAGTGCAATAGCTGAGGCAAGCATTTCAGCCACCAGCCGTTGCGCACCCTCTAGGTTTAACATTTCCATTGTGCCGTTGACTTGATGTATTTGGGTAATACAAAGTGCTATAGCATTATCATCTTCGGGTGAATCAACAAAACGTGTTAGTGCTTGTAGGGCATCAGCTAAAGATCTTTGAACTTCATCCTGCACCCAAGCAAGAGCATCATAATTGCCACTAGTAGTCCGTGCCATTTGTTACTCCGAAACAATGATGGGAAAAATATCTGTAATAAACAAAAATATCATGATATTGAAACTGGATGTTAAGGCAACTTAAAACCAGAAACTGATTTACGCAGATCATTCGTTAGTTCTAATAAGCGACCGATAGAAGCTGCACTTTCATAGGTTCCCGTAGAAGTCTGCATCGTTATCTCTTGTATCACGTTCATGCTGTCCGAGGTACTGATAGCGGCTTTAGCTTGTTGCTTAGCTGCATTTGAGATGTTATCAATTAACGCCGCTAACTGGTTTGATACGGTTTCAATTTGTTCGAGTGAAGTACCGGCATCTTGAGATAATTTTGCCCCTAAAACTACCCCGGTAGTACTCTTTTCCATTGAACTTATTGCTTCATTGGTATCGCTTTGGATCGTTCTCACGATGGCTTCAATTTGTTTTGTTGCTTTACTTGACCGTTCAGCTAAGCGTTGTACTTCATCGGCAACAACCGCAAAACCTCGACCAGCTTCGCCAGCCATGGTGGCTTGGATGGCGGCATTTAGTGACAAAATATTGGTTTGTTCCGCGATGTCATTAATAAGCTCAACGATATCACCGATTTCTTGTGAACTTTCACCCAAGCGTTTAATCCGTTTTGAGGTTTCCTGAATATGTTCGCGGATAGTGTCCATACCTGTGATGGCTTTTTTCACCGCCACATTACCTTCAGTGGCTAGTTTTACAGATTGTTTAGCAACGTCTGATGATTGGCTGGCATTTTGAGATACTTGCTCAATAGATCCCGCCATCTCGTTAATGGCAGTACTTACTTCGGTAATTTGCTGTGCTTGGTGCTCACTGGCATCGGTAAGATGTAATGAGGTTGCCTGTGTTTCTTGGGCGGCGGAAGCTACTTGTAATGTCGTGTTGTTAATATTTTCTACGAGATCACGTAAGGCATCGATGGTGTAGTTGACCGAGTCGGCAATCGCCCCTGTAATATCTTCTGTTACGGTGGCTGATGCAGTGAGGTCACCATCGGCAAGATCACCCATTTCATCAAGTAATTGTAAGATTGCATCTTGATTATGGCGATTTTGTGTTTCCATCGTATCTAGTGCGGTACTGATTGTTTTATGCGGCTGATAACTCAAGCGAAGTAGCATGAAAATGGTGAGTATCAGCGACACCGCAATACCAGCAGAAAATATCAAACTATTTGGATGAATTTGTTGGTACTGATTGGTGGCAAGTAGCCAGATTCCGGCTAAGGTTATACTAATAAATGCGATAGCAAATATTAAGTTGATTAAATTGTTTTTCGCAACTAAAGCGGAAAGAAAAAGCTTGCTTGTTGGATTCATAAAGATTGTCCTAAACCAGAGTGTTATGCCGCCGCATTTAAAAATCGTTGATCAGCTGCGAGCTTGTTAAAACTAAAGATATCCCAGTGCATGTCCTGTTGGCTTATGCTACCCGTTATGTAAGGTGAGATAGCTGTATCGCTGATGGCACTTTTGGATTTAGGCTCATGTTGGAAATGTTTTAAGCCAAAAACCTCATCGAGTAATAAGCCGGCGTATAGCTGAGAATTATTAGTGACAACGATACGACTACGCTTATTTACTTTTGTCGCCTCACCATATAGAAAATATTTGAGGTCAAACAGGGGTAATAATTCACCACGTAGATTAGCAATACCAAAAACCCAAGGTTGGGCGCGAGGTACGGGGCTAATTTGTGAAGGTACAATGAATACTTCTCGTGCTTCCTGCAATGGAATAAGTAAGTTTTCTTGTGCGATTCTAAAGCCGATTGCTGTCCATGTGCCATGAAATGAGTCTAACTGAGAAGCATTGGCGGCACTTTGCAGACTACGTTGCTGGATATCGCGCAGTAGTGAAATTACATCTGCAGGACAAAAGGCGTTATTCACGAAGTTGCAGTCGGAGTAGATAGAAGCGTGTTGATTTCAGTGAGTAACTGGTCTTCATTAACCGGTTTACATATATAGCCTTTCGCCCCTTGTCTAAATCCCCATAATTTATCCGTTTCCTGGTTTTTGGATGAAACGATAATAATCGGGATATTAAGCGTTTCAGGATCTTTGCTTAGACGGCGAGTCGCTTGAAAGCCATTTAAATTAGGCATGACCACATCCATAATAATAAGGTCTGGTTTTTTACTTAAGGCCAACTCAATTGCTTGTAAACCGTCTTCAGCGGTAATAACTTGATGATTATGTTTTTCCAACATCTTTTTGATGACAAAAAGTTCAGTTGGTGAGTCATCTGCAATCAGGATAAGAGCCATGGACGTTATGATTCCTTAATTTTATTGATAAGGTGTGTACGAATAGCACCGAGAAGGTCTTCACGCGTAAAGGGTTTAGTTAAGTATTGCTCGGCACCAACGACGCGACCTTTTGCTCGATCAAACAGACCATCTTTGCTTGAAAGCATAATGATGGGCGTATTTTGAAATTTAGCGTTATTTTTTATCAATGAACAAGTTTGATAACCATCAAGGCGGGGCATCATAATGTCGATGAATAGGATATCTGGATGTTGCGCGCTAATAATGGGCAAAGCTTCAAAGCCATTTTCAGCCGTAAGTACGTCACAGCCCGCTTTTTTGAGCAGGGTTTCTGCTGTTCGACGAATAGTCTTACTATCGTCGATCACCATGACTTTTAAGCCGGAAAATTCACTTTGGACATCATTCACTCTAAAACATACCTATTATCTTAAATGCATGACAAAATAGTCAGACTAGGAAGATAACCCATTTTTTATTATCAGGCTAGTGGTCAGTCAATTTTAATAAACTTAATTCTTGCCTAGCAGAGGGTTTACATAAGAAAATGAACGACCCACTTTCTTAAAGATAAAATATTGCTTTGATGACAATAGTCACGGATGAATTTTCCATCGAAGTAGGTTTTTGCTAAATAGTAAGGATTATTATGATTTCAGGTGTTCCACATTTAACAACAGCATTGAAAGGGCCTTTATTAAAGCTTGAGGCTCATTTATTGGCACACCAAGCCGAAGTTGAGTCTTGGTTACGCGAGCAATGGTTATTAACACCAGCTCCTTTTTATGCGTCTGTTGATCTCCGTAATGCTGGCTTTAAGTTGGCACCTGTAGATACTAATTTATTTTCTGCCGGATTCAATAATCTTAACCCAGCCTTTATGCCTTTATGTATTCAAGCGGTGCAGTCGGCCGTTGAGCGGGCATGTCCTCGTGCGAGGAAAGTATTGATTGTGGCCGAAAATCATACGCGAAATTTATTTTATTTAGAAAGCCTTGAAACCCTACGTCTTATTTTTGAAAAAGCAGGTCTTGAAGCGAGAATAGGTAGTTTGCGTGAAGATTTACTTGAAGCAACTTCGATCGACTTGCCTTCAGGAAATAGCTGTGTCATTGAGCCGTTATTACGGGTTGAAAACCGTATTGCAGTGGGCGATTTTTCGCCATGCCTCGTTCTATTAAATAATGATTTGTCAGCTGGAAGGCCGGCCATTCTGGAAGGGCTAGAACAAACATTGACCCCGCCTTTATCTGCTGGCTGGTCTAATCGCAAAAAATCTGACCATTTTTCACATTATCACGATGTATCGCAAGCATTTGCTAAGCAGATAGGCATAGATCCTTGGTTGATTTCACCCTTGTCATTACAGTGTGGCGAGGTGAATTTTATGGAACGCTTAGGCAATGAATGTTTAGCTAAAAATGTTGAGAATATGCTGGCGTCTATTCAACTGAAATATGATGAGTACGGAATTGATAAAGCCCCCTTTGTGGTTGTTAAGTCTGATTCTGGCACATATGGCATGGGCATTATGATGGTGAAAAGTGCTGATGAAATTGTGAATTTGAATCGCAAACAACGCACCAAAATGTCCTCAGCAAAAGAAGGCATGAGTGTTGAGAATGTATTGATACAAGAAGGCGTTTATACCTTTGAAACATTAGGCGAGGAGAAGGCGGTAGCGGAACCTGTCATCTACATGATTGATCATTTTGTTGTCGGTGGTTTCTATCGTGTACATACCGGACGGGGTGTTAATGAGAATTTAAATGCACCTGGTATGCACTTTGAGCCATTAGCTTTCGCTCAGCCTTGTAATTCGCCAGACAAATCAGAACAACCCGATGCGGAACCCAACCGCTTTTATGCATATGGTGTTATTGCACGTTTGGCGTTACTAGCTGCTGCCAGAGAATTAGCTTAAAACACCAGATTAAAATATAAGCAGTTCACTTTAAGCTTACTTAAAGTGAACTGCTTATGTGATAGCTAATTCATGTGCTCGCTTAAATAAGCGATAGTCATTGTTTGGTTATGTAGCATGCTTTCACCATCACGTTCGCCAGAGCAAATCTCACCATTTGAATAAAATCCTGTTATGCCGGTTTGTACGCCTAATAGACGTTGCACGGCAAAAACTTCGTCTGAAGCTTGTTCTTGCATGACTAATTTACGACCAACACAACTCACACAAATAGCCAGTGCCTTGTCATTGACGTTAATATCTTTACTTAAAATTTGGCGAGCAGCCTCACTGGCACCATTGACCAGTTGGTCATGGTCTGATTTTAGAAAACGTACGGTTGAACCTTCATCGACATTACCTGCAAAGGTTAGACTATTATTTTTATCATCAATGCCTAACAGTGTTCTGATAACGGTAATTTTTTTATCCTCCGACATAATCGCGAACGGGAAGTTAAGCCCTGAAGCAGGTAAGGTATTGGCATAATAACCAATGTACATTTTGTATAAAGGTAGTGCCGGTTTGTTATCTAATTCAAACACAACGTTTTTTAATGAACGGGTGATTTTGCGAGGAGGTCCATAAGGATTCCAGCCGCCTAGGGCACCACTAGTAACCACCGCATCTTTGCCATAAATACCTACGGCAATAACAACTTTGTCACGTACTTGGTCATTATTGAGCAGTAATGTTTGGGTGAATGCGGCATTGTCGCCAGCAAGACCGCCAGTGATCGGGGTTTCTGGTAATACTTCTTGTAAGCCTTCTACGAGCTCAGATCCATTAACATTTAAACCATCACTTAATACAAACACACCCTTGAGGTCATTTTGAGATAGTTCACTCGCAATTTGTGCTCCTAGTGCATGCGATTGCGCCATGCTGTTAATAGGTTTAATTACAAATTTGAGCAAGCTACGTTCCCAAAGCATGGCGGTAATATGAAGGCTATCATCATGTGCGCCATCTTCGGTGATCTCTCCAGAAGTAGTGCAACCAATTATTTGAGCATTGGGGTAGCGTTTTTGTAATTTATCCCCAAAGTTGCGCTCTTTAAATTTGTTGATCGACCCAAATACTAACACCCAGTTTGCTTCTGGCAATGGCGATGCTGAGGGCAACGACTTTAGGGTCATTTTTGATGAAAGATGCTCTTGCTGAAACTTCATGTTTACTTCTACCTAAATTGCCAGTGAAATATTCCCGAAACATAGTTGTGTTATGCATCGCCGAAATCGTTTATGGATACTACCTCACTTTATTGACCTGGGGAAGACGAATAACAAAACCGCAACTCTTTAACGCTGTCGATTCAAAGAGAATAATCATAGGGAACCGTTTAATTCACCGCGTTTAGAAAGACCGTAGAAGTTAAAGTTTAATGGACCGTACTTCGCAAGTAAGGTGAGTGACAAGTAAGGGCGATAATTATTATGGTGGCATGATATCAGGGATTGAACAATCTAGAAAAGTATGTTCTATTGTCGGTCGAGCTTATTTTTATTAAATTTAGGCTTGGCAAGTAACAGTTTTCAATATAGTGACAAAAATAAGCATTATGCAAATAGGGCTGTGTTGAAAATAACATTAACTTCATAATAATAAAGAGAGAAAATTATGTTTGGATTAGCATTAAGTATAGGTGTGTTAGGTGGTGTGGCTACATGGCTGGCATTTGGTCCACTAGTAGGGTTAGTTACAATTTGGGCAATCTTTATTGGTTGGGCACAATATTTCCATAATGGTGCTGATAATGCAGCATTAAAAAATACTATTGTTTGTAGTATTTTTGGCTCTATTTTAGCAGGTGTTGCATTTATTTTAATGGATCTAGTCCCATTAGGTGCTCTTCTAACTGCTCCTGTATGGGTTGCTGTAACAGTATTTCTGTTAGTCATGGGCGCATCAATTCCTGCTTTCTCTGTTATTCCTTCATCAGTTTATGGGTATGCGGCTACAGCAGCCTATCTTCTTCTTGTCGGTGGTAGCGCTACAGCAATGGATATGACAAACCCAGTTCTTGTTGTTTCATTATCAATTATTGTTGGTGCTCTATTTGGTCTAGTGTCAGCTAAACTAGCTGCGCTGATTTCTGGAAACGAATAATTCTAGATAAGGCATAAAAAAGGCTGTGTTCATTAATGAACACAGCCTTTTTTATGCGTTGAATGATTGATATTAGCCAGCTAGTTTGGCTTTTAATAACTCATTCACCTGTGCTGGGTTAGCTTGACCTTTTGATGCCTTCATAACTTGGCCAACAAAGAAGCCAAATAACTGTTCCTTACCATCGCGATATTGTTCAAGTTGTCCCTGATTACTAGCTATTACTTGATCAATGATGGCTTCAATAGCACCTGAATCAGTGACTTGTTTTAAGCCTTTTGCGTCAATAATACTGTCGGCATCTTTACCCTCAGCATTCCATAAACTCTCGAAGATTTGTTTAGCGATCTTGCCCGAGATGGTATTGTCGCTAATACGAATCAATAAACCGCCTAATTGTTCTGCGCTGACAGGTGATTGGGTAATTTCTAAGCTAGCTTTATTCAATGCGCCTAATAATTGAGAAATAACCCAATTAGCACACAGTTTTGGATCTTGATTTTTTGATGCTACTAAAACGGCTTCAAAATAATCAGCAAGTTGGCGACTGCTAGTCAGTACGGAGGCATCATAACTAGATAAATTCATATCATTAATGAATCGATCTCGTTTAGCGTTTGGTAATTCAGGTAGTGTCGCACGAATTTGTTCAATTACTTCTGGATCCAGTACAATAGGTAATAAGTCAGGATCAGGGAAGTAACGATAATCATTTGCCTCTTCTTTGCTTCGCATTGAGCGAGTTTCATTTTTATCGGCATCGTATAGACGTGTTTCCTGAACTACGGTTCCACCATCTTCGATCAACTCAATTTGACGTTCTATTTCGATATTTATAGCACGCTCAACATTACGGAATGAATTGATGTTTTTGAGCTCGGCACGGGTACCTAGTTCTTTTTGCCCTTTTGGACGAACAGAAACATTGGAATCGCAACGGAAAGAGCCTTCCTGCATATTACCGTCACAGATCTCAATGTATTGCACCAAAGAGTGGATTTTTTTCATATAGGCAACGGCTTCTTTTGCGCTACTCATATCTGGTTCGGAAACGATTTCTAAAAGGGGGGTTCCGGCACGATTAAGATCAATGCTGGTTTGACCTGGGTAGTTTTCATGAGACGATTTACCGGCATCTTCTTCTAAATGAGCGCGCGTAATACCGATTATCTTTTCAGAACCATCTTCTAGTTCAATAGACAACTGGCCTTTGCCGACAATTGGCAAATCAAGTTGGCTGATTTGGTAGCCTTTAGGCAAGTCAGGATAGAAGTAGTTTTTACGAGCAAATACAGAACGGTCAGTGAGCTGAGCATCTACTGCCAAGCCAAATTTGATGGCCATTTTCACTGCTTCTTGGTTCAGTACAGGCAAAACGCCAGGAAAGCCAAGATCAACGGCGCATGCTTGGGTATTGGGTTCCGCGCCATAAGCGGTTGGAGCACCAGAAAATATCTTAGTTTTGGTGGCGAGTTGGGCGTGAATTTCTAACCCAATAACAACTTCCCATTCCATGATTGACGGCCTGATTCTGAATTTAAAAGAGGAATTGTACCAACTATTAGTTGGCTTTACCTAGAACCTGAGCGCCTGCAATTTATTCTTTATGTTCGTAAACTGATCGTTTGCCAACCATATTGTTTAGCGATAGCTAATAATTTTGGATCAGAATCAACCGCTATTGGGTGTTCAACCATATTTAATAGCGGCAAGTCATTGTGAGAATCACTATAAAAATAACTACCCGCAAGGGTTTGGTTTTGCGTGCGTAACCAGTCTTGTAGACGTTCAACTTTGCCATGCTGATAGGACGGCGTGCCAGCGACATTACCTGTGTACTGGCCGCCGATCATTTCTGCTTCTGTCGCAATTAAATGTGGAATACCTAATTTTTGTGCAATCGGTGCTGTAATAAAGCCGTTTGTTGCGGTGATGATCAATAATGTATCACCCTGTTGTCGATGGTGGGCAATCAGTTTTAGTGCGGCGGGTAAGATAATAGGATCAATTTTTTCCGCGAGAAATTGGGTGCGCCAACGTTCTAAATCAGCCGGTCTATTATCAGCAAGTGGCTTTAGTTGAAAAGCTAAAAATTCAAAAATATCCATGGTGCCAGCTAGATATTGGTCATAAAAATCGTGGTTAGCCCGCTGATAACTTTCGCCATCAACTAGGTTATTTTCAACTAAAAACTCACCCCATAAATAATCACTATCGCCACCGAGTAGCGTGTTATCCAAGTCAAAGATTGCTAATACCATTACGATTCACGTCACGAATTAAAAAATAGTCACTATTGTAAGGCAAAATGGATTGAATACCGTGATAACCTATGAAGCATTGACAAATTATGACGTTATGGAAGCGGTGGCTTCTTTTAACGAGAGATGTAGGATTGTGATTGATAAAGATGGCTTTAGGCCCAATGTAGGGATAATTCTCTGCAACAATAACAATGAGGTTTTGTGGGCACAACGTGCGCAACATGACTCATGGCAGTTTCCGCAAGGGGGAATAAAAGCGGATGAAACGCCGGAGCAAGCTGTTTATCGTGAATTAATGGAAGAGGTTGGTCTCGCCCCCGAACATGTTGAGTTACTCGGCATGACGAGTGGCTGGCTACGATATCGATTGCCCAAACGTTATTTACGTTATGGCAATAAACCGCTGTGCATCGGTCAAAAACAACGTTGGTTTTTATTGCGATTGACGGGCAGTGAATCCGATGTGAATCTGACACGACATGATAAACCTGAGTTTGACGATTGGCGCTGGGAAAATTACTGGCAACCGGCGAAAGAAATCGTGTTTTTCAAACGCCGCGTTTATGAAAAAGCGCTACATGAATTAGCACCGCTATTATTTCCAGAGTATAAAAAACGGATCGATAGCCAGCGAAAATACTAAGTCAGTGAGACCTTTGCACGAAACCGGCAAAAACATACTAGAAATGAGATAATACACCCTACGAAAATCATCAGGAATGGGCTCATACATGGCGTGGAAAAACCTACAACAAACTAGTTTTGCCGATTCAATGCTGATTGACCA
>JAGXHJ010000051.1 GCA_024636315.1 Methylophaga sp.
AAAAAGGGAGATAGCGGGTAAATAACCCGTAAATTGGAGAAAAATGAACGTGTGACGTCACTTTTTTCTAAATTTATTCAAAAAATTAGCTTTCAGCTAATCTGGCACTAATAAAAGTGGTTCGTGCAAAGGTCTCAATAATTGTTATCTAGGGAATGCAAAATATTTAAAATTGAAATGATAAAATTCAGAGTTGAAATTAAATTGCGATTTCCTTAGTACTAAATCTGAGTAATCTGCCCAACTATAACGCAGTTAAGACAGGTAAAAAAACCATATTTTAAGTATAGTTAAAGGCTAAACAGCTTTATTAGGTAATTAATAATGAAACAACCTGTACGAATGAGACAGCCAACACAAGCAGAAATTCAACCGGTATTAAATGCCCTCAATGGTGGACATTTAGAACTTGCTGAAGCGACCGCCAAGACATTGCTCAAGAGTTTTCCTAAGGCTTTTGTGTTGTACAACCTTTATGGCAACGCACTTGCTGGTCAAAATAAATTCCAAGAAGCCGTCCCTGCCTTTCGTAAAGCGTTAGAAATAGATCCATCAGTGGGGGAGTTGCATTTTAATCTGGGCATTTTATTAACTAATTTAAACCGTACTGATGAAGCAATTATCAGTTATAAAAAAGCGGTGAACTTAAAACCTAATTTAACCGATGCCCATTACAATTTAGGTGTGGCATTACAATCTAAAGAAAAATTTGATCAGGCTACGACCAGTTATCAAAAAGCAATCGCTTTAGAGCCTGGCTTTTTTGAAGCCTTAGTGAATCTTGGTGTGGTGTTGCAGGAGCAAAGTAAATTAGCTGATGCGATTGAAGTATACCGTCGAGCACTCAGCATTCAAAAAGATGCCAAAGTGTATTTCAATATGGGCACCGCCTTAAAAAATGAAGGCAAATTAGGTGATGCGATAGAAAGTTACAACGATGCCTTGGCACTCAATCCTAACTACGCGGAAGTGCACAGTAATATGGGCGAGGTATTGCGAGATCAAGGTCGTTATGATGAGTCGGTTAAATTTTATAAACAGGCCTTAGCCTTGGATCCTGCCTTGCCTGTCGCTAATTATAGTTTTGCTGTTTATCTTTACGATAGTGGTGATTTGGAAGGTGCATTAACGCATTTTCAACGTTCTGACTTTGCTGATTGGCAAGAGCGTTCATTATATTGTTTGTATAAAACAGGACGTTTTGATGAGTTTAAACAAGGCTTGGATGCACTTAAAGCGAAGAAACATAGCTCACCATTTTTAGCCACATTAACTGGACACTATGCAGATAATTTTGGTACTGAGAACGATTACAATTTCTGTAAAAATCCACTCGATTTTGTATTTCATACTGAAATTAAAGAGCTTAAAGGCGAAAACAGTGAGTTACTAGCTCAGTTATTGAAAGATATTGACTTCGCCGATGTCGAAAAGAAAATGCAGGGCCGATTAGTCAATGGCGAGCAATCATCGGGTAATTTATTCAAACGCCAAGAGCCGTCATTTCGAGCTTTAGGTCAATTAGTCGAAAATGCCATTGAACGTTATCGCCAAACCTTTGCGGGTGAAAATTGTGAGTTTGTAAAGTCGTTTCCCAAAAAGACTGAGTTTGCCAGCTCGTGGTATGTACGCATGCAACAAGGAGGGCATTTAACCTCCCATATTCATGAAGAAGGCTGGGTAAGTGGCGCTTTGTATTTGTCCTTACCGACAGACAAAAAGCACAAGGATGAAGGCAGTATCGAATTAAGTACCCATGGTGATAATTATCCGAAAAAACATGATAACTTCCCAACTAAAACCATTGCTCCAGCAGTGGGTGATATCGTCATGTTTCCATCATCGGTATTTCATCGCACAATTCCATTTACTTCAGATGAAGAACGGATTTGCATCGCATTTGATTTAAAACCCGCATTATAAATAAATGCTGTTATTTCTATGCGGCAAGACGAGAAAGGAAAGAGGGGATTAACCGCCCCCTATTTTTTTAATGTTGAGGGAGAATTTACATTATGGATACAATCTCTGACGCAGAACTTCTGCAATTCACATCGCAAGTTGCACAACGCCTGTTAGATGTTAACTGGCGATTATCGGTCGCTGAATCATGCACGGGTGGCTGGGTAGCAAAATGTTGTACTGATCTAGCCGGTAGCTCAACATGGTTTGAACGAGGGTTTACTACCTACAGTAACCAAGCAAAGCAAGATTTATTGCATGTTAAGGAGTCAACCATACTGCAGTACGGCGCAGTCAGTGAACAGACTGTGTGTGAAATGGTACAAGGTGCTTTAGCTGCGTCGATGGCTGATATTAGTGTCGCAATTACAGGGATTGCCGGTCCTGATGGTGGCACTATCGATAAACCGGTCGGTACGGTTTGGATTGCATGGGTCACAAAATATTCAGTAGTTAAAACGCAGTGTTGTCACTTTATAGGTGACCGAGAGTCGATTAGGCGGCAAGCAGTAAAACTCGCGTTGCAAGGAATAATCAAAAACGCTAGAGACTGATTGCCATCTATGGGATAATCCGATGTTTACTCATATCTGGATTTAACGATGGCGACTAAAATGGAAGATGACAAGAAAAAAGCATTAGGCGCAGCATTAGGCCAAATAGAAAAACAATTTGGTAAAGGCGCTGTTATGCGTTTAGGTGATTCTGCCGCTTCTCGTGATATCGATGCGGTATCAACGGGCTCCATAGGTCTTGACGTTGCGCTTGGCATAGGTGGTTTACCCCGTGGACGAGTTGTTGAAATCTATGGTCCTGAATCTTCAGGTAAAACAACACTGACGCTACATGCCATTGCTGAAATGCAAAAACTTGGCGGCACTGCTGCCTTTGTTGATGCTGAACATGCACTTGATCCGCTTTATGCTCAAAAACTGGGTGTAAACATCGACGACTTATTAGTCTCGCAACCTGACACCGGCGAACAAGCTTTAGAAATTACCGATATGTTAGTTCGTTCGGGTGCTGTTGATGTTGTCGTGATTGACTCGGTGGCGGCTTTAACACCTAAAGCTGAAATTGAAGGCGATATGGGTGATAGCCATATGGGTCTACAAGCACGATTAATGTCGCAAGCACTGCGTAAATTGACCGCTAACATTAAACGTTCAAATACATTGGTCATCTTCATCAACCAAATTCGTATGAAAATCGGTGTTATGTTTGGTAGCCCTGAAACTACTACCGGCGGTAATGCATTGAAATTCTACGCGTCGGTTCGCCTTGATATTCGTCGTATTGGCGCCATCAAAAAAGGTGATGAAATTCTAGGTAATGAAACCCGCGTTAAAGTAGTAAAAAATAAAGTTGCGCCGCCATTTAAACAAGTTCAATTCGATATTCTATATGGCGAAGGCATTTCGCATGAAGGCGAGTTGATAGATTTAGGTGTTCAAGAAAATATCGTTGAAAAAGCGGGTGCATGGTATAGCTACGCTGGCACTAGAATCGGCCAAGGTAAAGATAACGTACGCGCTTATTTAAAAGAACATCCAGAAATGGCGGATGAAATTGAAGTTAAAATCCGAGCTGCTTTATTGCCTCCTCGGGGCACGGTAGCTAAACCCTCAACTGCGCCTGTAGAAGTTGATGAAGATGAGAGTGAACTTTCTGAAGCGTGAGAAAGCAATCGCTTAATGAACGAGCGATGAATTTATTGGCTCGGCGTGAACATAGTGTTGCCGAGCTAGTAAAAAAATTAAGTAACGACTTTGAATATGATGACATTATTATCGTCATCAACAAGTTAACAGAAAAAAACCTACAAAGTGATCAACGATTTACGGAAAATTATTTACGTTATCGTTCACAACGTGGGTTTGGTTATCAAAAGATTAGGCAAGAATTAAAAGAACGTGGTGTGGCTGCTGAACTTATCAGCGATGCATTGGCAGAATCTGATATTGATTGGTTTGCGCTTGCGGCAGGTATCCGTTGCAAACGTTTTGGCGAGCAGGAGCCCGAAGATTATAAAGAGCGTGCAAAACAGCAACGGTTTTTACAATCTCGTGGTTTTACTCATGAACAAATAACTGAAAGCTTTAATAAATATTATGAAAAGTAGCGCAGAAATTCGACATCTCTTTTTGGACTTTTTCCAAAAGAAAGGCCATGAAATTGTATCAAGCAGCCCGTTAGTGCCGGCAAATGATCCAACTTTATTGTTTACCAACGCAGGTATGGTTCAATTTAAAGAGCTATTTCTGGGGCAGGAAGTACGCAAGTACTCAAAGGCTGTCACCTCTCAGCGTTGTGTGCGTGCAGGTGGTAAACATAACGATTTAGAAAATGTTGGCTATACAGCACGCCATCACACATTTTTTGAAATGTTAGGTAATTTTAGCTTCGGTGACTACTTTAAACGCGAAGCAATTCAGTATGCTTGGGATTTTTTGACCGTTACATTAGCATTGCCGCCCGAAAAACTCTGGATCACGGTCTTTGATGAAGATGATGAAGCTGCAGATATTTGGATAAAAGAAATTGGCGTAGATCCCGCGCGTCTTTCTCGAATTGGTGCAAAAGATAATTTCTGGTCAATGGGTGATACCGGCCCATGTGGCCCATGTTCAGAAATATTTTATGATCATGGTGAAGAAGTTGCTGGTGGGCCACCAGGTACTCCCGAAGAAGACGGTGATCGTTACATCGAAATCTGGAACCTAGTGTTCATGCAATTTGATCGTGCTGTTGATGGCACGCTGACCCCATTACCAAAACCATCTGTTGATACTGGCATGGGTTTAGAGCGTCTTGCCGCGGTATTACAAGATGTGCATAACAATTATGATATTGATCTATTTCAACATTTGATTAAATCCATACAGGCTTTATCAGGGACGAAAGACCCAACAAATACCTCATTAAGAGTTATTGCCGATCATATTCGCTCATGTGCCTTTATGATTACTGATGGTGTACAGCCTTCTAATGAAGGTCGCGGTTATGTTCTGCGCCGAATTATTCGTCGTGCTATTCGTCACGGTCACAAATTAGGCATGACAGAAGACTTCTTCTATAAATTAGTGGCGCCTCTAGTAGTTGTAATGGGGGATGCCTTCCCAGAGCTTGCCAAGGCACAACCTATAGTCGAACGCGCTTTAAAACAAGAAGAAGCTCGTTTTGCAGATACTTTAGATAATGGCTTGAAGATTCTTGAAAATGCTATCGATCATCTATCTGATAAAGAAATTCCAGGTGAAATAGTCTTCCAACTCTACGATACTTACGGATTCCCAATCGACTTAACAGCTGATATTGCTCGTGAACGTGAATTAACATTGGATATAGCTGGCTTTGAAAGAGCGATGGAAGCGCAGCGCACTCGGGCTAGATCAGCCAGTCAATTTGCTGGAGCGCTATCTGAACAAGTGACTATAGATGGCATGACCCATTTTTCTGGTTATGAAAAGATGCTTGATGACGCTACAATTACCAGTATCTTGATCGATGGTGAACATGTCGACCAATTACATGCCCATCAACAAGGCATTATTGTTTTAGATAACAGTCCATTTTATGCTGAATCTGGTGGTCAAGCAGGTGATTACGGCCAAATTTCTACTGATAAAGCCAATTTTGAGGTCACAGACACCCGCAAACAAGGTAAAGTATTTACGCATATCGGGGTATGTGAAAATGGTAGTTTTAAAGTGGGCGACAAAGTCACTGCACATATCGATGAACAGTCTCGAATGGCAACGGCGTTGAATCATTCAGCAACACACTTATTACATGCCGCTTTGCAGCAGGTGTTAGGTGAACATGTTACCCAAAAAGGTTCATTAGTAAATTCACAGCGTTTACGTTTTGATTTCTCTCACTTTGAACCAGTTTCTCCAACACAGCTACATGATATTGAGCGTTTAGTTAATCAACAAATCAGATTAAATCACGCTATCGAAACTAACATAATGTCGTTAGATGACGCCAAACAAACTGGTGCAATGGCATTATTTGGCGAGAAATATGAAGAAGATGTGCGTGTTTTAAAAATGGGTGATTTTTCTACTGAGCTTTGTGGTGGTACTCATGCTCTACGCACGGGTGATATCGGCTTGATAAAAATCACCTCAGAAGCGGGTACCGCATCGGGTGTTCGTCGGATTGAGGCCGTCACTGGTGAACGAGCGCTTGATTATATCGACATGAGTGAATCTCGTTTACAAGAAATATCTGCATTAGTTAAAGCGACCAATGACAACGTCACTGAAAAAACATCACAACTTGTTCAGCGTAGTCGTCAACTTGAAAAAGAACTCGAAACGCTGAAAAGTAAGTTAGCGAGTAGTGCAGGTAGTGATCTTGCCAGCACAGCACAAGATATCTCGGGCATTAAAGTACTCGCTACTAAACTAGATGGTGCTGACACTAAATCGCTACGTGATACTGTCGATCAATTGAAAAATAAATTAGGCACGGCAGCAGTGATTTTGGCATCGGTAGAAGATAATAAAATTACCTTGATAGCTGGTGTTTCTAAAGATATTACCGATAAAATTCGTGCTGGAGATCTAGTGGGACATGTTGCTACGCAAGTTGGTGGTAAAGGTGGTGGTCGTCCAGATATGGCACAAGGTGGCGGTAATCAACCAGAAAATTTAAGCGCTGCTTTAGATTCGGTTGTAAGCTGGATTAATTCAAAGTTGGAAAGTTAAAATGTCATTAATTGTACAAAAATATGGTGGGACTTCAGTTGGGACGGTTGAACGGATTCAAGAAGTCGCCAAAAAGCTGATTAAATTCCAAAAAGAAGGACATGAATTAGTTGTCGTTTTATCAGCAATGAGTGGTGAGACTAATCGTTTATTGGCTTTAGCTAACGAATTGAATGATAACCCTCATGGTCGTGAGCTTGATGTACTCTTATCTACAGGCGAACAAGTTACAATTGCTTTGTTGTGTTTGGCGCTTGAGCAACAAGGAATACATGCTATTTCTTATACCGGTAGTCAAGTTAAAATCTTAACGGATAATACACATAATAAAGCCCGCATCATGGAAATTGATGATGAAAAAATACGTAAAGAGCTAGATGCAGGACATATCGTTATTGTTGCTGGATTTCAAGGTTGTGATCAGGAAGGCAATATCACGACATTAGGTCGTGGTGGTTCAGATACAACAGCCGTTGCACTTGCCGCCGCTTTAAAAGCAGACGAATGTCAGATTTATACTGATGTCGATGGTGTCTACACAACCGATCCTCGTGTCGTGTCAGAAGCGCGTCGTCTAGATCATATTACCTTTGAAGAAATGCTGGAAATGGCGAGTCTTGGCGCTAAAGTATTACAAATTCGGTCGGTAGAATTTGCCAGTAAATATAATGTACCTTTACGTGTACTTTCCTCCTTTACAGAAGGCGGCGGTACACTAATTTCGGTTGAGGATCCAAAAATGGAACAAGCACTAATTTCAGGTATTGCATTTAATAGAGATGAAGCAAAATTAACCGTGCTGGGTGTACCTGATCATCCTGGGATTGCATACCAAATCCTAGGTCCAATCGCCAAAAACAATATCGAAGTCGATATGATCATCCAAAATACAGGACATGATGGTCTAACCGACTTTACATTTACTATTCATCGGAATGATTATAAGAATGCGCGCACGATTCTACAGAGCACTGCAGATTCGTTAGGTGCAAGAGAAGTCATCGGTGACGAGCATATTGCCAAGATTTCTGTTGTCGGAGTGGGCATGCGATCACATGCTGGTATAGCAAGTACTATGTTTGAGAGTTTAGCTAAGGAATCTATTAATATTTCTATGATTTCCACATCTGAAATTAAAATATCTGTGGTTATTGATGAAAAATATCTTGAATTAGGTGTTCGTTCGCTCCACAAAGCATTTCACTTGGAACAAAACTGATTGTTAGTAGTCAATATGTTGGGACTTTTATCGTAAGTATATAAATTACTGGCTAATCAATGTGTATACTATTGTTAACGGTAGAAAGTGAATCCTGATAAACTATACTCATAAAGATGAAATTTTGTGCATATTTCATTTATGCAATATCAATCAAGTGTAAAGTACGTATATTACTATATAATACAGTACGAATATTACGGAAATACTAACAAGTATTGATTGTATAGGAAGAGAGTAGCGCAGGATGAGTTCAATTTGAAAGGAATCAATCCCCTTTCTAATATCCGCGCTAATAAAGTAAATTTTAAGAGTAAGGGGAATACCATGTTAATACTCACACGACGTGTAGGTGAATCACTCATTATCGGTGACGATGTAGTAGTTAATGTACTGGGTGTCAAAGGAAACCAAGTAAGAATTGGTGTTGATGCACCAAAAGAAGTATCAGTACATCGTGAAGAAATCTATGATCGTATCCAAGCCGAAAAAGATCAAGAAAATATCGCATAAAAGTAAAATTTTACTAGGTAATATAGCAACGACTGTTGTACAATAGTCGGCTTAAGACGGAGAGCTGGCCGAGTGGCTGAAGGCGCGCCCCTGCTAAGGGTGTATAGGTTTACCCCTATCGAGGGTTCGAATCCCTCGCTCTCCGCCATTAAATTTTATATTGAATAAGCTTTAACTATTCTGTATAATTGATAGATTAAGCGCCCGTAGCTCAGCTGGATAGAGTACCTGGCTACGAACCAGGCGGTCACACGTTCGAATCGTGTCGGGCGCACCATATACCTGGTATATAAAACAAAGAGTTAACTGATTATTCAGTTAGCTCTTTTTTTTGCCTGAAACTCTTGGTGTGCTAAATACGTGCTGATTTTTTTCTCCGCTGATTCTTCTCATCATTATGTTATCTGCATACCCAGTTAAATGTTCTGGTGCAAGATGAGCATACTTCTGCACCATCCTAACATCAGACCAGGCACCTAATTCTTGCAGTGCATGCAATGGCGTTCCTGATTGTATATGCCAACTGGCCCAAGTATGTCGCAAATCATGCCAGCGGAAATCGACTATCTCCGCTTTCAACAATGCATCACGCCACGCTTTTGTATTCCCCCTTTTTACAGGCTTACCTTTATAGGTAAATACGAACTTTGAATGGTTGCCTTGAAGCTCTCGCAACAGTACAACAGCTTCCTTATTAAGTGGTACGCCAATAGACCGACCAGCTTTGGCTTGATCAGCATGGATCCACGCAACGCGTCTAGTGAGCTCAACTTGTGACCATTCCAACTTTGTTACATTAGATTCTCGTAAACCAGTAGCCAATGAAAACCGAACCATTGCTACTAGATGACTCGGTAAGAAAGATAAGATCCGTTGCGCCTCTTCTGATATTAACCATCGTATTCGACGTTTTGGCTCTTTAATCATCCGTACATAAGGTGCTTTATCTATCCATTCCCATTCACGATATGCCCAGTTCAATATTGCGCGAACCACTCCACAGTGGTTCAATAATAATGAAGTTATTTATAGCCATAATCTTGAGTAATCAATGTCACTTTCTATCCCAGACTTTTCCTCTCACATGTTAGACACCTTAACGTAGTGCAATGTTATCCGTTATGGAGGTAAGTATTTGTCGCGTTCGAGTTATCGACGTAGCACCGTAGCTATAGCTAAGTGTGCGAAGAGCCCTATAAGTCAGCTGTTTTTTAAGACAGCCTTTTATGTAATGCTGATTTTTTTGTGGTATTTTCACCTGACGCTGAGCGATGACAGTGAAGGTTATTACGCCTTTGTAGATGAGCATAAACGAAGTCATCGGTATCAGTCACAACACGGTAAGACAGTTCCGATTGAGGAGGGGCCGGATAAGGTTTTTAATACCGTTGGACTCTCACAGCTATCTTGCCGCTTAGTCTAAGCATCATCAGACTTCTAATAAAGGCCTTTCTTTTTCGCAAAAAGCATTAGCCGATAGGCGTATTCTTTTTCATTGCTAAACTTCTCGTAAAGTTCCGGGTGGCGTAGCTTGTGGCCAGATTGGCCCTTTCATTTTTTTGGGGCCTTGACAGGCAACTGGCCCGCTCGATGTAATAGTTATGCCCACTATTTAACGAGAAAAAATCATGACAAGCATCATTCGAACAAATGAACGAACGTGGTTTATGGTAGACACCGTAGAACAAGATGAGAAACTATCACGTGTTATTTTACAAGTAGATAATATTCCAGATTTAATTTGCTTATATAAGCAAGAGACAGAAGAAGCCAATCTTTTTTTTAACGTCATTGCCAAACGGTATGAGCGAGGCAGTTTGATTTTAACCAGCAACTTATCGTTTACTCAATGGGCCACCGCCTTTGCAAACGATCAAACCTTAACAGCCGCCATGTTAGATAGATTATTGCACCATGCTCATATTGTTCAGATCAGTGGTGAAAGTTACAGGCTGAAAGATAAACGTAAAGTGGGCATTGCACCGAGTGCGATAAAATAATGAAGATCCTGCTCAAGGGGGTCAAATTTAAACCGGTGTTTTAAAGCCAAAAGGGGTCAGTTTTAAAGTGTTGTTGACAAAGAGGGGATTAACACTCTCGTTTAATTTGTAGTAACCTAATAAGGAAAGTTGGTGAGGATTTATCCCTATTCCCTTTTGAAAGTGCTTTGACCAAACTGAATTAAATTGGGAAAGGTTAGGTGCTATGAATAATAATTTGCAAGGATATTTCTGTAAAAAGTTTATTTAACTGTAGTCCTATTTGACCTACAATTAGTTAGGCGGCAAGTCATTCAAGCCCCATTTCTCCTGATGTGAACCATGTTCACCAGAAGTAAAACAGCATAGTGTCCACAACAGGCCCGCTGATTCTGTTAATACAGCTTTGGCACCTTCACTGGTGCGCCACCAATGCTCTAATTCAAAGCCATTTGGCTCGCCGGCTATAATGCCAATCTCGGTGTTTTCCCCAAATGCTTGTTGGTATAACATGCGTGTTCTTCTTGCATGAACATCACTTGAAAATACAGTGAGGGTTTTAATATCAATATGATTTGCACTACACCAATCTCTTACCATTACGGCACTCAAGTAAGTTCTATCTTGGGCGGATGCGGGTGTCGGAATGACAATCAATTTATTTTGATCAAAACCTACACTGATAATGAAGGCTGCAGCTTTCTCTGCATAACTATTGTACTCAGGTTTTATTTCTCTTGTTTCAGGTCCACCTGTCGTAACAATGAAGTCATACTCATCATTCTTAAAGGTTTGTAAAGCCTGCAACAGACTAGGTTCACTTACCCAGCCTTCTACAATAAGATAGTGAGATGGTAGAGCTTCATTTTGAGCTAAAAATAAGGCCATGTTTTTTAATGTAAGCATCACCATGGTCATGGTAATCGTAACGATAATTAATAAGCCCCACAGTGTCGGTACCCATAATTGTCGTTGTTTAAAAAGTAGTGGCATTGTGAAAGTCCTGTTGAGCTCATCTCTAAAGTTCAATATCGTATGGCATCAAACTAATTTTTATATACATTCTCATAATAATAGTTAGTGGCTTCGATGAAACCTTCAACGCTACCGCAATCAAAACGACGACCTTTAAATTTAACTGCGAGTACCTGGTGTTCTTTTGCCATGAGCTTTAAGGCATCAGTGATCTGAATTTCGCCATTGGCACCTGGTTTTGTTTTACGCAGGTAGCTGAATATTTCGGGTGTCAAAATATAACGACCGATAATAGCCATATTACTTGGAGCATTTTCTGGTTTTGGTTTTTCGACCATGTCATGTACTTGGTAGATGCCATCGGCAATTAGTTCACCAGAGATAATGCCATAACTAGCCGTATCTTCCATGGGCACTTCTTCAATGGCAATAATGCTGCACTGATAACGTTGATAAAGTTTTGCCAACTGTCCTAAGGCTCTCATGTCATCTTTTTCAGTGGGTGCGGCACATAGATCATCAGCAAGTACTACAGCAAACGCTTCATTTCCAATCATAGGTTCGCCGGTCAAAATCGCATGACCGAGTCCGAGCATTTCACGTTGACGCATTAAGAGAAAATCACATTTGTCTATCACCTCACGAATATCGTCTAAATATTTTTCTTTTGATGTACCTTTGATTTGGTGCTCAAGTTCATAGCTTGTATCAAAATGATCAGCAATTGCCCGTTTACCACGACCAACAATAAACCCAATTTGGGTTATACCTGCTTCTAAAGCTTCTTCAACACCATACTGAATTAACGGCTTGTTGACGATGGGTAACATTTCTTTGGGCATGGCTTTTGTTGCTGGTAAGAAGCGAGTGCCATAACCGGCTGCTGGGAATAGACATTTACGAACTTTAGGCGTGTTAGCCATTTGGAATTCCTTGTTCATATTAGGTTGAGGTAAACTTTTGTTAAAATTAAAGGATACAGGATTCAAGTACAAACAAAACTAAAATACCCTCAAGGGATGCAAGAATGTGCAATTTATTATAATGAGAGACCTTTGCACGAAACCGGCAAAAACATACTAGAAATGAGATAATACACCCTACGAAAATCATCAGGAATGGGCTCATACATGGCGTGGAAAAACCTACAACAAACTAGTTTTGCCGATTCAATGCTGATTGACCAT
>JAGXHJ010000052.1 GCA_024636315.1 Methylophaga sp.
AATGACTCTACGGCAACAAAAAGCCTTTTCTAACATTATTCTCCACTGTTCGCTAACGCTCTCTATTACGAAAATGCAAAAACGCGTTGCCTACTGGCGACTAATCGACCTCGCTTCGCTCTCCATGTCGATCAGCGTCGGTGTGCGACTTCATCCATATACTTAATAACTAACTGCTCAACCGTCACCGCTGAAATGGTCGCCGCTGTGGTTATTTTTGCCGACTCAATCCGCGCCCTTTTAAGGCTCATATCAGGGTGTTTACCGATAGTTGTTATGCTTGCCTTGCCATCTATCCGTCGACGTACTAGCCATGTTTTAGAGGACTTTCGCACTTGTATTATCAAGCATTCAGAAAGGTATAAGCGCACGTCTTTACCTTCCCATTTTAGATTCTTGATAAAGTGTTCGTTGTGACTCGCTGGTATAATTGGCACAGGCATAAAGTTTCCTTAATAAACTTTGATTGCTAAGATTCGGTTAGTGTTGTCGCACTAGCCGAATTTGATTATACATACGTAGCCATTTTTGTGTGCCAACCTGTGTGCCAATCGGGTCAGGATTGCATCAAATTGCATAGGACTGCTAAAATCGTGTTTCTTTATTTATCAATAGGATAGGACTACATGGGACAGATAAAAGTACTTTTCGTTTGCATGGGCAATATATGTCGCTCACCAACTGCAGAAGGTGTATTTAACAAGTTCATTGACGATATGGGAACAGCTAACCGTTTTGTTGTCGATTCTGCCGGAACACACGCCTACCACATTGGCGAACAATCTGATGCACGCTCTCAACAAACGGCACGTAGTCGCGGTATAGACTTGTCAAAAATTCGTGCTCGCAAAGTGATGCCGTCAGATTTTGAACATTTTGATCATATCCTAGCGATGGATACTGATAACTACAATATATTGATCAACTCCAGCCCAAGTCAACACCACCACAAAATTAAACTCTTTTTGGATTATGCACCAGAACGAAAAGAAAAAAATGTACCTGATCCTTATTACGGCGGTCAAAATGGTTTTGCTCACGTATTTGACTTAGTTGAAGATGCATCTAAAGGTTTTTATCATTCAGTCATCGATCCGAGTTGATTCTAACAAGCGAGCATAAATTCACAATCTTGCAGTGTTATTTAGACTTTCATGCCTATAAATAATCACCAAAATACTCCTAAATAAGATTCCGATTTCAATTATCACCCTATCTTTATTTCAATTCTTTGCCGATAATTCCAATAAATAACATTGTCTTATCGGCCAATGATCTTACTTCCATTATGTAAGTTATCAGGCAAAATATGTGATTTTGCCAACAATGATATAATGTTTGGCTAATTGTCATTACTGTTTTCAGCTTAATGGCTTAACTCGTTGATTGTTTAAGGGGAAGGTAGATGGAATCGTCTAGCCTAATGAATGATGGTTTAACCTTGATGCTGTTTGGCATGGGATTTGTATTTCTTTTTTTAACATTATTGGTCGGTGCGACCACGCTCATGTCACGCATCATCACCAAATACGAAAAAAATGTGGGTGTGCTACCTGAAGATGGTGTGCCTTCACCTACAGCGGTTATTCCTCGCCACGGACCTCTTGCTAATCCTCATATAGAAGACAAAACTTTAATATCAGTCATATCTGCTGCGGTTCATAAATACCGTTCGCGTCACAAATAATCACATCTAGCATTTAACTATTAAGGCCATAACCATGACCGAATCTACACTAAAATTAGGTATTACGGATGTTGTTCTTCGTGATGCCCATCAATCCTTATTTGCAACTCGTCTGCGTCTTGCTGACATGCTACCCATTGCCGGTAAACTTGACCAAGTAGGTTACTGGTCAGTAGAAACATGGGGCGGTGCAACATTCGATGCATGTATCCGTTATTTAGGTGAAGATCCCTGGCATCGTATTCGTAGCCTAAAAGCGGCCATGCCAAATACGCCACAGCAAATGCTCCTTCGAGGCCAAAATCTTCTGGGCTACCGTCACTATGCCGACGATGTAGTAAGAAAATTTGTCGAACGTGCAGCCATTAATGGTGTTGATGTATTTCGTGTGTTCGATGCAATGAATGACCCACGTAATCTTGAAGTCGCCATAAAAGCTGTTCTAGAAAATGATCGTCATGCACAAGGTACTATTTCATATACATTAAGTCCTGTTCATGACCTTGCCATGTGGATCGACTTAGCAAAACGCATCGAAGATATGGGTGCTCATTCACTCTGCATTAAAGATATGGCTGGTTTGCTTAAGCCTTACGCTGCTTTTGAACTGGTCAGCGAGCTTAAGCAAGCAATCGATATCCCAATCCATATGCAATCTCATGCAACTACCGGCTTATCAACAGCCACTATTTTGAAATGTGTCGAGGCAGGTATTGATAATGTTGATACCGCTATTTCATCAATGTCGATGACGTATGGTCATTCGCCTACTGAATCAATCGTATCAATGTTTCAAGATACTAAACGTGATACCGGACTCAATATTGAGTTACTCGAAGAAATTGCTGCCTATTTTCGTGAAATACGCAAAAAATACGCACCATGGGAAGGCTCACTAAAAGGCATAGACTCACGCATCCTAACGGCGCAAGTACCGGGTGGCATGTTGACCAATATGGAAAGCCAGCTTCGCGAACAAGGCGCAGCAGATCGTTTTGATGAAGTATTAGCTGAAATCCCACGTGTACGTGCTGATTTAGGATATATCCCACTGGTGACGCCGACTTCACAAATTGTCGGCACTCAATCAGTCTTAAATGTATTAACAGGCGAACGTTACAAAACGGTAACCAGCGAAACTGCAGGCATTTTAAAAGGCGAGTATGGCTCAGCACCGGCACCGTTTAATGCTGAACTTCAAAAACAAGTACTTGATGGTCAAGAGCCTATTACTTGTCGGCCAGCCGACTTACTTGAACCAGAAATGGATAAATTGACCGCTGAACTTCAAGCGCATGCTATTAAAGATAATATTGAACTAGAAACAGGCGACCGTGAAATTGATGACGTATTAACCTATGCTCTGTTCACCCAAGTAGGTTTGAAATTCTTAGCTAACCGAAATAATCCTGATGCCTTCGAACCTGTACCAACATTAGCATCGGCAGAGGCTGCTACACAAAAAACCAACACTGCTGATCAAGATGTTTACACCATTGCTGTTAACGGCCAAAGTTATGTCGTTCAAGTCAATGAAGGTGGCGATATCAGTAACATTACAACGCCAGTTCACGTTGCCCCCGCGGCGACAGCTGTATCAGATGGTGAGCCCGTCATCGCTCCATTAGCGGGCACGATTTGGAAAGTAGAAGTCTCCTCGGGTCAAACGGTAGAAGAAGGCGATGTATTAGTCATTCTTGAAGCCATGAAAATGGAAACGCAGATAGTGGCATTCCAATCGGGAGTTATTAGTGCAATTTCAGTTAAACCAGGTGATGAAGTCAAAGTCGGCGACCACCTAGTTTCTATCGCATAAAGGTTAAATATGGACCAACTATTACATCTATGGCATAACACGGGCCTTTATCAAATGCAGCCAGGACAGGGAATAATGATCCTTATTGGCATGTTGTTATTATATTTAGCTATCAAAAAGAACTTTGAACCTTTATTACTTGTACCTATTGGTTTCGGTGGTGTTTTAGCCAATATTCCCGGAGCTGGATTGGCTGAAGCGGGTGGAATATTGCACCTATTTTATACCGTCGGTATTGAAAGTGGTGCGTTCCCATTAATCATCTTTATGGGTGTCGGTGCAATGACAGATTTTGGCCCCCTATTGTCTAATCCTAAAACATTATTTCTAGGCGCTGCCGCACAATTTGGTATTTTTGCAACCTTAATGGGCGCAGTACTGTTATCTACATTCGGTATCTTTGATTTCAGCCTAGCTGATGCTGCCGCTATCGGCATTATCGGTGGTGCTGACGGCCCGACCTCGATCTATGTTGCCAGCAAGCTTGCACCTGATTTATTAGGTGCTATTGCCGTGGCATCGTATTCATACATGGCGCTTGTTCCACTGATTCAACCACCAATAATGCGTGCATTAACAAATGAGTCTGAACGCAAAATAAAAATGACCCAATTGCGTCATGTATCTCAGCGTGAGAAAGTAATTTTTCCGCTACTATTACTTATTTTAGTAGCATTTTTATTACCAGATGCCGCACCATTATTAGGTATGTTTTGTTTCGGTAATTTGATGAAAGAATGTGCCGTAGTGGACCGTTTGAGTAACACCACTCAAAATGCACTTATCAATACGGTCACTATATTTTTAGGTTTGGCAGTAGGCTCGAAATTGAGTGCAGATAAATTCCTAGATTTCACTACATTAGGTATTTTGTTATTGGGTATGGTTGCCTTCGGTATCGGTACTGCTTGCGGTGTAATCATGGCCAAACTAATGAATAAATTAGGTGGCAGTCAAATCAATCCACTAATTGGATCGGCGGGAGTATCAGCGGTGCCTATGGCGGCACGCGTATCGAATAAACTAGGTTTAGAGTCTGATCCGCATAACTTCCTATTGATGCATGCGATGGGACCGAATGTCGCGGGCGTAATCGGCTCAGCAGTGGCGGCCGGTATTATGATTAATTACGTGGCGGGTTAGAACAAATGCCACATATTCTCATTAGAGTGTGTGGCATCGTTTATAGAACCGCCATCTTTGCAGAGGCCACTTTATCCCCCAGACCTGTTATCTGGCAAGAATAGTCGGAAAAACTGGCTGGGGTACTCGCCGTAGCTTGCCATTTCATTCCATCGACATTAGCTAAATTTAAGTTTAGCTTGATATTTTTCTGCTCGGCCAAATCTAATAAATTTTGCTTTGTCATATTTGACTCTAGTTCAACACAAAAATTACTAAGCTGATCGTTATTCCACATCGCATAAACAGGATATACCATTCCCGCAATCAACATGATCTGTACAAAATTAACAAACATTTTCATCGCAGTATCCTCATCTCCATTCTAGAGATAAGGATACCTAGCTTACTTAAATCATTCCGCGAACAACTTCACATTTTTAAATTAAAGCATTAATCTTTGCTTTTCAATAAATTACCTAATGCAGAAAATGGATTATGGGTTGTAGTCGTTTTTGCAGTATCCGCTCCTGTAGTACCATAACGAACTTGTTCGATATAACGTGAATGTTCGTTATCATGGCAATAAATACACAATAACTCCCAGTTACTGCCATCGTTCGGATTGTTGTCATGATTATGATCGCGATGATGAACGGTCAGTTCCTGTAAGTTGGCTTGGGTGAACTCACGTGAACAGCGACCACATACCCAGGGATACATTTTTAATGAGCGTTCTCGATAGGTTTGTTCACGGTCAGCTTGATACTTTTTAGATTGGGCAACAAGGTCATCAAGTCGTTTATTTTTAGCTGTGGTCATTTTTCTTTATCCGTTTTAAAACATTAATATTGTTGTAAACCCAGTAAACTATCAGCACTATTCTATTTTATAGGTTTATTTTTATGGCACAAACTACCATTAGCGTTATTCTCACACAATCCCCTACTGAGCTTTATAAAATTTTAAAGTTTGAAGGTTTATCATCAAGTGGTGCTGAAGCAAAAATTGCCATCGCCGATGGCTTAGTTAAAGTGAACGGTGTTATTGAACTCCAAAAACGTAAAAAAATTGTCGATGGCGATATCGTTGAGTTTGCTGGCACCACTATAAACATCAGTTGTGAAAACTAATTCTAAGTGTGTCCAGTTCACAAACATGTCATGACTGAATAGTTGCGATATAATGACTCTTTTTTAAAATTATCCAGGAACAACTATGGCTAAAGCGAATGCTCGACATATCTTAGTAGACAGCGAAGAAATCTGTCTTGAACTTAAAAAAGAAATTGAAGAAGGTGCTGATTTTGCTGTCGTTGCAAAAGCTAACTCTTCTTGCCCATCAGGCCAATCTGGTGGTGATTTAGGCGAATTTGGACCAGGTATGATGGTGCCAGAATTTGATAAAGTTGTTTTCTCAGCGCCAATCAACACTGTTCAAGGCCCTGTAAAAACACAATTCGGTTACCACTTATTAGAAGTAACTAGCCGCACAGAATAACTATCCTTCACAGGATGAATCTAAAGCCTTGTCATATTTGATGAGGCTTTTTTTTGCCTAAATAATCCGATAATCGGGTAAATGTTCTAACAATTGCTTGCCGTAACCTTTGGTCAATAATCGTCTATCTAGTATCGTAATTCGACCTGAATCTGTTTCTTTACGTAATAAACGGCCACATGCCTGAATAAGTCGCACACTAACGGCAGGAAGCGACAAGGCAACAAATGGTTGTCCTCCTGAGCGTAATATCCACTCCTGTTTTGCTTGTTCTATCGGTCGTGTGAATACAGGGAAAGGTAGTTTAGTAATCACCACATGACTACACAACTTACCAGGCAAGTCGACGCCTTCTGCGAAGCGGTCCATACCAAAAATAATACTACCTTCACCTGATTCTGTGCGTTTGATGTGCTCTGCAATCATATTTTTCGGTGATAACAGGTCCCCTTGCAATAACACGCGTTCAGTCAGTTCATCAGGTAGTTGCCTATAAACCGCATCCATCACTGTTTTAGAGGTAAATAATACTAAGGTAGCTTCTTTTCTATCAATAACCGCAATTAACTGTGCCACGACTTCTTGTTGCCAATCAGCAAAGTTCTCATTAGGTAGATGGTGCATCATTGGCAATGACAGGGTTGCTTGCGTTTGATAATTAAAGGGAGACTTCACTGCTAAAAAATGTCGCTCATCAAATCGTTTAAGCCCACAATCTGCTCTAAAACGTTGAAACAGTCCTAAACCTCGTAAAGTGGCTGAAGTTAACACAACCCCATAAGCCTGATTCCACAAACTTTTTTCAAGAAAAAATGCTGCAGTCATCGGTCCTGCATTAATTACTAGCGTAGTCTCCTTAGCGAATTTTTCTAAGGATAACCAGCGCACATTGGGTGGAATATTTGGCTTGTCTTCATCTAAAAATAAGCCCATAAAATCGATAAGATAACCAAATATATTTTGTACTGTGCCTACTTGTGGTAACAATACTTCAGCCACCTTATTTGGTATCTCTTGTGTTTCTAAAGCATCTTTAATCCACTTGCCAAATAAGGCATAGTGTTTATAAATAATATTTGCACGCTGTAATAAGCCATGGCACGGTGTAATTAATGCTTTTACTAATGGGCCCTGCCAATAAATACGCGGCTCACTGACTTTGCCTGCTACCATACGTTTAACCAGATCATCACTCTGTAACAAGGTTTCCATTTGCTGTAATAAGGTAATCACGCTTGGTAAATCTCGCCGTAATTCCATTAACATAAAACCAAAATCATGCTGACGAAATGCCAGCGCTTTCACTAGCTTTTTTAGCACGCTATCGGCAGTTTCTGTGGTTTGGTATAACTGAGCAAAGTTTAAGGCTTTAGCGGCATGGTCCAGTGCCTTTTGTGGCAGATTATGTGCTTCATCAAACACAAAGAGGATTTCTTCAGGATTAGGTAAAACTAGTCCGCCACCCAAGTCAGCATCACTCAATACGAGATCATGATTGGCAATAACTACGTTGGCTGTCGACATTTCACGTCGCACCAAATAATACGGACAGCGATGATATTTAGAGCAGCTCTTGCCAGCACAACCTTCTGAATCAGTCGATATTTCATGCCACAATACCGGGCTAATAGCATCGGTTCGACTATCTCTATCACCATCCCAAAGGCCTTTCTCCCATTGCTGATGGAGCTTTTCAGCGGCGGCAAGGCGTTTAGCCTGTTGGTATTTGCTATCAACATCTAAGCTTAGCTCGTGTTGATTTCCAGCACTAACCAAATTAACCAGTTTACTTGGACACATATATCGCCTGCGTCCTTTTATTTGAACAACTTTAAGTTGTTTACCCGTTGCTTGCACAAACTGGGGTAAATCTTTGTGGAGTAATTGTTGCTGAAGATTAACCGTAGCCGTACTAATCACGAGCGTTTTTTTATTTTCCAATGCGATATCAATCGCACCTGCTAAATAGGCTAAGGTTTTACCAACCCCCGTCGGCGCTTCAACTACTGCCATTCGGTGGTGATCTTCGCGTCGCATACATTCTGCAATAAACTGACTCATCGCCACCTGCTGCGGACGCGCTTTAAAGTCGGGCATTACGGCTTCAATATGTTTGAAAATTGATTCGACCACGTTAAAACTTATTACCACACTGTATGTAAATAAGTTTTCTAAACAGCTTATTCACTAATATCCTGAGCTAACCATTCTGAGGTTTTACCCGTCCAATAATACGCGGTTAAACCAAGCCATTCGTGCCATGCCAGATCAAGAATCTCTAAATGTCCAATATAGTCAAAATCCCATTGCCGTAATTGTTCCTTATTAGTCATGTAATCAACTGGATAAGGAATAACATTGATAGATTGTTGGCGAGCAACCCCTACTGCACGAGGCATATGAAATGCTGACGTGACCAATAGATAAGTACCATTAAGCTTGGGCAATTTACGCTTCATAAACAAAAAGTTTTCAGCAGTATTTCGTGATTGTGACTCAATAATCAACCGCTCTTTAGAAATGCCAATGGCAGTCAACAGCATCTGAGCAATATTGGCTTCATGTTGTCCATGTTGCCCGTTTTCAACAGGTCGTAATAAATTACTGCCACCAGAATAAATAATAGGTACATCTGGAAATTGATTGGCTAGGACCGCTGCACCAACAAATCTGTCACCCGCATCACCTAGTTCTTGAGTATGCCAACTTAAAGATTGTTTTAATTTTTCACCACCGCCCAGTACGATAATGCCATCTACGTTTTGAGGTAACGGCATGGGTTTACTAAATCGTGTCTCTAATGGTGCGAGCAGACTATCACTGACCGGATAAGCCATTAAAAGACAATTGATGATCATTAGAGGGACTAGAACCCATTTCGCAATGGTTACTTTGTTCAATAACAACATGATTGTAGCGAACGTCATCAGGAGAACGAGAAAATTGCCTGGACTTGCTATTGCCCAGCCTAACTTTGATACTACAAAAAACACCTCATCCATGATGATTATTCATTACTGCGATATAAACCGAGCTGGCTGATGAGTTGAATCACGGCATCAGGCAATAAAAACTGCGGGCTTTTACCCTCTAAAACCGCCGATCTAATGGCAGTAGCAGATATCGCTAATTGTGTCACCGTAACGGGCCAAATATTGCCAGCTAAACTCTGCTCATCATTTGGCATCGCTAAATGTTGTTGGTACCAAGTATTCAGTTCCATCGGCATCGCCAAAGTTTCATCTGGACGACGTATCACCACGATATGAGCTAGTTCAAGTAAATCTTGCCACTTATGCCACGTTTGAATACCTAAAAAGGCATCTGTTCCCAATAACAAAAACAAGGGATTATCTGGAAAATCTTGCCGCAAGCTTATTAGTGTATCAACACTATAAGACACACCGTCACGCTGTAACTCGCGGTCGTCCACGATAAAACCATCGGCATTTTTCATTGCTAGATGTAACATCATCAAGCGTTGCTGAGGTGTGGCATGAGGCTCATTACGATGCGGTGGTCGTGCACTCGGAATCAGTCTTACATGCGCTAAATTAAGTTGTTCACTTACTTCTAATGCAGATCGTAAATGTCCAAAGTGAATAGGATCAAACGTGCCACCCAATATACCAATAGCTTTATTCATTACGTTCTAATTTGACCAGTACCTAACACAATCCATTTTTGCGAAGTCAGCCCTTCTAAACCAACTGGACCTCGGGCATGAATTTTATCGGTTGAGATACCAATTTCAGCACCCAGACCATATTCAAAACCGTCGGCAAAACGCGTTGAAGCATTGACCATAACCGAACTTGAATCGACCTCGGCTAAGAACTGACGGGCGCGGGTATAATTTTCCGTCACTATCGTTTCGGTATGACCTGAGCTGTGTTTATGGATGTGATCCATTGCTTGTTCAATGCCATATACGATACGGATAGATAAAATCGGTGCTAGGTATTCAGTATCCCAATCCTCATCTGTCGCAGCATTAATGTTTGGCAAAATGATTCGTGTCAATTCACAACCACGTAACTCAACCGACTCAGCGGCATAGCGAGCAGCTAATCGCGGTAAAATTTCAGCCGCAACGGTGCTATCAACTAATAAAGTTTCCATTGCATTACATACGCCATAACGGTGACATTTGGCATTAAAAGCAATATTTTCAGCCATATCTAAATTAGCCGCGGCATCAATGTAAACGTGACAAATACCATCAAGATGTTTGATGACAGGCACACGTGCATCTTTACTGATCCGCTCAATCAAACTTTTTCCACCACGAGGTACGATCACATCGACATACTCAGTCATGGTGATTAATTCACCCACCGCAGCGCGATCAGTTGTTTCAACGATTTGAACGGCGCTGGTAGGTAAACCTGCTTTTTCCAAACCACGATGGATACAGGCTGCAATTGCTCGATTAGAATGCATCGCCTCACTGCCGCCTCTTAAAATAGTGGCATTTCCTGATTTCAGGCATAGACCCGCCGCATCGGCAGTCACATTTGGGCGGGATTCATAAATGATACCGATGACGCCTAAAGGCACACGCATTTTGCCCAGTTGAATACCTGAAGGACGGTAATTCATATCACTGATTTCACCTACTGGATCAGCTAAGGCGGCAATTTGTTCCAAGCCTTCAGCCATTCCTTCGATACGTGCATCGGTTAATGCGAGTCGATCTAAGGACGCTTCATCGAGGCCTTTTGCTTTCCCTGCTTCTAGATCGAGTAAATTCTGCTGTTTCAAAGTATCGGCGGTAGCTCTAATATCAGCCGCAATCGCCAATAATGCGTTATTTTTTGCAATAGTACCGGCACGTGATAAAGCGTAACTAGCGGCTCTAGCGTGTTGACCTAATGTTTGCATGTAGTGTTGAATATCCACGGTGGCTTATCCTCAATGTTGGCTAATAACGTGTATGCCGGCCACATGCATACATAATTGTTCTAATAATGACCAAGGACAGGCTTGCAAACTGCCTTTAGCCGCTTGGTCTATTCTCGCCATCTGTTGCAAAAACGCTTGCCATTGCTGACTATTATGTCGCAGTAAAGCCTGTTGCATCATTGGTCGATGTTTATCCCAAATAGGTGGTTTTTGCGATGCAAATACTTGATCCATTCTCCCACCCTGCTCGACTTGTATTGCCATATTAACTGCACGATGTAATGCCCATGTCACGGCTGAAAATACAGCTAAAATATCTACACCTTCGGCCTTTAACCGACTAATCATTCGAGGGATTTTAGCTACTTGACCCGAGAAAACGGTGTCCATCAAACCAAATGCATCAAAGCGGGCATTATCAGCTACAGACTCTAAAACAGTCTGTTCATCTACTTCGCCATTAGGACAAAGTAATTGTAATTTATCTATTTCTTGCGATGCCGCAAATAAATTACCTTCAACGCGTTCCGCAATTAAGGCTGCAATCTGTTGGTTCGCTTTTAAGCCGCGCTGTTGCATGCGTTGCAAAATCCACCGTGGCAAGTTTGCTAAGTCTACAGGCCAGATAGGCATTGTAACGCCGATCCTATCCAACTCGGTAAACCACTTACTTTTTTGAGATCGGGCGTCAATTTTACCGCTGATAATCAATAAAGTGGTATCAACGGGGGGATTTTCAATATAACGCCGTAAAGCCTCACCACCCTCTTTACCTGGTGAACCAGAGGGCAAGCGTATTTCCAATAATCGTTGGCTGGCAAATAATGACATTGTTTGCTCTTGCCACTGCAATTCAGACCACTTAAAGCGCCCATCAACATGCCAAACTTGCCGGTCATCAGCGCCCAATTTCCGTGCATATTGGCGAATCACATCACTGGCTTCTTCCACCAGCATTTGTTCATCACCAAAAATAACATAAACGGCTAATAAACCTTGTTGCAAGTGCCCCGTTATTTGCTCAACTCTAAGGCGCATAACGAATGACTATTTTACTGCTGATAAACGACGTAATAAGCTATCCACCAATTGTTCATTCAACTGCTCACGCAAGATAGCTTCTTCTCCATCAGAAGATAACACTTGTGTCTGATCAAATTGATAATCGCGAATTGCTTCCAGCTGTTGCGGTTCTACTAATAGCTTACCTTGACCATCGGTGACTTTAAATTTAAGCACGCTATATAATTCATACTCGCTTACTTTGGCATTGTTACCTACGGATAATACACGGCGTTCAAATTTATTTTCTAACACCGTCAATACCGCACTATCTTTTTCATAGTCATTAACAACTTGTACACCATTTTGTTCTAAGCCACGTTTGAGCGTCAGCCCTATACCTTGTTGCACATTTATTCCCTGTACATACATAATTTTTAAACTATCGGGCAAGGGCACGACGCCACGTAAATGAAATCCACACCCCGCTATCGCTACTAATAACAAACCCATAAATACATTCGACAAAGAACGACTCATACTTACTATTCCTTATGCTGCAACCACAATATTAATCAATCGACCCGGTACTACAATAATTTTACGAATTTCATTACCATCGATGAACCGTTGTACACCTTCATCAGCCAGCGCTAAGGCCTCAATGGTTTCTTTATTCGCATCTGCTGCCACGGATATTTTAGAACGTAGCTTACCATTGACCTGTACCATCAACTCAACTTTATCTTGCACCATCGCAGACTCATCGATTTCAGGCCAAGCTACATTGACGATGGCTTCATCATGACCTAATTGTTGCCATAAATAATGACTAATATGTGGCGTAATAGGCGATAACATCAAGACCACGATTTCTAATGCCTCATGTACCACTGCTCGGGCTTGCTGACTGTCATCCGTCACTTTTGCCGCCGCATTCATTAATTCCATAATGGCAGCAATCGCCGTATTAAAAGTATGGCGACGGCCAATATCATCACTCACTTTAGTCAAGGCTAAATGCGTTTGACGGCGTAAAGTCTGTAGTTCTTCGCTCAAATTAGTCATATCTAACGCCTGTACAGCACCGCTAGCGACATGTTCTTGTACTGAACGCCATAGTCGTTTCAAGAAACGATTTGAGCCTTCAACGGCTTTGTCTGACCATTCTAATGATTGCTCAGGTGGTGCAGCAAACATCATAAACAAACGAGCCGTATCAGCGCCATATTGATCAATTAAGGCCTGGGGATCAACGGTATTACCTTTAGATTTCGACATCTTCACGCCGTCTTTTAAAACCATCCCTTGTGTCAGCAAGTTTTTAAACGGCTCATCACCTGATACTAAACCTTCATCACGCATCAATTTGTGGAAGAAACGGGCATACAATAAATGTAATACCGCATGCTCAATACCACCAATATATTGATCGACTGGCAACCAATGATCGGCACGTTCATCAAGCATCGCCTCTTCATTATCAGGACAGGTAAAACGGGCGTAATACCAAGAAGACTCGAAGAATGTATCAAAAGTATCCGTTTCACGTTCTGCATCAGCGCCACATACAGGACATGCACACTGATAAAACTCTGGCATTGATTTAATCGGTGAACCGCTACCATCAACAATGACATCTTCTGGTAATAGCACAGGTAAATCTGCTTCGGGAACAGCTACTGCACCACAATCAGGGCAGTTGATAATTGGAATTGGCGTACCCCAATAACGTTGGCGCGATACACCCCAATCTCGTAAACGATAATTAACTTGGCGCTCGCCCTTCGCTTGTTGCTCAAGGAAATCGGCAATCGCATTAAAGGCATCAGCAGAGCTCAAGCCATCAAACTGCCCCGCATTAACCAAGCGACCTTTATCAGTAAAAGCGGCTTTGCTTAAATCACATTCTTTATCATCTACTGGTTCAATGACCTGATTAATCGGCAAATCGTATTTTAAGGCAAACTCATAATCGCGCTGATCATGAGCAGGCACCGACATAACAGCACCCGTACCATACCCCATTAATACAAAATTCGCCGCCCAAACAGGAACTTGTTCACCAGTCACCGGATGAATAGCCATCACACCGGTAGCTACACCTTTTTTCTCTGCCGTTTCCATCGCCGCTTCAGATGTTTCCATCTTGCGACATTCAGCAATGAATGTTTTCAGTTCTAGATTAGATTCAGCGGCCGCTAAGGCCAATGGATGCTCTGCCGCAACGGCGACATAACTCACGCCCATCAAGGTATCTGGTCGAGTCGTGTAAACATCTAACGTGTCAGCACTATCCGCAAGTCCAAATTTAATTTGTAGACCTTCCGAGCGACCAATCCAGTTAGCCTGCATGGTACGCACTTGTTCTGGCCAACCATCGAGCTGATCTAAATCATTAAGTAATTGTTCAGCGTAATCTGTAATCTTCATGAACCACTGTGGGATCTCGCGTTTTTCAACTTGAGTATCACAACGCCAGCAGCAGCCATCAATCACCTGTTCATTGGCCAACACAGTGTTATCAACTGGACACCAATTCACCGCGGCTGTTTTTTTATAAACCAAGCCCTTCTTATATAAACGAGTGAATAACCATTGTTCCCAGCGATAATATTGCGGGGTACAAGTTGCTAGTTCACGTTCCCAGTCATAGCCCAAACCTAAACGCTTTAACTGATCACGCATATAATCTATATTTTGATAAGTCCACGCGGCTGGTGCGACCTTATTTTTGATCGCCGCATTTTCAGCAGGCAAACCAAATGCATCCCAGCCCATCGGTTGTAAAACATTTTTACCTTGCATACGTTGGTAGCGTGAAATCACATCACCAATTGTGTAGTTGCGCACATGACCCATGTGTAACTGACCGCTTGGATACGGAAACATGGCCAAACAATAATATTTTTCTTTGCTTGGATCTTCAACCGCACGAAAGGTATTGTGGTCATGCCACCACTGTTGGGCGGAAGTTTCAATGTCGACGGGACGGTATTCTTGATGCATGAGATCTCTTTTACTATGTGCTTAAAACCCATTAGGATACCGCACCCAGCCCAGAGCTAAAAGCAATCAATCAACTTGTTTTCCTTAATTATTCTCATAAAAGTCGATATCGATTTAAATGACCGTCCAACTTCATTATATAAATAGTGCCTTAACAACAATTCACATAGCGTTGGACAAGAAAGGCTAACGATGCAAGCCGTTAACATCGCAATGACCAATTTACTATGGTTGAACATCCAATATCAGTAATTTATAGCTACTAACATACGTAAGTAATATGTACATTCATGTTAACGAGACTTAGTTTCTCTAGCCTACAGACCAACAAATAACATTGAATAATCTCCGACTTCCACAAACACAAAATATAGAAACATACCCACTATAAAAAAACTTTATATTCTTACTTGCCAACCCCAATTCCCCTCCGTATAATGCTGTTCTTTCGTTGCCGGTGTAGCTCAGTTGGTAGAGCATCTGATTTGTAATCAGAGGGTCGTAAGTTCAAGTCTTATCTCCGGCTCCAACGAATTTGTACAAATATCAAAGCCTTAGCGGATAAAACTGCTAGGGCTTTTTTATTGCCTGAAAGGTCGGGTTAACACGGGGTTAACATTCAAACCCTATTTTACCTTCACGCCGCCAGCAAAACCCTACCAAGTAATCAATAATTAGCAGGCATAAAAAAACCGATACAATCGCATCAGGTTCTTTGCTCTCGATAATGATCCGCTTAAGTTATCTTGTTGGCATCATCTCTTAAAATCTTTAGGCTTTTCGGTGCGTCAATGCCGATCCTAACTTGATTTGACCGCTTTCGACCCACAGCGGACATTGCATCACAATCTATTGGACTAGGTAATATATACTCTGGAAGATAGGGAAGTAAGCCAACCGACCATAATTCCCGCTTTTGGCTTGATTATTTGATTACTGGGAACTATAGTCACTATATGTATAAGAATTACTGGGAATTTCTATTCCCGTTAACAACAAGTTAGCGGCCTTTCCTCACGCGTCATTAAAAGACGATTTTTTGAGTATCGACAAAACTACGACTGGAGAACCCAATATCATGGAAAATAATAAAGGCACGCACGGGAGTTATAAGAAGTTCATTGCGATGATCGGAACCTCAATGGTCGCAATGTTCTTCTTAATGTATTTGAATTCCTACGATATTCTTGGCCATGCCTGGTTCAGTGAAACGCGGCTGTTCATGACGCTCATTATGGGTGCCGCGATGATGATGATAATGCTGGCGTTCATGCTGGGGATGTACAAGAGCAGCAAGGTCAATATGGCAATCTTCCTCGGCGCTGGCCTATTGTTACTGTCTGCGGTGTGGCTGGTACGTAGCCAGATAACGGTTACCGGAGTGGACTATATGGAAGGTATGATTCCGCATCACTCGATCGCTATCCTGACCAGCGAACGCGCGAGGATTGATGACTCGCGTGTGCGTAAGCTTGCGGACGAGATCATTAAGGCGCAGCGCAGAGAAATCAAGGAGATGGAGTGGCTGATCGCGGATATCAGAGCCAATGGGGTGGCTACCACCCAGGCTGAGGCGGACGCGAGACCGGTGCCGGCTTTCTCCGACACGCAGGAATAGTACGTGGACGCACTACACTGTCGGTACATCTCCAAGTTGAATGCAATGAGTTCCACTTCGGCTTCAATATGCCTCGTTAAGATGGCCGCTAACAAAAGTTCACGTGCGCTCGCTCCGCTCACTCGGGACGCTCCTAACGTCGCGCCCCTTAACTAGATCGTTAAACGAATGGCCGTTTTTGGTTGTGGATTCAACCGGTCGATGCAACACAGGCATTAAATCTTTGTACCGGTGTTTCATATTCTAGTGTCTTTCTGGGTCTTTCATTGAGTTGGCGAGCAACCGACGCGCTACATGGAACGATGCGATAGCGAGTAAGTAGTGCAAGCCGCCAGTAGGAGTCGGTAATTACAGCATCTTTCGTAGCGCAGCGAAGAATAGTGCAGTAATTACATCCTCACTCCGTCAGTCGCTTGAGAACCGATGCGTTA
>JAGXHJ010000053.1 GCA_024636315.1 Methylophaga sp.
AAAAAGGGAGATAGCGGGTAAATAACCCGTAAATTGGAGAAAAATGAACGTGTGACGTCACTTTTTTCTAAATTTATTCAAAAAAGTAGCTTTCAGCTAATCTGGCACTAATAAAAGTGGTTCGTGCAAAGGTCTCATAATGATAAAGATTTGTATGACCATCCATTGGGATGCCAATTTTTCTTTATGACAGGTTTGAGTCTTAATGTGCCATAAGTCAATGAGTTCGGTTAACTCTGCCGCGGTTAAAGCCGATAAGTTTGCATAGTAATCAATGCCAATAAGTTCATCATTATAATTGCGTGACACGAGATGAATATCTTCAGCCATCTCTTTTAAAGCAGCAAACACATCTTCATTGAGTTCTTTTATCATTAATGTTCTCCTCAAAACATAGTATTTACTATCTGGCATTTAGCGTGATTAATACAGGGCTGTATATCCCTAGGTAATAGGGACAAACCTCCCTGATCATCACCATACTTTAATTTAGTGGCTTGTGGTGTTTATAACGAGGAGCACTAAATATTTTTAGCTGGAGCCAAAGTTGTGCAAGTGGGTATTTTAATGAATTAATTTGGTGCAACATTTCATGAGTGATAGATCTGTATTGCGTTAGATGATTGATTATGAAGGCTTAAATTTATTGGCACACTCATTGCTTTAGTCAGTTTAAATTCTGCAATGGCGTGGAAAGTAATTTGATTTTTGATGGTAATGAAGCCGTATCTGACTCGTTTAGATATGGCTTTTTGTTTTTATATTGTAAGGAAAATAATAATGAATTTCACAAGAAAACCAATTGTATTGGCATTAATTGCTTCAGGAATCAGCTCAATCGGCGCGGTTACTGTTGCACACGCAGAAGATGCTTTTATTGATGCATTGACTGGCGGTAAAGTTAGCTTTACTGCTCGCGCTCGTTACGAAGCTGTATCAGAAGATAATAGTAAAAAAGATGCTGATGCCTACACGCTTCGCACTACACTCGCTTATGAAACTGGCAAATTTAACGGTTTTGGTGCTTTTGTAGAATTTGAAGATGTTCATGCCGCTGGTGATGAGAAATTCAATAACACAGAAAATGGTCACACGACTTATTCAGTTGTTGCCGATCCAGTAGGAACTGAAGTCAATCAAGGCTACTTAAGCTATAACGATTTTGATACAGAATTTAAATTAGGTCGCCAAGAAATTACTTACCGTGACGCGCCATTCCACCGTTATATTGGTAACGTATTATGGCGTCAAAATCATCAATCATTTGATGCATTTAGCTTAGTGAATAAATCATTCGCTGACACGACAATTAGCTACGCTCACATTGAAAATGTAAACACAATTTTTGGTGAAGATAGCGTTGCTAAGCCTAGTAATATTGACATGAGTACCGAGTTGTTTAATGTTCAGTACTCTGGATTACCCATTGGTAACTTAGAAGGTTATGCCTATTTAATAGACAATGAAGATACGATAACCGCTTCTTCAGAAACTTTCGGCGTACGTTTGTCCGGCGCTCAAGCCGTTAATGCTGACTGGAAAGTACTTTACACTGCTGAATATGCCAACCAAAGCGATTACAAAGACGGGGTGATGGACGACCAAAATTACTACTTAGCTGAACTAGGCGGTAAATATAAAGGTTGGGTAGCTAAATTCTCTTATGAAATGCAAGAGGGTGATGGCACATACAGCTTCAATACTCCTTTAGGTACTAACCATGCTTTCCAAGGCTGGGCTGATGTATTCCTATCTACACCTACAAAAGGTTTAGAAGATATGTACTTCACAGTAGCTGGTAATGTTATGGGTGTAAAAGTGGTGGGTGTATACCATGACTTTGAAACCGATACAGATTCACTAGATGCGGGTAATGAATTCGATATTCTTGCTGAAAAAGCCTTTAACAAGCATTACACCGTGGGTGTGAAATATGCAGATTACAATGCAGGTGATGTAGCTTTGGGTAAAGTAGATACAGAAAAATTCTGGCTTTATGGTCAAGTTAAGTTTTAAAAAAATAGTCTCCTCCTCGTGACTATGACCGAGCAACATTCGTGTTGCTCGGTTTTTTTATATAAAAAGCATGTTATTCATTAAAAGTACTCTTGCTTGTTAATCGCTATTAATCCCTCTAATTACGATAGGTGTTATTTGGTGCGAGCATTCAAGAATGCACATTTTTTGTGCACATCCCAAAAGAAAATATTAGCTAATAAGCTGATATTTAAAGTTATATTAGTGGCACTGATTATGCATCATGAGTACTGCCAATTAGTTTACAGCTATCGAGATAGGTTTCAATTTCTACTCAATTATGCTGAGTTTGAGATAAGCCAGCACTATGACTTATCTCTTTTTTAAATTAATTCATTTATAAGGAATATGTAATGGGCTATTTAATTGATTTTATGTACTTAATTCGAGAGTTACTAAAGCTTGCTTTTATGGTGTTAATTTCGCCATTTGGTTTGCTTGCCGCTTATTTCTTTAGCTGGGAATAACACGGGTTTATTAAGTAACTGGGAAGGAAAACACAACGCTCTAAATTTAGGGAAATTCGTATGACTATAGAAATGATAGGTGCTGTTTTAGGAGGTGTACTGTTTATAGGTACAATTAAATATTGGCTTTCTAATAAGAAAAAACAGGCAGATAAAATTAAACTGGGTTTGGCACTTATCGTTCACATTCAAAAAATAGTCTCATCTTGCCAACAACATCGTGGAATTAGTAACGCTATATTGCAAGGCAATAAGACCCTAAAAATACAGCTGATATCGATTCAATCACAAGTAGATAAATTGATTGCTGAGGGTAATACACTTGGTTTGAATAAATTTCCTCAGTGGGAATCATTTGTTGGTCATTGGCCAAAGCTGAAAATGCATTCATTAAACCGTGATTTGACCTCTCAAAACTTGCTTCGTCAACATAATGTTATGGTCTATGGGCAGTTGTCGTTACTTGATGATTTGATGAACCATCATGAGCTTACTTGGATAATGCTTGGTTCGAGTATTCATATGTCACAGCTTTGCATCGATACATTAAAAGTAGTTGAAACGATTGCACAATCAAGAGGTATCGGTGCTGGAATTTGTTCAAAAGGTGAATGTCTCGGTATCGATAAAATATCATTGGGATTTTTACGTATATCCATGATTTCACCGACAAATGAATTATTAACTGAGCTAGGTCAAGTTGATAATAGCTTACTGCTATCACAGCTTAAATCTTCGTCAAAACTGATCAAAGAGGGCGTTGATAATTTAGTCGCTACTATTGAAAATAAGGTATTGATTGATGGTCGAATAGATATGGATGCTACTGAATTTTTTAAGATGGCAACGCAGCCTATTGACGCGTTAGTCTCTGTCTACCAAAACCTTGTTGCTCACGCTGTACGCAACGCATAATTAAATAGATTCTAATGTCAAAAAATGTAATCAATACCGTAATAATTAGTGATGAAGTTGAGTCAACACAGCTTATAAAAAAAGTGTTCGAGTCAACAGAATATAAGGTGATATTTGAAAGCACCTGCTTAGATAAGCAAATTTCAGGTTCATGGATGATTGAACCAGATTTGTTGATTGTAGTTAGTAGCAGCTTAGAAGCTGGCATCTTGGCACAATTAAAAACAGTCGTTAATCAATACCCGTTGCCCATTGTTGTATTTACGCATGTAGATATGGATGATGCAATCGATCAAGCTATTGAGGCGGGTATTAGCAGTTATATCGTCGATGGTTTACATGAAAATCGAGTTATCCCTATCTTAAAGACTGCCCATGTTCGATTTAATCACCAGCAAAAGTTACTAAAACAGCTTGAAGAACTAAAGATCAGTTTAGCTGACCGAAAAATTATCGATCGTGCTAAAGGTTTAGTTATGCAACAAAGACAGTGCTCGGAAGATGATGCCTATAAATTATTACGAACATCAGCTATGAAGCAAAATATGCGTTTAGCCACGCTATCAAAAACGATTGTAGAAGCATCCGTTTTATTTAATTAATAATCGCACTTTAAATGAGGATAAATTCATTTAGAGTGCACCATGAAAGTGCGTAGTTAGGTCCTGTTACTGTTAGATTGAAATGAAATATGGTTGCTAGATTCAAACATTGATTTTAACTTACTGTATTTATTGCGCATTATTTAAACCTTAATAGTTGGCACTGTAATTGCCTACACTATGGTCATGAATTAATAATCCAACGGTGGATTGTTCTTACTATCCCGTTAGGGGAAATGGATAAAGACGTCCTTCAAGAAAATAATCTTGAGGAGCGTCTTTTTTTTTGGAAAAAATTTATAATTTGGAGTAGCAATATGTACACCATGACACCTTTATTTTCACGTAGAAAAATTGTAAAAACATTAGCCGTTGCCAGTTTGGTCGTTACAGCAGGTTTGTTACCTTTTAGTGCTGCTATGGCAGCGCCTGGCGAACTGGAAAAAGAAGATCTTAAATTTGGTTTTATTAAGCTGACGGACATGGCGCCATTGGCTATTGCCTATGAAAAACGCTTTTTTGAAGATGAGGGCCTTTATGTAACGCTAGAGGCACAAGCTAACTGGAAAGTCTTGCTGGATGGTGTTATCGATGGCCAACTTGATGGTGCTCATATGTTGGCAGGTCAACCTTTAGGTGCCACTATTGGTTTTGGTACTAAGGCGGATATCATCACCGCATTCAGTATGGATTTAAATGGTAATGCGATTACGGTTTCAAACGATATTTGGGATCAAATGAAACCAAATGTTGCAATGAAAGACGGTAAGCCAGTACATCCAATTAGTGCATCTGCATTAAAGCCTGTCGTTGATAAATATAAGAAAGAAGGTAAACCATTCAATATGGGCATGGTTTTCCCGGTATCAACGCATAACTATGAATTACGTTATTGGCTAGCTGCAGGGGGTATTCACCCTGGTTATTATGCGCCACACAAGGGTGATACTAGCGGGATGATTGACGCTGAAGCTAAATTGTCCGTTACACCGCCACCACAAATGCCTTCAACTATGGAAGCGGGAACAATCTATGGTTATTGCGTCGGTGAACCATGGAATCAACAAGCCGTATTTAAAGGCATCGGTGTTCCAGTCATCACTGATTATGAAATTTGGAAAAATAATCCTGAGAAAGTATTTGGCGTGAGCCAAGAATGGGCAGATGCTAATCCTAATACCCATATTGCGGTTGTGAAAGCATTAATTCGAGCTGCACAGTGGTTAGATGCTAATGACAATGGCAATCGTCCTGAAGCGGTGAAAATTTTGTCTCAAAGTAATTATGTTGGTGCTGATTATGACGTTATTGCCAACAGCATGACGGGGACGTTTGAATATGAAAAAGGCGATAAGCGTGACGTACCTGATTTTAATACTTTCTTTCGTCACAACGCAACCTATCCGTTTTACAGTGATGCGGTTTGGTATTTGAGCCAAATGCGTCGTTGGGGACAAATATCTGAACCTAAATCTGATGCTTGGTTTATGGATATGGCTAAAAAAGTCTATCGCCCTGACATCTATGCTATCGCAGCTAAAGAATTGATTGCAGAAGGTAAAGTTGATGCCAAAGATTTCCCTGACTTTGCAACAGAAACAGGCTTTAAAGCACCACAAACTGAGTTTATCGATAGCATTGTCTACGATGGTACTAAACCGAATGCCTATTTAGAACAATTCCCAATTGGTTTAAAAGGCGACGAAGTTATTAAGTAAGACTACCTAAATATCTCATTCCGGCTTGTCTAGAGCATATCTAGGCAAGCCGAATATTAATAGGTTATTAAAAGTATATTATGAAAGATAAAATAATAAATATGTTAGAACTAACAGGTTTCACTTGGTTCATACCGCTAATTAAATTGGTAACAGGTGAATCTCCAAAACAACAACTGCAAGACTTGGTAAAAATGATCGGGATCCCAATGCTGGCGATGATTATATTTTTAGGGCTGTGGCATGTCGGCGCGGCTAAAGTTGTTACTAGCTTAGGTCAAGTTCCAGGCCCTGTTGAAGTATGGAAGCAGGCATCAATACTCATTGATGAACATTATATTGAACGTGAGAAAGAAGTTAAATTCCACGAAAGACAAGATATTAGAAATGCTAAGAAATTAGCTAAAGATCCAAATGCTGAGGTAACAGATAGACCTTACACAGGCAGGCAAACCTATTTTGACCAGATCTTGACGAGTTTATGGACGGTATTTGTCGGCTTTGTCATCGCGAGCATTATTGCGATACCTATTGGGATTGTCAGTGGCTTAAGTAATACCCTTTATTCGGCACTTAACCCGCTTATCCAGATATTCAAACCAATATCACCCTTGGCATGGTTACCCATTGTCACCATAGTCGTGAGTGCGGTCTATGTATCTGAGGACCCGATGTTTTCGAAATCATTTATCACGTCAGCGATTACCGTCACCTTGTGTTCATTATGGCCAACCTTAATTAACACGGCAGTAGGTGTATCTTCGATTGATCGAGACCTTATTAACGTAGGACGTGTATTACGACTAAGTTATGCAACAACGGTATTTAAAATCGTTATTCCATCTTCTATACCGATGATCTTCACTGGTTTAAGAATTTCACTAGGTATAGGTTGGATGGTTCTGATTGCTGCAGAAATGCTTGCTCAAAATCCAGGTTTAGGTAAGTTTGTATGGGATCAGTTTCAAAATGGTAGTTCAGAATCATTAGGCCGAATAATGGTCGCCGTATTGACCATCGGTATACTCGGTTTCATGTTGGATCGCGTCATGTTAACGATGCAAAAATTCTTCTCTTATGACAAAAATGCAGTAATTCGCTAGGACATAATTATGGAAAGTTATTTAAATATTGATCATGTAAGTATCGAGTTTCCAACCGCTAATGGCCCATTTAAGGCATTAGATAGTGTGAACCTTAAAATAGATAAGGGTGAGTTTGTCAGTATTATCGGCCATTCTGGTTGTGGTAAATCTACTGTAATGAACATTGTGGGCGGGCTTTATCAGGCAACAGAAGGCGGTGTTATTTTACAAGGAAAAGAAGTTAATGAACCGGGACCTGATCGGGCTATTGTATTTCAAAACCATTCATTATTCCCTTGGTTAACCGCCTATGAAAATGTAGAAATTGCGGTTAAATCTGTCTTTAAAGGTAAAAAATCTAAACTAGAGATGAAAGATTGGATTGAACATAATATTGAACTCGTTCACATGAGCCACGCCAAAGATAAATTACCAGCAGAATTATCAGGTGGTATGAAACAGCGAATTGGTATTGCTCGCGCCTTAGCGATGGAACCAAAAGTGTTATTAATGGATGAGCCTTTTGGTGCTTTAGATGCGTTAACACGTGCTCACCTTCAAGATTCACTGATGGAAATACAAGCAGATCTAAATAACACGGTGATGATGATTACCCATGATGTTGATGAGGCGGTATTACTTTCTGACAAGATTGTGATGATGACCAATGGTCCTGCGGCCACTATTGGCGAAGTACTAGATGTGAAATTGGAACGACCACGACATCGGTTACAGCTTGCTAATGATGTGCAATATAACCACTACCGTTCAGAAGTTATCCACTTTTTGCATGAAAGACATGCACGTAAAGTGGCTTAAAAATAAAGAAGGTTTTTACCTATGAGTTATGAATTTAAATTAGATGTTGAAAACACAATTATAGAAGTTGTATACACAGGAACTGTAAATTTTACGGAACGTAAAGAAGCGATAAAAGAAGGTGTGCTGATTTTACAAGATAGAGAATACCCTCGGATTTTGATCAACTTAGTGGGGGCTGAAATGCAATTATCGAAAGAAGAGAAGGTTGAGCTTGCAAAATATGTCTCTGAGCAACATGCCTTAATTCAAGTAAAAACCGCCTTCCTTATTCGTTGTGAACAAACCGAACGAGAAGAAATTGATAATGCAGTGGTTCGCCCTGATGAATTTGATTCTCACGTTTTTTATAGTCGAACTAAAGCACTAGAATGGCTGAGTAATTAGTCCTCTTGTTTGATGTTATCTTTGCGCACCCATATGGTGCGCAACGGGTCGGTAATGCAACATACTAGTGCCCTACCTTCGATCTCCATGTGCTTAAGTTATTGATAAAAAAATATTTATAAATTGGCACGATTCCGGCATAGGCTTCGAAGAACCAATGTCGGTCATTGTTATAGAGAGCTTCTATGTCTGCACAAAAACTGAAGTTATTATCATTTAGTGGTAATGCTCGGATTCTCCATCTTAGTTGGATGGCTTTTTTTATTAGTTTCTTGGTCTGGTTTAACCATGCACCATTGCTTATTTCAATTCAGGAATCGCTAGGACTCACCAACCAGCAAATAAAAACTATATTAATTCTCAATGTCGCTTTGACGATTCCTGCTCGTATTATTGTGGGAATGTTAGTTGATAAATACGGCCCCAAAATCATGTATTCCTTGTTACTCGGAATATCAAGTTTTATCTGTTTCTTCTTTGCTCTGGCTGATACGTTTGAACAGTTAGCTGCTGCTCGTTTTATGCTGGGTTTTGTAGGTGCTGGGTTTGTTATCGGTATTCGGATGATTTCTGAATGGTATCCAGCAAAACAAGTCGGTCTTGCTGAAGGTATTTATGGCGGTTGGGGTAACTTTGGTTCAGCGGCGGCGGCGATGACTTTACCTACTGTTGCCTTGATGTTTGGCGGTGATGATGGCTGGCGTTATGCGGTTGCACTAACAGGCGCAATTGCATTTGTTTACGCGTTTATTTATTACAATAGCGTCTCAGATACTCCTAAGGGTTCAACCTACTTCAAACCGAAAAAATCCGGTGGTATGGAAGTTACAAGTGTTGGTGATTTCTATTTTTATTTACTAATGAATATTCCCCTCTATGTAGCATTAGCTTTATTAGCATGGAAATTATCTCCAAGTGGCGTGAGCTTATTATCTGCTGGGGTTGCTGATACTATTTATGTTGGTTTAGGGCTTTTGTACCTTTATCAGGCGTACCATATTTACCAAGTGAACAAGGCTATTTTCACAACGCCTGTTCCTGAAATTCATCGTTATAAATTTAAGCAAGTTGCGGTACTGGATTTAGCTTATCTTGCGACCTTCGGTTCTGAATTAGCGGTTGTTTCAATGTTACCCTTGTTTTTCCACGATACTTTTGATGTTACTGCTGTTCAAGCGGGTTTATTAGCATCTGGCTTTGCATTTATGAATTTAGTATCACGTCCAATTGGCGGCTTATTCAGTGATCGGTGGGGCCGGAAACGTACTTTGACGGTGTGTATTACTGGTTTAGCAGTAGGTTATTTTGTGATGAGTTTAATCACGCCTGAATGGGCTATTGTTTTTGCAGTATTAGCGACAATGGCATGTTCCTTCTTTGTTCAAGCTGGAGAGGGCGCTGTATTTGCTGTTGTTCCACTGGTTCAACGTCGTTTGACTGGACAAGTTGCCGGTATGGCTGGTGCATACGGTAATGTGGGTGCCGTAACATTCTTAACTGTTTTGTCACTTGTTTCAGCACAAACATTTTTCCTAGTTATAGCCGCGACTGCTGTTGTAACATTAATCGCGGTGCAGTTTATGGATGAACCCAAAGGTCAGATGGCTGAAATCCTTCCTGATGGTACGGTTCAAATGATTGACGTGCATTAATAAAAAAAGCATATTTAAGTTAAACTAGAACAGCTCACTCTCATTATGAAAGTGAGCTGTTTTTGTATTAAGGGAAGTAAATAATGACCGCAAAAATTAGAGTAGGTGTCGGTGCCTGTTCAGACAAAGGCTTGAAAGAAGAAAACCAAGATTCCTTAGGTCATTTTATTCCTGAAAATTTAAATCTGCTGTCAGCTAAAGGTGCCGCCTTTACGCTCGCTGATGGTGTTAGTAGTAGTGCTGAAGCAAAACAAGCTAGTCAGGCCTGCGTAACAGGGTTTTTAGAGGATTATTTTAGTACACCTGATTCGTGGTCGGTAAAAAAATCTGGTGGCAAAGTACTTACCTCTATTAATACTTGGCTTTATGGTCAAAGTAATCAGTTTCAAGATGCGTCTCGCGGTCTCGCCAGTACATTTTGTGGATTAGTTATTAAATCAACCACCGCCCATCTTTTCCATGTTGGTGATTCACGTATTTACTTACTTCGTGATAATAATATCGAACAACTCACCATCGATCATCGTATACATATGCCAGGCCAAAAAGAGTATTTAGGTCGTGCGATGGGTGTTGATTACCGTTTAGATATCGATTACAAAACAGTGCCGATAGAATTGGGTGATAAGTTTCTAATATCAACTGATGGTGTACATGATTTTTTATCTGATAAAACACTGCAAAAAATACTGACAAGCGATCACCAGGGCTTAGATGAATTATGTGAACAGATCGTCGCTCAGTCATTAGAAATGGGCAGTAATGATAATGTGAGTTGCATGCTACTGCGTGTTGATGAGCTACCGTCACAAGATGCGGATGAGGTGTTTGCCAAACTTACTGAACTACCATTTACACCTGAACTATATGAAGGCGTTATTTTAGATGGTTATCGTATTACGCGTGAGTTACATGCTAGTTCTACTAGTCAACTTTATCTGGCGATAGATACCGATACTAATGAAAAAGTTGTTATTAAAACACCATCGGTCAATTTTGAAGATGATCCGGCCTATTTAGAACGCTTTCAACTAGAAGAGTGGGCTGGACGACGTATCGATAGCCCTCATGTTATTAGAACGATAGATCAACATAGACCTCGCCGTTTTCTGTATTACATTATGGAATATATCGAAGGTAAAACGCTTGAACAATGGATTGAAGATCATCGGGGATCAGAACCTGATTTAACCCTTATCAGGAACATCGTTTCACAAGCTATTTCGGGTATTCGTGCTTTCCATCGTTTGGATATGCTTCATCAAGATCTTAAACCTGGCAATATCATGATTACGCCAGAAGGTTTAGTCAAAATACTCGATTTTGGATCAACTAAAATTGCAGGTATAGCTGATATTTCAACGCCAGTAGAACGCAAGGTATTGTTAGGGACAAAAAACTATACTGCACCTGAATATCTCATCGAAAGGCCGGGCACAACACAATCTGATTTGTTTGCTCTAGGCTGTATTGTTTATGAAATGATTACGGGAGAATTGCCATATGGCACTGCACTTTCTCGTGCATCAGATCAAGCATCACTTTACCGTCTGCACTATATACCCATTAGCAATCATGTCAGAAACATACCTCATTGGGTAGATAAAGCTATTAGGAAATCAGTGCAAATAGATCCTGATAATCGTTATGAAAAACTATCTGAATTAGAAAGTGATCTCAGAAAACCTAATCCTAGCTTTTTAAGAGAAGAGCAGTTGCCGTTATTAGAACGTAATCCATTAGGGTTTTGGAAAGCGATGACCGGTATTTTGTTTGTGGCTAATCTTGTCTTGCTTTATTTGCATGTTACCCATAACTAGCGGGGACTTTAATCATAACCTTAGATAATGTATTGCACGTACTCTACATAACAAGTCTGTGTGAAGGCTCGATTTATTGACGAAACACTTTATATATCCAATGTTTCAATATTAACGCGTTTCCTAAAATCGGCGAGTTCATGACCTGAAAATAATTCAGTACCTGGATGCATAACAGTCCCCGCGCCACAGGCAATGCCATAAGCGAGTGCTAGTTTGGGATCATCCTCTAGACTCAGCCCAGCAACTAAACCCGCTACCATTGAGTCACCAGCACCGACGGTGGTATTGATCGGGACATCAAGCGCTTTAGCATAATAACTATTGTCAGGACTCACTAATACCGCTCCTTTATCACCGAGAGAAACACAGACATGGCTGATGCCTTGTCGTTGTAAGCGACGTGCTTCATTTGCAATATCGTGAATAGTAGGTAACTCACGATTAATAATCGTTTCTAGTTCGTATAGATTGGGTTTAATAAGAAAGGGTTTAGCATCAATGGCATGACGGAGGGTGTCGCCATGGCTATCAACAACTGGCTTACCGCCATTGGCATTAATACGTTCGACAAGGTCGGCATATAAGGTGTTGGGGATATTAGATTGACAAGACCCTGTGATAATACCAAAGCCATTTCCCGTTTGAGCGACAAAGTCTTCAATGATCGATCTCAATTGCTGTTGTGGTATGTCAGTACCGGCATCGGTGACTTGATATTGCGTCTTGGTATCGAGCTCGATAATCGTGCTATTGATACGCGTTTCACCATCAACATGTTCATAATAAACGTTGGTAAGCTGTTGTTTTAATAAACGTTGTAGTAACTGCCCTATATCACCTGCAACGATACAAAAAGTGCGGGCATCAACGTCCATCCGTTGCAGTGCCCGACCAATGTTAATACCATTGCCACCGGGATCATGGCGAGCAAGATCAGAGCGAGATTTTTGCTCAGGTATGAGTTTCGACACATGATAAGTAACATCCAGAGCTGGATTAAGGCATAAGGTAGTGATTGATGAGGCTTCGAGACTTTTAGACATATTAATTACCCTTTGATTAGACTGTGATCAATATGGTGTATGGCTTCAGCCAATTACAGTTTCAGGAGCTGAGTTGGGTTTAACGCTCAACTCCTGAAAATACGACGAATGTTAAAGGCTATTGAGCATTTATTTCAAACATGGTGCGATCAACGCCGACATTCCCTGTTTTTTTATCAAATAAATAAACGATGGCTTTATAGTGTCCTGGTTTAGTAAGCGTTGTTTTACCTGAGAAAATGCCAACTGGTCCGGTGAAATCTAACTTCACTTCTTCGACTTTAACTTCATTTTGCATCAAGATTGCCGTCACTTCATAATTACTTGGATCCCAAGGCCCATCTGGATAAATCGGGCAACCACACAACATCGACGCTTTGGTAAAAATATCAACATGGCCACCTTCTAATACGTTTGTCCAAGCATCAACAATAAAACCAGACATGTTAAGGGTAATACCATCACCTAAGATATCTTTGCCAGGAATCACCCAACTGGTGACCGTTGCTTCTTGTAATGATTGACGAAATCCATAAGGACCAATAAGTTTAAAGCGAAGTAAACGTGGGCTCTTAATATCAATTTTAGCTAAAAATCCAGCAGTACTGTCATCTGTTAATACCTGACCGCGTGCGATAGGTTCTTTGATAAGGCTAGTAGTGCTTCCTGTATCACCGTTAATCCATCCTTGGTCAAGGATCTCACCTGTTTCAGCATCTTCGACGACGACTTTAACGCCACCGACGCTAGTACCAATGTATTTAGCATCATTCGATTTAGCTCGAACCATAACGCTGGTTTCAGTGGCAAATGAACTAAAACTGATTGCGAGACCTATTGCGGTTATGGTTAATAATCTTGTTAATTTCATTATAAGATCTCCTTAGTAATATTCGCTAAGTAATTGTATTTATTAGGCTTGTGTTTCAGCAGGAATATCAGAGCCTGCGTTCCAATCATCAAAACCACCTAGCATTGATTGAACGTTGGTAAAGCCAAGTTGTTGCAAGGTTTCAGTCGCTAACGCTGAGCGGCCACCACTTTTGCAATACACCACAATGGAAGCGGCTTTATCCTGAAAATCAGGGTGATTAGCTATTTTAAATTCCAGCATGCCACGTGAAATATGACAAGCATTAGGTATATGACCTGTTTCATACTCTAATAACTCGCGTACATCGAGAGGAATACTACCTGCTTCGAATAGAGCATTAGCTTGCGAAATTGTGATTTCAGTTATGTTGGCTTTTGCTGTCTGAACTAAATCCATTGCTGATTTTGTCATGGTTGAACCTCGGTTAATAAGAATTAAATATCTGGCTTACCTGTTTTGTTAATTATAAAAGGTACTCGCCATATTTTTGATAAACAGCTTCTTGTTAGAAAATAAAACAAACTGACGATGATTGCTAGTACTAATAATGACCATAAAATATGATGTTGTTGAAACCAATCTTGCTGAATAGCTACTGGTAACTCTGTAGCAATAAGTAATAAGGCGACTAAAATAATAAACAAAGAAAAACTTTTTCGGAGTGTATTTATCGACATCTTGATCGCGATTTTTCCGCCTATTAAAGTTCCTACAACAGCAAGTAAACTGATAATGGCAATTAACTTAACATCTAGCATACTATTTTGATAATGTGCAATAAAGCCCGAAGCCGTGTTGAGAGAGATAACAAACAGTGAAGTGCCGATAGCGATAGGTAACGGTAAACTCAGGAACACGACGAGGGCGGGTACAACGAGAAATCCACCGCCGGCACCTACCATACCCGTTACAATGCCTACTACTAGACCAATAGCTAATATACTGACGGGTGAATGTTTAGTTGGGCTTAGATTACAGAGTAAGGTCTCATTTTTATTACATAACATCGCAATACTACTCGCCAACATCATGGCGGCTAGCATGAGCAACAAAGCTTGTGAGGGGAGGGTTACGGAGAGCTGAGCACCCACCGCAGCGCCGATTATGCCGCTCAAACCAAGTAAAGAACCTTCACGCCACAATACGTATTTTTGTTTGGCATATTGCCACGTTGCCACAATACTGGTGATACAAATTATAAGTAGTGAGGTAGTGATAGCTTGATCGACAGGCATTGCGAGACCGTAATGTAACAGCGGCACGGTTAAAATTCCGCCACCACCGCCAAAAAGACCTAATGTAATGCCAATTATCATTGCTAAGCCGATCACAGGTATCATAGTAAATAATTTGATTGCTGAAGTAAGATGAAGATTAGCAGTTACTAATATATAAAGACAGCCATTTTGGAAATACTTGTTTATGTTCGCTTATATCGTTAGAAGAATTTTGTACGCATTTCCGATCCTTATTGGGGTTAATGCCTTGACCTTTGCCTTATTTTTTATGGTTAATACACCTGATGATATGGCGCGGATGAATCTAGGTGCTAAACATGTAACCCAAGAAGCCGTAGAAGGCTGGAAACAAGAGCGAGGTTATGACAAGGCATTATTGTGGAATTCAGACAATTACGGGCTAAGTAAAGCCACCGACACGATATTTTTTGATAAATCCTTGTCGTTATTTATCTTTGAGTTTGGTCAGGCGGATGATGGCCGCGATATCGGTCAGGATATCAAAACGAGAATGTGGCCGAGTTTAGCGATTGCGATACCGATCTTTGTCATTGGTTTAATGGTCAATATTACGTTTGCCTTACTCATGGTATTTTTTCGAGCCACTTATATCGATCTTGGCGGGGTAATTATCTGCGTGGTTATTATGTCCATCTCTGGGCTGTTCTATATTATTGGTGGACAGTTTCTCGTGGGTAAATTGATGCAGTTAGTACCTATTTCTGGCTATGGCGAAGGATTTAGTGCTATAAAATTTCTGATTTTACCGGTAGCAATAGGCATTGTGTCAGGCATTGGTGCTGGTTCTCGCTGGTATCGCACTTTATTTTTAGAAGAAGTATCGAAAGACTATGTAAGAACAGCACGGGCAAAAGGTTTATCGGAAGTACGGATCTTGTTTAAACATGTCCTTAAAAATGCCATGATTCCTATTTTGACCGGTGCAGTGGTGGTCATTCCTACCTTGTTTATGGGTAGTTTAATTCTCGAATCATTTTTTGGTATTCCCGGTTTAGGGAGTTACACCATTGATGCGATTAATGCTCAAGACTTTGCCATTGTGCGTGCTATGGTTTTTCTGGGTTCTGTACTCTATATCGTCGGTTTAGTACTCACCGACTTGTCTTATACCCTTGTTGACCCGCGAGTACGTCTAGATGGATAACTACACAGATTTACGTTTAGGTGCCTTAGCGTGCCATGCTATTACCGATCCACTGCTTAAAGTTGAACAGACACAAAAACTCTATCAGCAATGGCTGGCAGGTGATTTAACACTCAGCGATGATGAAATTTCCGTTCCCGATGTAGCCGGACATCCTGATAAACCTGAACTAGTCGCGGCACGTGATTTACCGCGTCGACGTAACAGCGCCGAGACAGGTGTTGCCCCCCTTATTCATGCCGTTACTCATATTGAATTTAATGCGATTAATTTAGGCCTAGATGCGGTGGCTCGATTTGCTGGTTTACCCAGACAATATTACAGCGATTGGCTACAAGTAGCGTTTGAAGAATCGCAACATTTCACGCTATTACGCAACCATTTAATAACACTTGGTTATGATTACGGTGATTTTCCTGCACATGGTGGCATGTGGGAAATGGCTCAAAAAACACATCATGATGTATTGATACGCATGGCTTTGGTACCGCGAGTACTTGAAGCGAGAGGCTTGGACGTTACGCCTAAGATGATGAATAAACTCAGGGGCAGTGGCGACCATCGTGCAGTTGAAATTTTAGAGATTATTTTAAGCGAAGAAATTGACCATGTGAAAATAGGTACGCACTGGTTTAACTATCTCTGTGAACTGCGTAATGTTGATTCCTTAGCAACCTTTAAAGATTTATTAGATAACTACTTTGCAGGTGAACTACGAGGCCCATTTAATACTGAAGCACGAAAACTAGCAGGCTTTACCGATGCTGAAATGGCCTTATTAGAAGTCAGATAGTTGGCGTAACCGATGCTGTAGTGCAAAGGCATCTTCAAAATACTAAAACTCTGTGACGTTGATGATTTATTTTGATATTTGAACTATTGTTTAAAAGCAGGGCAGTACTAGTAAATTAATACCTAAGAATGATTTGATTCAGATATTTTATCGGTCAAATTTAGGGTGATTACTGCGCTTCTTCCAAGGCTTTCTTTTTTTGCATTTCAGCTTGTTGACGGCGTGACTCTTTAGGATCGGCGATTAATTTTCGGTAGATTTCAATTCGATCTTTATTACGAAGCGTTGCATTGAGTTTGCACATCTTACCGAAGATACCGACTTTATCACTAGCGAGATCTATATGAGGATAAGCCTCTAGAATACCTGAACGTTTGACAGCTGTTTCAACAGTACAATCACTAGCGACTTCCAATGACAAAATTACCTGTTCTTCGGGTAAGGCATACGCTACCTCAACGGTAATCATCTTACTTGCTTCGCTTGCTTGGTTACTGACTGCCATAGATATCCTGAGCGCGTTTACAAAAGGCATCAACCAAAGAGCCTGAAATCTGAGTAAATATAGGACCCAGTGCCATGCTGATAATACGATTTGAGAATTCAAAATCCATATCAAGTTGAATGCGACAGCCTTGATTATCGCCTATCATTCCAAATTGCCAGTGGCCTTCTAAATGTCGAAAAGGACCATCTATCAATGCGATTTCAATCGACTCACCCGCTACCAATGTGTTTTTGGTTGAAAATACGTGATGAATACCGCCTTTAGCCAAGTCTAAGGACGCGGTGATCACGGTATCGGTTTTAGTAAGAATTTTACTATTCCGACACCACGGTAAAAAAGAAGGGTAGGCTTCTACATCATTAACTAAGTCAAACATTTGGTCGGGAGTGAATACAACGAGTGAACTACGTGTAATGGTTGTCATAATTAAATTAATTCACCCTAAAAGACCAATAACGTTCAAGAATACAATAATAACGGCCAATGGTGTAATGAAACGTATGAGAACTCGCCAAATAGGATAGAAAAAAGGAGTCTTCATGGCGAATTCATCTTTAGCATTATTCTTCGATATAACCCAGCCTGCGAAAATGGCGGTTAATAATCCACCCAGAGGTAACAAGATATTTGCGGTTATATAATCTAATAACTCAAACATGGTTTTACCAAATAATATCCAATTCTCGCCGATATTAAATGAAAATACAGTTAACAGGCCTAATAGCCAGATACCAAATCCTGCGGTAACACTTGCTCTACGGCGACTAATGTTTTTGTTTTCAACCAGCCAAGCAATAACGGGTTCAACAATTGATATAGCAGAACTCCATGCCGCAAACACCAGTAATAAGAAAAATAGACCACCAAATAAAGCACCACCCGCCATATGACCGAAGGCAATAGGTAATGTTTCAAAAATAAGACCTGGTCCTACACCCGCCGTTAATTCATTGGCAAAGGCGAGCGGAAAGATTGCCATACCAGCGAGCAGGGCAACTACCGTGTCGGTAATTGCTATCCATATAGATACTTTAACGATTGATGTCGTTTTAGAAAGGTATGAGCCATAGACCATAATGGCCCCCATGCCCAAACTAAGCGTGAAAAAAGCATGGCCCATCGCAGTTAATACACCGTTAGCCGTTAATTTTGAAAAATTGGGGGTGAATAAAAAATGCAGACCTTGGTTGAAATAATCTCCGGTATTTGCTGCATAACCGACTAACATTAATAAAATGGCAAACAAGGCAGGCATGATGTATTTAACAAATCTTTCTATGCCGCTTTTAACGCCACGAGCAACAACAACCATCGTCAACACCATAAAAACGGTATGCCATGCTAATAATCGTTCTGGGTCATGGGTTAGAGATAAATAAATCTGGTGAGCACCATCAGCCGTAACACCCTCAAAAACACCGGCAAAGGATCTAAATACATACGCTATCGCTTGACCAGCAATTACACTGTAATAAGATAGAATAATAAAACCAGCCACAATGCCGATCCAGCCAACCAATCCCCATGAGGCGCTTTTGTTTTCTTCTTTAGCAAGTGAGCGAAGTGTATTGACAGGATTTTGCCGCCCACGGCGCCCGATCATGACTTCAGCCATCATTAGGGGAAGTCCGATAGCTACGATGCATAATAAATAAACTAAAACAAAAGCACCGCCACCATTTTCGCCTGCAATATATGGAAACTTCCAAATATTACCCAAACCGACAGCAGAGCCAGTCGCAGCAAGTATAAATGTCCAGCGTGAAGACCATTGGCCATGAATAGAGTCTGTCGGTCTGCTCATAAATGTACTCGATTTAGTAAAAATTAAGGTCGGTTTTGTAACCATTAATGAAAATGCTTGAACCCACAACTAGAATAGCATTATATAATAAGCGAATGGCAACGAAAAAAAATACAAAAAATCCAGCAGGCACTAGCAATATTGCCCAAAATCGACGTGCGCGACACGATTACTTCCTTGAAGACAAGTTTGAAGCAGGTATTGTCTTAGAAGGGTGGGAAGTCAAAAGTCTGCGTGATGGACGACTACAACTAAACGAAAGTTATATCGCAATCGATAAAAGAGAAGCATGGTTACATGGTGCACATATTTCGCCACTGCTATCTGCATCAACGCATATACATCCCGAAAATATTCGGCGTCGTAAATTATTATTAAATCGCGCAGAGCTTAACCGGCTGATTGCCGCAGTAGATCGTAAAGGTTACACCATTGTGCCTGTCGCCATGTATTGGAAGAAAGGCCGAGCAAAACTAGAAATAGCACTCGCCAAAGGTAAACAACAACACGACAAACGCGCCGCGTCTAAAGACCAAGATTGGGCACGTGAAAAAGCCCGTGTGTTTAGAAACAAATAATAAATTACCTAGTAGTGGAACCTCCACTCATTTATACTGTCTGAATCGTAATACTTTAGGGGGCGACCTGGCTTCGACGTGGGTTACAAAACTTAAGGTGCATGCCGAGCACGCCAATTCTACTCGCTAAACAGATTGGCAAAATATAGTTGCAAACGATAACAACTACTCTCTAGCAGCCTAGGCTTGCTAGCCTCTGACTAAAGCCGTGCTTATGCGTTTAGGTTTCAGGGGTCGATTCTCATAAGACAAGCTTGACGCATGCTTGGTGCCGATAGATTGAAATTTCACAAGATCGCTACTTGTTTTCCCTGTTCATCGGGTAGCTTGTAGTTAAACTAATAGATGAAATAAGCATGTAGATCCGAAAGCAGAGGATTTGCGGACGGGGGTTCGATTCCCCCCGCCTCCACCATATACCTGTTTTACAATGTACCAAGAAGACCCTGAAGCCCTGCATTTATGCGGGGTTTCTTGCTTTTAGCCTCCTGTAATATCCCATAAAGAACCTTGACATACCCCAATCTGTAGGGGTAACTTACAGGGTAACAGCTACCTTCAAAAGTGAGTTACCCTCAAATGGCACTATCAGACATTAAAGTTAAGTCTCTCAAGGCGGGCATTAAGCCTGATGGCACACCCACCAGCAAGGCTTACAGAGTTACAGACGAAAAAGGGCTTTATATCGAAGTTGCTCTAAGTGGGGGTAAGTGGTGGCGTTTTAAGTATCGTTTTGGGGGTAAGGAAAAACTATTATCACTTGGTATCTATCCTGATGTAAGTTTGAAAGATGCCAGAATTAAACGTGATAATTTACGAAAACTAGTCGCTGATGGAATTGACCCTTCACATACTAGAAAAGCTGAGAAGCAATCAACAGGCGATCAAAACAGTTTTGAATTTGTCGCTCGTGAATGGCATAACAAGTTTAGTGCTGATTGGTCAGAAAGTCATAAATCAAGAACGCTAATCAGACTAGAACAAAATGCCTTCCCTTGGCTAGGTGCTACAAACATTAATGACATTACCGCGCCTGAATTGCTATCAGTGTTAAGACGTATTGAAAGCAGAGGTGCATTAGAAACCGCCCACCGTGTCAATCAGATATGTGGACAGGTGTTTAGGTATGCCATAGCAACGGGACGCGCTGAACGCGATCCCGCAGCCGATTTAAAAGGCGCATTACCACCAGCAAAAACGAATCATCATCCTTCAATTACTGAACCAGTCAAAGTGGGCGCATTGATGCGAGCAATACAAAGCTTCACTGGCACAATTATCACCGCTACAGCCTTGAAACTATCACCTTTAGTATTTGTTAGACCAGGCGAATTAAGACAGGCTGAATGGTCAGAGATTGATTTAGAAAACGCTGAATGGCGTATACCACCAGAAAAGATGAAAATGCGAGTGGTTCATATCGTACCGCTATCAAAGCAAGCCATTGAAGCACTGAAGGACATACAGCCACTTACAGGCCGTGACAAGTATGTTTTTCCTAGCAATCGAACCATCACTAGACCAATGAGCAATAACACGGTGAACGCGGCTTTACGGCGTATGGGTTACACCAAAGATGAAATGACAGCACACGGTTTTAGAAGCATGGCTACCACTATCTTAAACGAGCAAGGCTGGCTTGGTGATGCAATAGAACGACAACTAGCACACGGCGAAAGTAACGGCGTTAGGGCGGCTTATAACTATGCTCAACACTTGCCAGAACGTAAAAAGATGATGCAAGCATGGGCTGATTATCTTGACGGCTTGGCTAGTGGTGCTGATGTGATAGCAATTAATCGAGCAGATAAGGTTTAATCGGGTGACTAAAAAAGTAAAAAATTACCTTGATTTACCCCGTGATATGAATGACCACTGGCTATGGATATGTGCAATTGATGCTTATGATTATAATGACACCGCGCCACTTTCAAAACTTATCAGAGAGTCAGAGCAAATACCTGAGATGTTTAGGGTAGTAATTGCAGGCATTGTTCAGGGAGAAAGAAGGCCAAATAAAAAAGCAGCTACAAAACTCAAATTACCAGCTTCTGAGCGCATGAAAATAGCTGGATCGCTGTCACTTGTACTAGGGCTGATCGATGCTTTTAAATATCAGGATTTAGGTGGTCTGGCTGATAGGCAGGCAAAAGAACCAATTGACGTTATGCGTGAACTGGAAGCTGATGCTCGTGAAATTATGATTAAAGCAGCTAATGATCTTAATGTGAGTGTAGAAACCATTGAGAATGTACTCAGAGATTTAAGAAAAAAAATAGAAGATTGGCCTAACGTGTAATACACCGCTATTTGTACTACACACATGCATTTAGAAGAAAAGAACAGAGACTATATCCTGTAGTTGTCACTTACAACAACAACCCAAAAGGGAGCAGGATATGTCACAGCAAATCAGAAAGCTTTTAGAAGTAAAAAACACCACAGGTCTGAGCGGTTCATCTATTTACCGTATGGCTTCAGCGGGTACGTTTCCAAAGCCTATTAAGATCGGGGTCAGATCAAGTGGCTGGGTTGGGTCAGAGGTAGATCAATGGCTTGATGACAGAATAGCGACTTCTCGCAACGAGGAGACGCAACCATGATGACCTCACCACTTCCAACTAGAATTGATTTACTGCAAGACGGTATTGTTACTCTTGACCATCAGCATAAAAAAGTCATTACCAACACAATACAAGTTGCTGACCATTTTGGTAAAAGACCATCAAATGTAAATCAAAGAATTGCATCATTAGTCAAAAGGGGACGGCTGAAAATTAAGCCGTCCTACTATCTAAACCAGCAAGGGAAAGAGCAGAAATATCACGAATTAAACCGTGATCAATTCTTGCTGGTGGTGATGGGGTTCACTGGTGATAAAGCCGATCAATTCAAAGCTGACTTTATAACGCTGTTTAATCATGTGGAAGGTGAGCGAGATTATTGGATGCAACAACGCCACCTTGCCAGCGACAACACCAAACTAGCCAATGACAATATCAAATGGTTACAAGATGCCCTTGCCAAAGAGATACCAAACTCGATGCGGTGTATTAGATTATTTAAGCATATTCAAGATGCAATCAATATTGCCGTGACAGGTTCTGCAAAAACTAACCGAGCTGATATGACAGCCCACCAGCTTTATCAGCTAGGACAGCTTGAACAGATGGTACACGCTGAGATTGAACGATTACGGATTGATGGCGTAGCACCACAACAGATCCGTGATGATGTGCTGACTATGATTAGAACTGCAAAAGAAAAAGCCCCCACCAGCGACCAAACCGAAAGGAACTTATCTCATGCAATTTAATAATACTTACAACCAGCACAGCTGGCAAATACTATTGCAACAGGCGCAAGCATTAGCCGCTAGATTGCCCGACTTGGGCTTAAATCCCGATAAACTCGCAATTACTACAACTTGATGACTTGCTAGGCGTGGCGGCGTTTCTAAAGCGTAAATATGCAGAACGGGAATGGTGAGCTATGGCAAGGAAGAAAAAACATTCTCTACCCTTTGATACGCGAGGCGGTGTACTTGTTACATCGCTTAGATTGATTAACTCACCCATATACCAAAACCTTATACCGCAAGCAAAAGTATTAATGATGCAAATGCACATCCACTGGAGGAATGACAAGCTGGTGGATTACGGCATAAGGGAAGCGGCTGAAAAAATACCGTGTTCAGAAAAAACGGCAAGCAAGGCATTTAATCAACTACAAGAGCGAGGCTTTATTACGTGTATGGAGTATTCTTTTTTTAGTAGCAGAACACAAAGTAAGTCACGAAGTTGGCGCATTGAATGGCTACCTTTTAACGACAGGCCACCAGCTAATACATGGGAAAACTGGACTGATGAAAATTAACACTACCGTGGGAAATACGACTGCTCTGGCTATGCTACAGAGGTAAATACGACCGCTCTGGCTTTGTAAGTTAAGGCCACAGAGGTAAATACGACTGCTCTGGAACGAAGAATCAATGACTTAGCTAAAACTATAACCGTCGTATTTCCCACACACCTACATAACCACTACCTAGCCATTTAATTAACCAATGATTACAGGATTAACTAACCATGAATACTGCAATGCAACGAATAGACTTTGAACCATTAATGACAGCAGATGAAGCACAGCAAACCGCACGTGATGAACAGCACTTTATGATGCAACGGCGACTGTCATTAGTTGTCTTAACCAAGTCACGAACAGAACTTGAACAGATGATGACTGACAGCCCCGTGACGATCACCAACCTGATGGAAATGGTCATAACTACCACTGAACAATATAAAGCGATTACAGAGGCATTGGAGATCGCACAAGCTAGGTTGATTAGCGTAGTTGATGCTGAACTGGTCAAGTTAACGGGTGAAAGCGCATTGGCTTGATGCTGGCATGGTTACCCAAAACAGAGTTAAATAGATAATCAATAATGAGTTTATTTACATTATACAGAGGGTTGATTGAGCCCCTTGTATATTAAATTCATCTCTCAAATAGAGAGAGACCTTTGCACGAACCACTTTTATTAGTGCCAGATTAGCTGAAAGCTAATTTTTTGAATAAATTTAGAAAAAAGTGACGTCACACGTTCATTTTTCTCCAATTTACGGGTTATTTACCCGCTATCTCCCTTTTTTAG
>JAGXHJ010000054.1 GCA_024636315.1 Methylophaga sp.
CCTTGTCATCGACATCACAGAATACTTCAGTTAACTTGTTCATAAGCCTGTTTTCCTTTGGTCAAAATCTTTGTGGTAAAAGATCTGATCGGTAAACAGGCTTTTTAGTTCCCTTGGTTCTTAAACCGAGTTGAGGTTAATAAGCGAAAAAGTGTAAATTTTTTAAATGAAACACGGCTTGAATATTGCTTGTTATATAGCAGTTTATGTATTTGCAAGCTATTACTACTTAAGTAAGTATATTAGAGGTTATAAACGTAGGTTATGTGGACAATATTGCCGCTTATCTGGTTAAGTAAGGCAATTAGTTTTCGTAGCAGGAAGCATAAACAGGTATTATTGAACCGGAACCTTCTGAATAAGTGCTTTAATGTGGCATTGCGCTAAAGACAACGTGCCTAAGGTTTTCAACTAAATTTAATCGAACAGAAACTAGAGAAGGTCGCTATGGCTACACTTATTGATTCTATTGATGAACGCACAAAGCTAGCAGGAACAAATCACCTAGAGGTACTTTTGTTTAGCCTAGGTACCAACGATCACACCGGCAGAAATGAAGTCTTCGGCATCAATGTATTTAAAGTCCGTGAAGTATTGAATATTCCTGAGATTACAAGTGCACCTGAAATGCCTGATGGTGTAGAGGGTTTTGTGAGTTTGCGAGGTGAAATGGTGCCTATCATTAATTTACAGAAATTCTGTAATTTAACGTCGACAGATGAACCAAAAATATTGATGATCACCGAATACAATACTCATATTCAGGGATTTTTGGTAAATTCAGTTGATACTATTCAACGGTTAAACTGGGAACAAGTAAAAGCACCACCACCGTTGCTTTCAAAACGTCTTGGCGGATTAGTGACTGCGGTTTCAGAATTATCCGATAAACGATTAGTCATGATTATGGATGTTGAAAAAGTATTGGCTGATGCTGGTGGTTTCTATGATGACAATCTTTTCGACGGTATCGAAAAATTAGATTCTGATAGGCAGCATACTATCTTATTTGCTGATGATTCGAATATCGCTCGTAAACAAATAACCAAAACACTCGACCATATGGGCGTGAAACATATCGGTGCAGTTAATGGATCTGAAGCTTGGATACTGCTCAATCGAATGGCAGATAAATGTGAAATAGAGAATCGCGATATTATTACTGAAATTCAACTTGTGCTGACCGATGTTGAAATGCCTGAGATGGATGGCTATGTTTTAACGCAAAAGATAAAAGCAGATCCACGATTCAAGCATTTACCGGTGATTATGCATTCATCACTAACAGCCGCAGCTAATATGGACATGGGTAAAGGTGTAGGTGCTGATGCATACGTGCCTAAATTCGATCCTAGACAACTAGCTGCAACATTAGAGCGTTTTTTTGCTGCATTGTGATATAACTGAAACAGAAACAGCGAGTATTTATTTCTATAATGTGAACTTTGCGCGAGAGGTATTTTACCGTGATGGCACAAATGCTTAGTGCAAAGTTTATGTTCTATTTCAGAGATAAATTGACTTGTTACTAAAGGGCTATTAATTTTTTATTAAATGAAAAAAAATCATCAAAGCATCATTTTAATTGACGGCCTTGCCGAAATCACTCGGCATCATGATCGAAAGATGCTAGAAAAAAGTGTGCTAAAAACAATTAATGATTTGTATCCAGCAGAAAGTTTACAGCTGTTTGAGCTAAACGGAGTTAATGAAGATAAGGCCCATAAATTAATTGTAGTTGTCGATAAGAAAGGTGCCATTAATCTAGAGCATGATTTACGAGTTAATACTGTTACAGAAAAATTAAACGATGCATTGTCAGCGTCAGCTGAAAGCAAGGAAATTAAGTTCCTGCAAAATGCTGATCAAACGGCATGGGATATTAGCTATCCGATATTGAATGCAGACAATGATACCTGTTCACTACTAGTTTGCCATTGTATAAAAAGCCCTTCGTTGGATGAGCAGCGAATAGTGAGCGGCATATTGCATGTTTATTCAAATTATTTAACCTTGATTGACAAAACACAACGTGACAAATTAACCGGATTGTTTAACCGAGAAACGCTCGACACTGAAATTACAAAAGTGCTAATGCAAGGCACAATTGAGTCTACCGGCATAGAAATTGAAAGTGAAAAGCGCCACTCGGATGATTTAACAACGTGGTTAGGTGTCGTCGATATTGATCACTTCAAATTAATTAATGATACCTATGGCCATTTATATGGTGATGAAGTAATTATTCTCGTTGCACGCTTAATGATGAAAAGCTGTGTGCGCGGGGATGACTTAGTTTTTCGGTATGGTGGTGAAGAATTTGTGGTGATGTTAAAAGCGGTCAATGAACATAATGCGATGATGGCGTTTAACCGATTACGACAAAACATCGATAAACACGAATTTCCTCAAATTGGCAATGTAACGATCAGTGTTGGTTTTGTTGAAGTGGTGGGCCAAATGTCGGCAACGGATGTTATCGGTATGGCTGATGACGCTTTGTACTACGCAAAATACAATGGTCGAAATCAGACTATTTCATATAAAGAATTATTGGCTCAAGAAAAAATTGTCATTACTGAACACATTGATAATAGTAATGCTGATATGTTTATTGATTGAAGTGATCTTTTGAGGGATATGCAGTGAATACACGAAAATATAGTTTGATAGATAGATTAATTCTTGAGGCAGATAAAGCATTGACAACCGTCATTGGTAAGCCCGAAACTACCGCTCGTCTGATGCCTGACTGTGATTTAACTGAGCATGAGCTGACAGCGCGAGAACAACGCCTATCAGTTCGGTTGATGAGGATTAATGAGGCGGGAGAGGTTTCAGCTCAAGCTTTATATCAAGGTCAAGCATTAACCGCGACACTGCCTAAAGTTCGAGCAGCAATGGAGCAGACGGCATTGGAAGAAAATGATCATCTAGTGTGGTGCCAGCAACGATTGGATTATCTGGGTGGACATACTAGTATGTTAAACCCCTTATGGTATGCCGGATCTTTCATTATGGGTGCTGTGGCGGGAAAAATTGGTGATAAATGGAGTTTAGGTTTCGTTGCCGAGACAGAAAAACAAGTTGTTCAGCATCTAGATGAACATTTAGCTACAATTAGTGTGCGCGATGAAAAAAGTCGTGCCATATTGGAACAGATGAGAATTGATGAATTACGTCATGGCACGCTGGCACTTAATGCTGGCGGGGCGACCTTACCCACACCTGTTAAGCATATGATGGGTTTGATGTCTAAAGTTATGACTAAAACAAGCTATTGGATTTAGCGATTTCGGCTTAAGGCTTTTAATATAGTCAATGTGTGTTTTTTAGGATGTTTTAGTTAGTTCTATAGAAACGTGAAACTTGTTGACATCATTTTCAGCGATAGTCGTCCGTAATACCTTGCCTTCTGCAATAAAGGGCGGTAAACGGTCGCCACTAGGATTCATCACTAATTCTATTTCATCCCCTTCTTTAAGTGCGAAATCTGTGGACATATATAGTCCTGTTGCACTCAGATCACCGCTGATACCATGGTGTGAACGACCATCAGAATTTTTAATTTTATAAGTGATTTGAGTTTCAATACTCATTCTGAAAAAATTACGTTGTTCATCATAGTCATGATTACTCATATTATGTGCTCCCACAGTGTGATAAATATTAAGTTATATAATTTGTAGGGTATCCTAAGCTAAAAGTACCTTATAAGGCTAGAGTAAAAAAATGAATTTCAATACCCAATTACATCCAGATAGTTTGTATCAACATTGTAGTAGTGAACAGCTCAATTTTAAAACCACGGCCGAACTGCAAAGCTTATCGACCATGATTGGTCAATCTAGGGCATTAGATTCGATCGACTTTGGTGTCAATATCGAAGGCAATGGTTATAACTTATTTGTTATGGGTGACACGGGATCAGGTAAATATACGCTAGCAAAACGTTTTCTCGACGAACATGTTCAGCTTCGTCCTCATGGCAATGATTGGGGGTATTTACATAATTTTACCGACCCACAAAAACCGTGGTTTTTAGAGCTACCAACGGGACTAGGTTCACAACTTATTCATGATATTGAGAAAGCAATCCATCACTTATTGGAAGAGTTACCGCATGCCTTTGATGATGAATATTACCGCGGGCGAATGCGTTCTATTGATGAGTCATCACGTAAACATCGCGTGCGTTTATTTGGTATTTTACAGTTAGAAGCGGATCGTAAAGGCATTGTATTATTACGCATGCAGGATGGCACTTATGCCTTTGCTGCCCAGCGAAATGGTGAAGCAATGACTGCCGATGAATTTGAGCAGTTACCTGTCGATCAGCAAGAAAAAACAGAGGATGCAATCGCGACTTTGCATGAGGATTTGCAGCATACCTTATTAGAATTACGTGAGTGGGAAAGAGATAATCAAACTAAGGTAAAGGCGTTGGATGATGAAGTCGCCACTGAAGTTATTAGCCGACAGATAAATAAGTTAAAAAATGCTTACCCTAAAATTGAACGTCTACAGCTGTATTTTGATGCTATGCAAAAAGACTTACTTAATTATGTCGATGCATTTGTAAAACCCGATGATGAAGACGATGAGGTCTCACACACTGTTGATAGTCCACTATTAAAGCGTTATCAAGTTAATCTAATTGTTAACAATGCAGATGCTATTGGTGCACCGGTAGTGTATGAAAATTTTCCTAGCCACCAAAGTTTATTAGGTAGTGTTGAAAATATGGCCATGATGGGCACTTTGATTACTGACTTTAGCTTGATTAAAGCAGGTGCAATTCATCGTGCTAATGGTGGTTATCTGATCTTGGATGCTGAACAGCTACTTATGCAACCATATTCATGGGAAGGCTTGAAGCGAGCACTACATTCAAAAGAGCTTCGATTCGACAGTGTAGAACAGATGTACAGTTTGGTCGCTACGGTATCTCTTGAGCCTGAACCTATTCCACTTGATTTGAAAGTGATATTGCTCGGTGACCGCCATTTATATTATGAGCTTTATGAGCATGATCCTGAATTTGCAGAGTTATTTAAAGTCGTGGCTGATTTTGAAGATCAGATGGAGAGAACTGCTGATAATCATTTGTTATATGCTCGCCTTATTGCCAGTACGGTACAAAAAGAAGGACTACTACATTTAGGCAAAGAAGCGGTTGCAAAAATGATTGAGCATGCTGCTCGGTCGGTAGAAGAGAAAAGTAAAATGTCATTACATCTGGGATCGATGACAGATTTATTAAGAGAATCAACGTATTGGGCACGTAAGCAGCAGGTTTCTGTAGTCGCACGACAACATGTAACGCAGGCGTTAAAAAGTCGCGAACAACGTGTTGATCGAATACGTGGTCAGTTAATCGATCATATTGAGCGTAACATCACACGTATTAAAGTGACGGGCGCATACGTAGGCGAAGTGAATGCCTTAACTGTATTGGGCATAGGTGAATACAGTTTCGGTCAGCCGTCTCGCTTGACAGCTAACTGCCGCTTTGGTGATGGCGATATTATCGATATTGAGCGTGAAGTTGAATTGGGTGGTGATATTCACTCTAAAGGTGTATTGATTATGAGTGGTTATCTAGGCTCTACTTATGCCAAAGATCAGCCATTGTCTATGTCAGCAAGCCTAGTGTTTGAACAAAGTTATGGTGAGGTTGACGGTGATAGTGCCACAGCGGCTGAATTGTGTGCCCTGTTATCAGCGATTGCTGAATTGCCTTTAAAACAATCATTAGCGATCACAGGTTCGATGAATCAGCATGGCGAAGTGCAAGCGATTGGTGGTGTTAATGAAAAAATTGAAGGCTTTTTTGATGTCTGCGTGAAACTTGGTTTAACAGGTGATCAAGGCGTTATTATTCCGCTTAGTAATGTCCAGCATTTGATGTTGCGACAAGATGTGATTGATGCGGTGGCTGAAAATAAGTTCCAGATCCATGCTATTGATGCGATTGACCAAGCACTGGCTTTACTCTCTGGTATTGATGTTGGTCAACTTGATGAACAAGGGCAATATCCTGAAGGATCTTTTAACGCGGCCATCGCTAAACGGCTACAGCTTTGGATTGATGTGCATAAGCATGAAAAAGAGTCAGCCGATGAAGACTGACTTGTTCATTCTATAGATAAATCGATATTGATCGTGCGCGATTATGAAGTGAGCGGCTAAATGAAAATAGTATAGTTGCGAGCATGAGTGAAACGAATCGGCAGGAACTGTTGGTGACTAAGTAAATATTGCGGAATTTTAATTTATAGTAATTACGGATAGATATTATCGCCGTCTATCGTAATCTTGAGATTGAAACGGCTATAAGCTGTGGCTATATCATTAAAAAATCACTGGATTTAATTCTACATAAACAGGCGGGAAAAGTGATTGCGCAAATTTGACAACAGAGTGTGGAGTTTTGTGTTGAACTGCCGATAACTATGCTATGACCATTAAAATGGAGTTCTATTAGTATGATTAGCATGCCACTTTTTAAAGTATGTGCAGTAATTAGTTTTGTCTTTTTGATGACTTCTGTTCAGGCTGTGCCTATGCCACCTGTACCACTAGAGCCGATTTATTTTGAGCCGCCAGTAGAAGTGGCAACAGATGAAATTTATCAACAAAGCTGTGTGCAACTTGATAATGCAATTCGCTATCTTCAGCCCTATCGCTATACCCATCCCACTTCAAGTTGCAGGAATTAGCACCTGAAAATTATCATTAATTCTGTCATCTAACGTTTTAGCCAGGCTTGGAAGTGTATTGATGAAGAAATTATCAATCGCCTCTCGAAATTCCTTTGCTGTAGAAA
>JAGXHJ010000055.1 GCA_024636315.1 Methylophaga sp.
ACACGTTTGTCTCGACTGGATCGTGACGTGCTTCTAAATCATCTTTTTGCTCTGATGTGAGGATTACTTCTTTCATGGGGGATATCATGATCTTGATTTTGGTATAAATCAAGCATGTTCATTGATCACGGGTATATAAGGCTACAATCTAGCAGGGAAAGGTCAACTCGTTTTGTCTATCACATCCCAAAATTTATGACATCACGAGAATGTACTCCATCAAAAATATAATTAACTTACGTCAGCGAAAACTTGAGGCCATCTTCCAGACGGTGACATAGTTAATATATACTCAGCTCAACGATTCCTCACCTACAAAATTAACTGCACAGCATCATTTCTTAAACTGATAGACGTGATATGGTTTATTGCGTTAAAAACGTTTTTTAATGGGATGTTTTTAACTAGTGCGAGTACTATTATCTATAAACTACTGAAAAAAGAGAGATAACCTTAATATGCAGGAAAATCAGTTACGCATCCTGACTTATAACTTACATAAAGGATTCAGCGTGGGTAATCGCCATTTTATATTACATAAAATTCGTGATGCCTTAATTGAGTCTGATGCCGACATAATGTTTCTACAAGAGATGCAAGGCCAGCATACCGGACATGAACAAACCCATCATAACTGGCCAGACATACCCCACTCAGAGTTTTTAGCACACGACCGTTGGCCGCACTTTGCCTATGCTAAAAACGTTACCTACGAAGCCGGACATCATGGTAATGCCATACTCAGCAAGTATGGTATTCAATGCTGGGAAAACATTAATGTATCGCCTTTTGCATGGGCTAGCCGTAGTTTATTACATGGTGTAATAAGCTTACCTAATCAGGGTGGAGACCTGCATATTATCTGCATTCATCTAGGACTAATGGCAATGGAGCGCAGGCGCCAATTTAAAACATTATGCACCCGCATTGACGAACATGTTCCGCATGATGCGCCGCTGATCGTCGCTGGTGATTTTAATGATTGGACAGGACAAGCTGAAAAGCTTTTTTCTCAGCATCTGAATTTGAAAGAAGCTTATCGAACCCTGCATCACAAACATGCTAAAACTTATCCAGCTTGGTTGCCGGTATTGAAAATGGATAGAATTTATTATCGAGGGATAGAGCCGGTGTCATGTGACCGCCCAAATCGCAAACTGTGGAATAACTTATCTGATCACTCACCACTAGTCGCTACATTTCAACTGTAACCTAAGGGCCAGCTTTCCAGTACCTGATAATTCACACCCCTAGATGTAGAAACCGACTCAACCAAAGCAAAACTTATTGCATGCCAGCAGATTGAAGCAAGTATGGTAGGCGGATTAGGTCGCGCTTTACGCGCTAATGTCACATGCGCATTATAGGGCCGGCTATCAAGTTCAACGCCATAAGTCCCTATCACTATTTTTAACTGTTCAACTAGATTAATAATCTGTTGCGGCTGCTTGCTACTCGTTAAACATAAAACGCCCGCATCTGACCATGAGGTTAATTGATCAAAAAAAATCGTAATCGGCTCCGCTGTAATGTCAGGGATAGACTGTCGAATTGACCGTTCTGTTTTTTCATCGACACGGCCCATAAAAGCTAATGTTACATGTATATTTCCTGGTCTAACTTTTTTTAAATGCTTACAAAAGAGCGACTGATTCAATTGGTCAATTTCCGCTCTAGTTGCCTCGTCTGGCCATAAAGCAAAAAATAACCTTTTCACAGTTTACCCATGATCGCGTAGGAACACCCATTCATCCGCTTGTGACATTTTTGGACTAAATCGGTAGCCTTCACTGTCAAAGCCTTTGATGTTCTCTGGGTCATTAATGCGATGGTCAATTATGTAACGGCTCATCAAACCTCGGGCTTTTTTTGCATAAAAGCTGATGATCTTATATTGACCATTTTTCCAATCTTTAAATACTGGCGTGATAATGCGGGCTTTTAACTTCTTGGCTTCTACTGCCTTGAAATATTCATTAGAAGCCAAGTTAATAAGCGCGCCATCTTTCAGTTCTGACTCTATCGACTCACGAAGCTGACTACCCCAGAACTGGTAAAGATCTTTGCCTTTTACATTGGCAAATTTAGTACCCATTTCTAAGCGATAGGCTTGCATCAGATCTAAGGGTTTCAACACACCATACAAGCCAGATAATATCCGTAAATGTTGCTGGGCAAAATCTAGCCCAGCAATATCCAAAGTATCAGCATCCAGCCCCGTATAGACATCGCCTTTAAAGGCCAACAAGGCTTGTTTGGCATTTTCTAAATTAAATGGTTTCTGCCAGATTTGAAAACGCGCCATATTAAGCGCCGCCAGTTTATCGCTTAATTTCATTAATGTAGCGATATCAGCTGTAGATAAGTCTTTGAGTTCATTTATCAGCTGTTGTGATTGCGGCAAGAACCTAGGTTGACTGCATTTTTCTGTACTAGGTGCAGTTTCAAAATCTAATGTTTTAGCGGGTGAGATAACAATAAGCAACGTGATGTCTTCCTATACGTCAGATTTAGTATCCGGTTTTGCTTCATCTTCAGACACGGGTTCAGATGCTGGTGTTTCATATTCAGCATCTATAATGTCACCTTCAGACTCCGCCGCTTGCCATGCTTGGAATGGATAAGGTTTAGTTTCATCGGTATACGTTAAGAAGGCTGCAATTTCTCGCAAATAGCGTACGAGATCACCTGAAAATCTGCGAATTTCATTGTTAGGATTGCCCGTTAACAATGCAAATACAGCTTGTACAACAACAACTACGCATAGCACCATCATAACCAAATATAAAATAACGCCAAATAACAACATATAAAGAATGCGAGTCCATTGATTGGCATTCGTTATATTATTTTTAATTTCTTGCTTATCCATGTTTAAAACTCCAAGGTGAAAAAATATTTAGCTAATTGTACATGACGGGCCATAGAACTGCTTATAGTGCTTTCTAATCATTTATGGGACACTCTATAGTACGAAATAAGATAATAACAATTAATGACCTCAAAACTCCGATTATTTATAAAGCTTATCGATACCTTTATTGAATGGACGGGTAAAACCGCATCTTGGCTCGTGCTAGGGTTAGTCTTATTAATTTGTTATGACGTAGCAATGCGCTACTTATTCCAACAAGGCTCTGTTGCCTTACAAGAATTGGAGTGGCATTTATTTGCTCTGATATTTTTGCTCGGTTCAGCCTACACACTGAAACACGATGAACATGTTCGGGTAGATATTATCTATCAAAGCCGTTTCATGTCAGACAAAAAACGGGCTTTAGTCAATATATTTGGTGCCATATTTTTACTACTTCCTTTCTGCATTCTAATTTTAACCAGTAGTTGGCCATTTGTGGAAAATGCCTTTTATTATAATGAAGGTTCGCCTGATCCTGGTGGATTACCCTATCGATTCTTACTTAAAGGTAGCTTATTACTCGCCTTTGGCTTGCTTATCTTGCAAGCTTTGGCCGACTTGGCTAGAAATATCCTAACACTTAGCAAAAACATCGAGGTCAAATAATGGAAGTGTGGGCTTTGGCAATGTTTGCGGTGTTATTTTTACTGTTACTACTTGGATTCCCTGTTGCATTTACACTCGGCGCCGTCGCATTAGCCTTCGGTAGCTTTTTCCTCGGTTTCGACTTTTTCAATCTTTTGCCACTCCGTATTTGGGGCATCATGACCAACTTCACTTTGTTAGCCGTACCATTATTTGTATTTATGGGCGTAATACTTGAAAAATCAGGGATCGCTGAAGAGTTACTAGAAACAATGGGGCGCTTATTCGGTCGTATTCGAGGCGGCTTAGCCATATCTGTTGTATTAGTTGGTGCATTACTCGCAGCTACAACTGGCGTGGTAGGGGCATCTGTAGTCACCATGGCGGTTATCGCCCTACCCTCAATGTTAAAACATGGTTATGCACCGACATTAGCCAGCGGCACTATTGCAGCCTCTGGCACCTTAGGGCAAATAGTCCCACCCAGTATTATCTTGATTCTATTAGCAGATGTTATTGGTGTGCCAGTGGGGCAACTGTTTATTGCCGCCGCAGTGCCCGGCATGATGTTGGTCGTTGCTTATATCACCTATATTGGCTATGTGGCATGGCGACACCCTGAACTTGCTCCTGCTATTGTCTCCGACCCAAAAAATGACGAACATCTTGGCTACACGGTGTTAAAAAGTATGTTGCCACCTTTGATGTTGGTATTAGCCGTTTTGGGTTCTATCTTCTTTGGTATTGCCTCCCCCACAGAATCTGCTGCCGTTGGTGCTCTGGGAGCTATGTTATTAGCGTTGACTCATGGCAAATTAACATTCAGTAATCTACAAGATGCATCACGTCAAACTACCCGTTTAACCAGTATGGTATTTTTGATTTTAATTGGTGCAACCGCATTTGGTCTGGTATTTGTTGGTATGGGAGGAGATAAATTGATCTTCGACATTTTTGCTAACTTACCTGGAGGAAAATGGGGCTTTCTCATCGTCAGTATGCTACTTATTTTTGTGTTGGGTTTTTTCTTAGACTTTATAGAAATTTGTTTTATTGTTGTACCAATCATTGCTCCGATTGCTATTCATATGGATTTAGATCCCTTATGGTTTGCCTTGCTGATTGCACTGAACTTACAAACTTCTTTTCTAACACCCCCGTTCGGCTTTTCTTTATTTTATCTAAAAGCCAGTGCGCCGACACTTAAACTACAAGCTATTTATCGTGGCATCGTACCGTTTATCATAATTCAACTTGCTGTACTCGTCGCCTTAATTAGCTTTCCAGATGTTGCCTTATGGCTACCACGTTTTATGGATTAGCCCAAACAATCTCATAATAGTTTGATTTTTGTCAACAAAAAAACCGTGACAAAAACGAATAAAAATAGCCTCTGCACGGTAGATATTTTTTGCCGAAACACGAGGAAATATCAGGATACTTTCCTCGTGTTTGCTGACTACTACGATGTCTTTTTCAACTAAACGGCAGCTTCGCCTTCTTCACCAGTACGAATGCGAATTACTTGCTCAACAGGCATCACAAAGATTTTACCGTCGCCAATTCTACCTGTATGTGCCGCCTTGATAATGGCTTCGACACAGGCATCAACTTGCTCTGAAGGTAATATGATTTCCATTTTAATTTTAGGCAAAAAATCAACAACATATTCTGCACCACGATAGAGTTCAGTATGACCTTTTTGACGACCAAAACCTTTTACTTCTGATACCGTCAAACCAGTTACACCAATATCTGATAATGCTTCACGCACATCATCTAACTTGAAAGGTTTAATAATCGCTTCAATTTTTTTCATCGTTGTCCCCATCCTTACTCTATTGTTGAAGTTACAGTATAACCCGATGTTATCGGATAACGTCGATCACGTCCAAATGCACGGCTGGTAATACGGATACCAGGTGCAGCCTGACGTCGTTTATATTCATTACGATCTACCATTCTGATAACACGCGCAACCATTTCAGCTTCACTACCTGCTGCGACCAATTCTTCGAAAGACCAATCGTCGCCAATATATCGTTCTAGCAACTCATCAAGTATTTCATACGGAGGCAAGCTATCTTGATCAAATTGATCGGGTGCTAATTCCGCAGATGGCGGACGAGTAATAATACGTTGTGGAATAACCTCAGACAAACTATTTCTATAGTTTGACAATTGATATACCAAGGTTTTGTAAACATCTTTCAGCGGTGAAAATCCACCCGCCATATCACCATATAATGTTGAATAACCGACGGCCATTTCGCTTTTATTACCTGTAGATAACACCATGGCACCGGTTTTATTCGATATTGCCATCAATATCACACCGCGCACTCGGGCTTGAATATTTTCCTCTGTAGTATCCGCTGGTTTGCCTGCAAATTGTTCCGACAAACTATCTACAAATTGATCGAACAATGAGTCAATGGCAACAACACTATGTGCTACACCTGAAATATCAGCCATTTGTTGTGCGTCATCAAGGCTCATCTGAGCGGTATAACGTGAAGGCATCATCACTGTTTTAACTCTATCAGCACCTAATGCATCTACTGCTAAAGCTAAAGTCAATGCGGAATCAATACCGCCTGACAAACCAATAACTACGCTCGCAAAGTGATTTTTTTCGACATAATCTTGCAAACCACAAACCAAGCCTTGGTAGATCATTGCCAACTCAGTTTCTTTAGTTGCTAACTCGCCTTGTATTGATAAGGTTTTATTTTCATTACGGCTAATAAAGACAGGAAATAAACCTTGCTGCCAAGCGGGGGCTCGAACAACTTTCTCGCCGGTGTTCGACAAAGCAAAGGAACAACCATCAAATACTAATTCATCTTGCCCGCCGACTTGATTCACATAAATAATAGGTACGCCAGTCTCAAGTGCACGTTGTTTGACCTGTGTTTCGCGAAGTTGCCACTTGCCTTGGCTGAAAGGCGAAGCATTCAGGTTAACAATGATTTCAGCACCGACATCTACTGCTTGTACAGAAGGTCCTGCAAACCAGATATCTTCACAAATCGTAATGCCGAATCTAATCCCCTTATAGTCAACGACGCAGGGTTCTTTACCTTCAACAAAATAACGTTTTTCGTCAAACACACTGTAATTAGGCAAATGATGTTTAAAGTAACTGGCAAGGCATTGGCCATCGGCAATTAAAGATGCCGCATTATATAAATCGGCACGAACCACGCCTGATGGATGTCCCACCAAGACAGCTACGCCTTTGATTTTAGATTTTAAGCTGACTAAGCCCTTCTCAACGCGTTTGATTAATCCAGGTCTAAGTAATAAATCTTCTGGTGGATACCCCGTTAACGTTAGTTCAGGGAATACCACTAAGTCCGCGTTTAACTCATCGCGGGCTTGTTCAGCTGCTGCAATTACCTTTTTAACATTACCAGCAACATCACCCACTATAAGATTGATTTGCCCCATGACGAGGCAAAATTCAGCCGCCATCAGTTATAGCGCCATAGCTTCAAGCATTCTGTCACCCATTTCAGCAGGTGAACGGGCAATATGTATGCCAGCGGCGGATAGTGCTTGTAATTTAGCTTCGGCAGTACCTTGACCACCACTGATAATAGCGCCAGCATGACCCATACGTTTACCAGCAGGGGCCGTTAAACCAGCAATGTAAGCAACCACAGGCTTAGTTACATACTGGCGAATATACTCTGCCGCATCTTCTTCTGCCCGACCGCCAATCTCACCGACCATCACAATACCTTCTGTTTGAGGATCATCTTCAAACAAGGACAACACTTCAATGAAATCCATACCATGAATCGGGTCACCACCGATACCGACACAGGTACTCTGTCCCAAGCCATTGTGCGTGGTTTGGTGCACGGCTTCGTAGGTTAAGGTACCTGAACGTGACACAATGCCAATCTTACCCTGCAAATGAATTGAACCCGGCATAATGCCAATCTTACATTCGCCTGGAGTAATCAATCCTGGACAGTTTGGGCCAATCAAGCGGGCATCTGAATGTTTCAACGCATACTTGACTCGCAACATATCTTGAACAGGAATACCTTCGGTAATGCAGGCAATGATTTTGATTCCGGCATCGGCAGCTTCTAAAATCGCATCGGCAGCAAATGCGGCAGGCACATAGATCATTGATGCATCAGCATTGGTTTCTTCTACCGCTTCGGCAACAGTATTGAAAACGGGACGATCTAGGTGAGTTTGCCCCCCCTTACCTGGCGTTACGCCACCTAAAAATTGCGTGCCATAAGCAATCGCTTGTTCTGAGTGAAAAGTCCCTTGTTTACCGGTAAAACCTTGGCAAATAACACGGGTATCGCGGTTAACTAAAATACTCATGCTATATTCTCCTTCGCTGAGGCAACGGCTTGTCTAGCTGCGTCAGTCAAATCTTGGGCTACACGTAAATCCATTCCGCTATTCAGTAATAACTCGCGGCCGCGTTCGGCATTAGTGCCTTCCAAGCGAACAATTACAGGTAAACTTAAACCTACATCTTTTGCCGCATGAATGATGCCTTCAGCAATCAAATCACAACGCACAATACCACCAAAGATATTAACCAATATCGACTTCACTTTTTTATCTGATAATATTAATTTAAAGGCTTCGGCAACACGATCTGCTGTGGTACCACCACCAACATCAAGGAAGTTAGCGGGAGATCCACCTTCTTTTTGAATCAAATCCATAGTTGCCATCGCTAATCCGGCACCGTTGACCATACAGGCGACTTCACCATCTAATGTGATGTAATTCAGGCCATATTTCTGGGCTACAACTTCTGTTTCATCTTCTTGAGTCGGATCAAACATCGCCGCTAATTCAGCATGTCTAAATAAGGCGTTATCATCCAAATTCAATTTAGCATCTACGGCTAGCAATTTACCTTTACCAGTGACGACTAAAGGATTAATTTCAACCAAACTCACATCATTTTCAGTAAATAAACGATACAAGCCCTGCATCACAGTTTGCAATTGTTTGAAGGTATTACCCGTCAAACCCAAAAAGAAACCAGCACGCCGACATTGATAAGCTTGCAAGCCAACAACAGGATCAACAATTAAATTCAAAATGGCGTCAGGGCTTTCTTCAGCGACAGCTTCAATATCCATCCCACCTTGTGCCGACACCATAAAAACAACACGTTGGCTAACTCGGTCAATTAACACAGCAAGATAGAGTTCACTTACGATATCAGAAGGTTGTTCTACTAAGATCTGATGAACAGGTAGTCCTTCTGCAGTTGTTTGGTGAGTGACGAGATTGCGTCCCAACATTTCATAAGCCGCATCAGCAACGCCATCAAGTGTATCGACCACTTTGACACCGCCAGCCTTACCTCTTCCTCCGGTATGAACTTGCGCTTTAACTACCCAGCGTTCGCCACCAAGCTGTTCTGCAGCTTGCCGCGCTTGAGAACCATTAGTCACTGCCTGACCTTTTGGGGTTGCAATGCCATAGCGAGTAAATAATTGTTTAGCCTGAAATTCGTGCAGGTTCATCTTAATTTTTTGCCTTATTTATCATTTTAGCGTTAATTCTGTAATTACGCTTTATGCGAGACCTTGTATTTTCTCGCAATCCTCAGATAATTACCATCGCTAGTCATGATATAGTTTGAAGGATAACCTGCACAAAGAGAAACATATGACACCGCTTTATCCAGAAATTGAACCTTATCTTACCCATCAACTTGAAATGGAACGGCTTAGTAATGGCATGTATCATCAAGTCTATGTCGAAGAATCAGGTAATCCTAATGGTATTCCTGTGGTGTTTTTACACGGTGGACCTGGCTCTGGATGTAGACCCTCACACCGCTGTTATTTTGATCCTAATATTTATCGCATTATCCTTTTTGATCAACGAGGTTGCGGTCGCTCGTTACCACATGGTGAGTTAGAAAATAACACCACCTCGTTTCTAATCTCCGATATGGAAACTATTCGTCAACATCTCAATATTGATCGATGGGTAATTTTTGGTGGCTCATGGGGAAGCACACTGGGGCTATGTTATGCTCAACGGCATCCACAAATGGTCTTAGCAATGATTTTGCGAGGAATATTTCTAGGCCGCCAGCAAGATATAGACTGGGTTTACGCCGAAGGTGGAGCATCACGATTATTTCCTGAGGCTTGGCAACAATTAGTTGAAAATCTGCCTGAAGCTGATCAAGCATCGCCGTTGAAAGCCTACTATCAACAACTCACCGCATCAGATCAAGTGCATCAAATGGCTACCGCTAAACTGCTACAAGCCTGGGAAGGGACTATCGTAACACTCCGCGATCATGAACATAAGCCAGATCTATCACAAGAACCTAGTCCACTAGCGCACTCACGTATTCAACTCCATTTTGCCTTAGATGAATGCTTTATTGCTGATACACCCATTCTAAAAAATATAGATAACATTAGAACGATTCCAACCATCATAGTACAGGGACGTTATGACATCGTTTGTCCTACACAACAAGCATGGGAACTACACCAAGCATGGCCTGAAGCTGAGTTGGACATTATTCCCATGGCAGGGCATGCGGCGGGAGAACCAGTCTTAATTAATGCGCTAATACACGCCACACGTAACATAGCAAAACGCTTGTCCAAAAATCATTCCCAACCTCCAGTATGATTGGTTTACTGCAACGCGTAGACTTCGCTACGGTCTGTGTAGAAAATGAAGAAATCGCACGCATTAAACAAGGATTATTAGTTTTTGTCGGTGTGGAACGTGAAGATACACAAGCAGAAGCAGATCGCTTATTATCACGAATATTAGGTTATCGAATTTTTAGTGATGAAAACGATAAAATGAATTTATCATTACAAGATATTAACGGTGGTTTATTACTTGTGCCACAATTCACGCTACCAGCTGATACCGACAAAGGAATGCGACCCAGTTTTACCCCTGCCGCCTCACCAAAGCAAGGTAATGAATTATTCACGCACATTTGTGCACAAGCTAAACAACGTCATCCTATTGTTGAAGCAGGACAGTTTGGTGCTGATATGCAAGTATCTCTCACTAACAATGGTCCGGTCACTTTTTGGTTACACGTACCACCGCACTCTGTTAATAAATAGGTAGAATTTAATGCGACTATTTCGTGATTTTTTGATTGGATTGTTTCTCACTATTGCTGGGATTGGGGCATTATTATTTATTCCCTCACAACAGGCGCCAGCACCTATGCCTTGGCAAATAACGCTCATGCCCGACGGTAAGAGCAAAGTATTTGGCATCCATATTGGTACAACGACGTATAACCATACTAAGGAACTGTTTCATGAGTTTGGCAAGATTGCTGCTTTTTCTGAAGAAGGTAAAGCATCAACCGTAGAAGCCTTTTTTGATAGCGTTCATCTTGCTGGCATTACTGGCAAACTAGTGCTAAATCTCGATGTACCTGAACAACAAATAACCGAAATGATGTCCCGTGCATACGAGGCCAGATTACAAGATAGCGGTGCCCACCGTTATGAACTACGTAACAGTGACAAGGCGAGCGTAGTTAATGCGCCTATCATAGCGATCACCTACGTTCCATCAGTAAAGTTGAATGCCGAGGTTGCACGTTTCCGTTTTGGTGGACCAGGGAATATTAGCCAAGACACTGTCGACCCTAATACGACTATTTGGTATTACCCTTTGACCGGTTTGACTATACGTATGAATGAGCATAACAAGACGATATTGCAATACCAATAATTAGTAAAACAGCGTTTATTTCTAATGCCCTGCTTAAAGACTTTAAAACACGCAAGTGACCGATCATCAATGTTGATTAAGTGTCCCTAGAACTCGTTCGCTATCAACAAAAACACTTATAATTGATATCGAAATTAAAGCCCTTGAACGTCTTGCTCAATAAACTGACTAAAGGCTGAAAAATTCAATGGTTTACTAAAGTAGTAACCTTGAACACGCTCACAATCATGTGCTTGAAGGAAAGCTAATTGCTCCTTAGTTTCGACACCTTCAGCGACAACATCAAGCTGCAACCGATGTGACATAGCTATAATTGCATCGACAATGGCGGCATCATTTTCATCGTCGTTGACATCTCTCACAAACGAACGATCTATTTTTAAAACGTTTAATGGGAATTGTTTTAAATATGATAGCGACGAATAGCCCGTACCAAAATCATCAATGGCTAAAGTTATACCCAACGCACTTAATTCATTTAATGTTGTAATGGCTAAATCAGTATTATCCATCAAGATACTTTCAGTGATTTCTAATTCTAAATTTTTAGGTGACATTCCCGTTTCTAACAATAACTGTCTGATATAAGAAACTAATTGACCACCTTTAAATTGACGACCAGATAAGTTAACGGCTATTTGAAAATCAGGAACGAGTTTGTCCTGCAACGCCATATAAGCTTCACAAGCTCGAGTTAGTACCATTTCACCCACGATACCGATTAACCCCGTATCTTCTAAAATAGGCACAAATTCCGCCGGAGAAACATTTCCCCACTGCTCACTACTCCACCGTAATAAAGCCTCTGCACCAGTAACCTTTCCCGTCCTTAGGTCAATTTGAGGCTGAAAGTTCAAATACAGTTCGTCTAGCTCAACAGCACGGCGCAAACTGGTTTCCATAGCTAAACGTTCAGCCGCTTTATCATTCATCTCTGCAGAGTAAAATTGGAAGTTATTACGGCCATGGTCTTTAGCATGGTACATCGCGGCATCGGCATTTCTCAGTAATATGTCCATATCACGCCCGTCAGCTGGGTATAAACTGATACCAATACTAGAACTAATATTGACCTGAATGGAATCCAATAGATAGACTTCTGATAGGGCCAATAGTATTTTTTCTGCAATTTTTGCTACATATTGAGCTGAGCGCACGTCTTCTAAAATCACCGTAAACTCATCGCCACCCAGTCGCGCAACCGTATCGCCTTCTCTTATTGATGACTGCAATCGAGTCCCAACCTCACACAGTAACTGATCTCCTGCTGTATGCCCTAAAGAATCATTAATATGTTTGAAATGGTCTAAATCAAGGAAGAAAACGGCTAATGTACCCGATTCACGATGTGCTTTATGTAAGGCATGTTCAAGACGATCAAGAAAAACAGCGCGATTAGGTAAGCCAGTTAAACTATCAAAACTAGCTAGGCTTACCAATCGTTCTTCATTTTTTCGTTGATGAGTGACATCCTCAAATAGCCATATTGTGCCTTGTTGCGAGTCTTCATGGTCAATGGCCTTGCTCGAAACTGAGCACCAGAAACGTTCACCATTTTGGCGAACCATTTCAAGCTGTCCTTCAAAATCTTCGCCGCTATTCAGCACGGCATCGACTTCATCACTTAACTGTTCAAAAGCTATGTCACTAAGATATAAACACCGTGTTGACAGCCCTGAAAGTTGAGCTCGGTCACAGGAAAATAACATTTCAAACTTATGATTAACATGTAAGAATGTTCTGTCTTTAATAAATGCTATACCGACCATGGCATTTTCTAAAATAGCGTCTAATTCAGAACTTTTTGTTTTTAAGTTTGCTTCTGTAACTTTCCAACTCGTTACATCTGAAATCACACATACCCAAATATTATTAATACTTGAAACAGGGCTAAGTGATGCCCACATATAAAAAGGTTCTTTATTATAGTAAAGCCCTTTAAATTCTTTGCTATTTTCTTGCAATATTAAGATATCAGTAAGCTTTTCTATATGCTGATTTTCGTCAAAAAACTGGAGAATATTTAACCCAATCAAGTTATTTTCATGCGCTTTCAATACTCGATCAGCCGCCGGATTAGTAGACTCAATAACACCTTCACTGGTAACGGTTAAAATGGCTTCTGGCACACTATTTAAAATCGCCGTTATGTGTTGCTTTCTAATTTGCAGTGAATCTCCAGCTTCGGCCAAATCTTGGATTAATTTCTGAGTATTTTCGGCAAATGAATTAAAATCTTTGGCCAGTATGGCAAATTCACTTTTACCCAATGTCACGTTTAATCGGGTAGCGAAATTTTTAACGGATAAGGCCCGCATAGCACTACGTAACTCAGCTAGCGGGCTGTTAATGCGTTGTGAAAGGACAATAATAAACCTAAGCATTCCCAGAACTATCATCGTGACTAATAAAATTATGATCCATTTAGCACGTTCAGCAACAATAGTCGACTGAGTAACAGTAGCTAAGCTTTGCTCACTAATTAGAGTCGATAATTGTTCTAATTGGGACATCATTACTTTTAGCGTAATTATTGACTTTTGCCGCCCTAATGCTAAGAAGTTTTCATTCTCTAATTGCTGTAAACGTAACTGGTAAATGGACAATTCGCCAATTAAAATGGTGCGAATTAACAGCTGAATATCTTCATCTACCTCCTCTGTTAGTTTGAGCAACTCATCATCATGCTTTAGCTCTTTCTTTAGCTGCTTGAGATCAATATTTAGAGCAACTTCATATTGCTTAATATCATTATCACGAATGCTCAATAATTGATCTGCATTTTTCAATTGGATAACTTTTTGCGTTAGAGTGGTGATCTTTAGAACATTCAATCGCACAGACTGACTTAGCTTTTGAGTAGTATATTTCTTAGCGAAAACAATATTTTCTATAAGACTTTCAGTGTATGCAGGCTCGCCTTCTTTAAATGATGTTCTTATTGCACGTTTACCACGACTTACTTGCAGATTGATTTTTCCTGAAATCGTCTCCACACGCTCATGAATTTTGGCATCTAATGATTCAATAACTGCAATTTGTTGCTGTAATTGAGTATTGATAGCATGTTGCTGTTTGATCAGAATAAATAATTGTGTATCAACTGCCAAAAAACGCTGGTAATAATCCAGCAAAGACATAACCACCGTTGCACCCTGCTCATTATTCGATACCGCTACTCTGAGTTGCGTTAAGTATTTTTCGAACTCATCTTCCAATCGACTCCGAGGCATCAATTCCGTGATACTTTTTAATGAATCAGCCGAGATAACTTGTTTTTGGCGGGTAATAAATGAAGTAGCAACACTACTAACTTGTCGGCTGGCATTCTCCATAGGTAGCACATGAGACGTTAATTCATTTTGAGTATTCGTGAACGACATGTTGCTATACAAAGCAACGGTAGCAATCATTAAAATTGCAATGATTGTTGTCAGTGACCACAGCTGGAGTAAACTTTTAATGCTCCATGAATTAAACATTATCTAGATCCCTGATGAAAATGCTCATAATCTAATTGTCTTTTTTTGTAACATTGGCCATGTAAATGAAGTGATTTTTCCTGCCTTGAAATGAGTCATCCAAACATTATGTATCGCTTGATGTTGATTTTCATCAACATAAATATCAACACCCAAACCGATATCGATACCATGCAATGATTCTAAACCATCAATAATTCTTTCTTTAGTGATATTACCTTCAATATTTAACAATCCTTGGTGAAATATTTTGGCGATTATAAATCCTTCTAGTGAAATCGAGTTAGGCTCTGAATCAACATCAAATTGCTGTAAACTGGACAAATAGAGTTCAACTATCGGCAAGTTCGATTCTAATGGCGGTACCGACTGCATGACGATAACACTTTCAACATCACCTAATGCTTGCTTGAGCGAATAACCACCTACAAAAGACAAATTTAGGAAGATTACATCAGGTATTTCTCGCTGCAACAATTTTATGAACTTTGCCGAAGCAACATAGTTTCCTGCCATAATCACTGCTTTTGGCGTGGTAGATCCATCTAGTAATTCTGCAACAGCATTTTCGACATTAAGGGTATTACGAGTATAACGCCCATGCGCAAGCTGGTCAGTATTCTCAAAACCAAATTGATGAAATGCCTTTATTACACCTCGGTATCCTGCCTCACCATAACCATCACGTTGCGTAAAAAGTGCAACTTCTAAAGGTTTAATGCCTGCTTGCAGTAATCCCTTGACCATTTCTGCCGCTTCTTCTACATAACTAGGCCTATAATTAATAATATAACGATTAGCTGGCGTCGGACGTAAAACGCCACCGCCAGAAAAAGCGCCAAATAATAAGGTTTTCTTTTCTTGGGCAATGGGTGCAGTGACGATTGCTGTTGGCGTACCAACATTACCAATAACAGCCAATACATTCTCTTGGTCAACCAGTTGACGCATATTGAATGCTGCGCGGACAGGTTCATAACCATCATCTAGGACAATGAGTTCGAGCATACGTCCACCGACACCACCTTGCTTATTAACGATGTCGAAATAACATTGAATCCCTGTGCGCATATTAAAACCCAACTCAGCAGTAGGTCCCGTTAATGCTGTCGTCATACCAATTTTAATGGTTTCTACTGACCAAGTTAAAGGTGAAACAAATAGTACTACTATAAAAAGTAAAACTCTATTCATCATCAATGGCTTATTTGTCTCGAGGTTAATCTGTTATTTATCCGTGTCCGTGTCATTAGCTTGTTCCTTCTCAGGTGGATCATCCATTAATATACGATTTGCCGCTCCATCCATATCATCATATTGTCCACTGCGTACTGCCCAAAAAAACAGTGCGACACCGATGATACCTAGCAATAACATGCCAGGTAATAGACCATAGATAACATCCATTGAATTAACCTTTAAATAAACGTTTTATTCTAGCGGCGTTACCAATTACTAATAAAGAGCTAATTGGCATAGTTATCGCTGCAATCAATGGGTTAACTAGACCCATCATTGCGAGCGGCACCATAATAATATTGTAACTTATAGATAATACAATATTCTGCCTTATTGTGCTGAGCGTTCGACTGGCTAAACGCCTTGCCTCGGTCACTTTGCGTAATTCATTATGGGATAACACAATATCTGCACTTTCAATTGAAACATCGGTACCTGAAGCTAATGCAATGCCGACATCAGCTTGGATTAATGCAGGCGCATCATTCACCCCGTCACCTACCATTGCGACAATAACACCTTGGTTTTGTAATGCCCTCACTACATCAGCTTTATCTTTAGGTAAAACTTCAGCTTGTCTTTGTATATCACCGAGTTCTGCAGTGATAGCTCCAACTACAGCTTGCTTATCGCCACTCAACACCGTTATGGCAATACCTTGCTGTTGTAAATCATTAATCATCGATACCGCATCTGGGCGTAGCTGATCAGCCACACCTATAAGCCCGACTATTTGTCCTTCAGTAGCCATAAAAACACAACTAATGCCTTGATGCTCTAAGCTATCAATTCGATTTAAAACGATGTCAGTAAAAACAAAACCCAGTTCAGCTAGCCATGATTGAGTGCCTAATAAAACATGCTGTTGATTAAGCGAGGCCTGTACACCTTGCCCAGCAGAAGATGAAAAGTCTGTTATAGGTGATAAAGTAAGATCTCGCGCCGCTGACTCGGCTAATATCGCTTTAGCAATACCATGTTGTGAGTGTTGTTCGACTGCTCCAGCGAGCATCAATAACCTGTCTTCGGATAAAACAGAAAAAGACTCCACAGTGACAACGCGTAATTTACCTTCAGTTAATGTACCCGTTTTATCAAATACAAAGTGAGTGACTTTAGATAAATACTCGAGGGCAGCACCTTGTTTAATTAATATCCCATGATGTGCTGCCACCCCTGTGGCAACAGCAACGGACATGGGCGTGGCCATGCCAAATGCACACGGGCAGGTAATAATGAGCACTGATGTCGCGGCTAATAAAGCCTTCTCAAAATCAAACTGATACCAGTAGATAAAAGTGGCGGCAGCTAAAGTCAGCGTCACGACGACAAACCACGGTACTATTTTATCTGCGGTACATTGTATTGGAGCTTTAGAAGCCTGAGCATCTTCCATCAACGATACAATTTTGGCCAATGCGGTATTACGTAATACTTGCTGTACTTTAACGGTAAAGGCCCCTTCACCGTTTATACTGCCAGCAACAACTTGATCACTGTTTTTCTTCACGACAGGAAGCGATTCCCCCGTGAGCATAGATTCATCGACAGCGCTCTGACCATCAGTCAAAACACCATCAACAGGGATTTTCTCACCCGGTTTAACTAATACTAAATCGCCAATTTTAACAGCACGAATGGGAACTACTTTAGCAAGGCCATCAATCATTACTGTCGCCAATTTTGGCTGTAATTCTAATAAGCGACTAGTTGCAGATAGTGCTTCACGCTTTGAAATAGCCTCAAGATATCGACCGACCAATATCACAAACAGGAAATTAACCACGGTATCGAAATAGACATGACCTAGAGCTGAAGCTGTTATCGTTACATAGGTAGAATAGCCATAGGTAGTAACTGCACCAATCGCTATAGGTAAATCCATAGTTAAATATCTACGACGTAGACCAAGCAAAGCGTTTCGTAGGAAAGGATATCCCGCATAAAGCAATGTTGGTGTAGCGATTAGAAAACTGATCCAATGAAACCAGTTTTTAAACTCACCCTGATCAGCACCGCTATAAAGAGCAATAGAGATCCACAGCATATTCATCATCGCAAAACCAGCAAAAGCCATGCGATACAATAAACTTCGGTGCCTTCGGGCTAATGCACCTTCGGCCGTATCTGGATCAAAAGGTACCGCTGCATAGCCTATACGTCCAAGCGCCTGAAGTAATGTAGAAAGTGTGGTGAGACGATTATCCCATTTTAGGCGTAATCGTTTCGATGTCAGATTAACCTCAGCAGAGACGACGCCTTGTTGTTTTGCTAAGGAATGCTCAATAAGCCAAACACATGCAGCGCAATGTATCCCTTCAACCAATAAATGTATTGATCGTATATCATCCAATTTATCGACGTAATCAGATTGAACTTCATCTAAATCGTATGAAGCCAGTTCCGCTGATAATGAGGGCGGTGGTGCTAGATGCTCACCTTCGGGAGTTTTAAGATAAAAACTTTGTAATCCAGCATTATGGATTGTTTCACAAACAGTCTGGCAACCAAAACAACAAAACTCATGGTTTTCATCAGCAACTTTAGCGGTGAAACTACCAGCATGTTGAACAGGCAATCCACAATGATAACAAGGTATAGACAAGGTTTATTAAGCTCTAAATTAAAATGCCATACGTCACCATATGGCATTATTAATATATTATAAAAAAGTATTAAGGTGAAATACTAAACCGCTTAGTGACCATAAACTCATGCTCGCCCTGTTTAGCAACTATAATTACATCCCATATACCAGGCAAATTAAAACTCACGTCTGCACCGTACATACCCGGCTTACTGTTTAACATTTCTACTGAAAAATCAGCCTTAGCATCTGATGGTCGATATGCATGCAAAATAACTGAATCTAAAATTAACGCTGTTGAATGTTTACCTTGTAGAAGTACTTCATAGAGCTGATGTTGATTAACACGTGTGGTTTTTGGAGTCATAATGACCCCCGTCCAGCCCAAAGCTTTTTGTTTTTCGACTAACCTTTGTGCTTCTTCATAATTCTTTCCACGCTCATAAAAGTCTTCAACAACCAAGCTAGGCGGAGACGAAAATGCAAGATATATAAAAATAGCGTTAGCAGTTAAAAAAGTAGCTAGGAATAACAACAACCCTAACACCCATGGGTTTTTGAGTGCTTCTTTATTACTTTGTGAAATATTCATATTTTACCTAGTTCGATAACTATTATTGTTTGGGACTCATAAACATACTTTCGTAGCGTATAGCGATCGTGGAATTTTCGACTTTACCTATGAAAACTATAGGAATAAGATCAGCGTCTAATTGGTCTCGATGAACCCGAACTAGTGCTGTGACCGGCACTACTTTACCTGGCTCAATCTCCATATCGTCTAATCCATGCAATATCGCGCCTTCGAGGCCTTCTATATCAAAATGGACCTTAATCGTATTTTTTGTTTTATTAAGTAGTTTGACCGTATATTTGTTTTGAATAGAACCATCACTTAAAAGTACAAATAAAGGCTGGCGCTCATGAATAACCTTAAATTCAGTTGGTGATAAGTGAGTAAAGCCATAAACAATTCCTGACAATGCGAGTAATAATATCAAACCGTATATAATGACGCGGAAACGTTTATAAAGTGGCACTACTGGTGCATTATGGTGCAATTCTTTATATGAAGCGTAGCGGATTAGGCCATGGGGTTGATTAGTTTTATCCATAATACTGTCACAAGCATCAATACACAGCCCACATGTAATACAACCCTCTTGTTGCCCTTTACGAATATCTATTCCTGTAGGACATACGGCTACACAGACATTACAATCGACACAACTACCTCTCGTTGAAAAGTCTTCACCTTTTTTAACTCTCGCTCTTGGCTCGCCTCGTTCTGCATCATAAGAAGGTAAAACCGTGTCTTGATCATACATAACACCTTGTAAGCGTGCATATGGGCATAACCAAAAACATACTTGTTCACGCATAAAGCCAGCAAACAGGTAAGTCCCTCCCGTGAATGACGCGATGATAATTAAAGCAGTCAGCGAGACTTGAAAGCTAAATAAATCATCCCATAACTGATACGCATCAGTGAACCAGGCAACAAATGAAATTCCAGTAAATAACCCAATAAGTAGCCATAAACCATGTTTCAGAGCTTTCAGGCTGAGCTTATTTATTGTCCAAGGTGCTTTACTAAATTTCAGTGCCTTTTGGGGTGTATTACCTTCAATTTTGCCTTCAATCCAGGTATAGATATCAGTCCAAACTGTTTGAAAACAAAAATATCCGCAAAAAACACGACCAGCAATACTTGTTACCGCCGCGAGTAAAATAGCAAAAAACAGCAATGTTAGGGATAACATCCAGATATCTTGAGGATAGATTGTGACATGAAATATATTAAATTGACGCTGTGGTAAATCAAATAAGACAGCTTGAGCACCATTAAACCGTATATATGGTCCTAAAAACAATATTGACCATACTGACATTCCGAGCCATTTTAATGTGCGAAATCCACCGGGGAGACGCTTCGCAACAATTTTAATATCGCCAGTATTGATGCGCCACTCGGATACATCTTCATAGAGATCATCAATATTGATATTGGGATTGTTTTTTACTTCACTCACATCGTTCTCGATTTGCTGTAAATATATAGAATTATAACATAACGCATCAATATTAGAGTGTACTGATGTTGCTACTTAGGACAATTTATATTGTAAAAAAGCCGACACTAATGTCGGCTTTTTATGTTGTTTTCAACAGTCTTTACTTGTCTTGTGATTTATCTTCATCAACATGTTTCATTGCATAATAAACAAAGATACCTGTACCAATAACCATGGCAACAACACTTGCTATTACAGAAACTACAACCCAATCAATATTCATAATAAAACGCTCCATCTATGTGGGACTAGGCTACTAGCCCCTATACATAAAAATATTATTGACCACCACCAAATTGGTGAACATAAACAGCTAATTTCTTAATGTCTGTTTCAGATAATCGTTCTGCTTCAGTACCGTCTAATTCGTCAGTCCAATCAATTTCATCAGGATCTTCACCATCAGCAATTGCGTAAGCCCTAGCTTGCAACATGACAGATAACTTCTGGCTCCACTGTGGCATCACGGCAACGCGTGTTAGCTTATCTGATGCATCATTGACACCATGCAGTATCGTGTGGCGGATTTGATCTTCATCACCTGAAAAACGCCAAATTTTATCTGTTAAGTTTGCTGAACCCATAGCTTTGATCCCTTTGGCATCAGCACCGTGACAAGCAAAACAGCCTTTGGCATTAAATAATGCCAAGCCAGCTTCGTTGGTAACACCATTTGAACTATCTACAGCAAATTTAACCAATTGATCGACTTCTTCTGGTTTGAGCAATTTCTCATGTGCAGGCATATTACCTTGACGACCTTTAGCTATGCTCATTTCAATCTCATCAACAGTGCCGCCATATAACCAATCATCATCTGTTAGATTCGGATAACCAGCACCTGCTGCCGGTGCACCACCAGTTCCATGACATGCCGCACAGTTATCACCAAAAAGTACTTTACTTGAACCAATAGCGTAGTTAAGCATATCTTGATCGGCAAGAATCTCATTAACACTCATAGCAGCTAACTTGTCATCAAATGGAGCTCGTTTAGCCTCGACCTTCGCTAAATCTTCTTTGTATTCATTGATCTGTGTCCAGCCTAATAAGCCTTTAGTACTCTCGTGCACTAAAGGTAGTGATGGATAAAGTACGAAATAAACAACCACAATTAACCCACTCAAATAGAGTGCATTCAACCACCATCGTGGGCAAGGGTTATCTAATTCACGAATACCATCCCACACATGACCAGTATCACCAACCTGCGTAGGTTTATTTTTATTCTCTGCCATCTTGTTTCTCCGATTTTCTGTCGTCTTCATCCATAAGCATGGAGCGATGAGATTCTATGCTCTGTTTATTTTTAGGGTTAAGTACCCAGAAATAAACAATAACCATTACTAAAAATACGAATACGGTGAGTATGAATCCAAACCAATCTGTGCCTGTCATCCCACTCCAATCCGTATGAAAATACTCTTGAAGTTTAGTCACGATAGTCTCTACCCGGTTCAAATTTAACCATTGTGCCCAATACTTGAAGATAGGCGACTAAAGCTTGCATTTCAGTTTTACCTTCAACTGAAGCGGCTGCTCCATTAATCTGCTCATCAGTGTAAGGGACACCCAATATTTTCATAGCTTTAACACGTTTTTCAATGCCATTGCCATCTATAGTCGCTTTTTCCAACCATGGATAGTTTGGCATTACTGATTCAGGCACTACACTACGCGGTGCACGTAAATGTTGATAATGCCAGTCATCTGAATACTTACCGCCTACTCGAGCAAGATCTGGTCCAGTACGTTTAGAGCCCCATTGAAATGGGTGGTCGTATTTAGATTCAACAGCCAAAGAATAATGTCCATAGCGATCTTTCTCATCACGGAAAGGTCGAATCATTTGTGAATGACATAAATAACAGCCTTCACGTTGATAAATATCACGACCCGCTAATTCTAGTGCTTCATAGGGACGTACACCTGATAACTCTTCATATTCAGGGTGAACCTGATCTTCGAATGTGGTGTTGAGATAGAACAAAGGTACGATCTCAACAATACCACCAACAGACACGATAATTGCAGTTGCTAAAACCAAGGCCCATACGTTTTTTTCCAGTTTCTCTTGAAAGGTTACTGGTTTGTTTGAGTTGTGTTCAGACATGCCAGTCTCCCTTAAATGTTAGCTGCAACAGCCATCTTTGCAGATGGGTTAGCGATAGCTTTACGAATAGTCACAGTAACGTTGAATAACATCACACATGCCCCCAAGAAGAAAATTAAACCACCTGCGGCACGCATTGCATAATACGGATGCATTTGAGCAACAGATTCAACAAAGGTGTAGGCCAAATTACCGTAATCATCGTAAGCACGCCACATTAGACCTTGCATGATTCCCGATACCCACATTGCAGTAATGTAAACAGCTGTACCAATCGTTGCCATCCAGAAATGTAAGTTAACTAACTTAATCGAATACATTGTTGTGCCCCATAGACGCTCGACCATATGGTAAATAGCACCAATAGATACCATAGCAACCCAACCTAAGGCACCAGCGTGTACGTGACCTATAGTCCAATCAGTGTAATGTGATAAAGCATTTACTGTTTTAGAGGCCATTACAGGACCCTCAAAGGTCGACATCGCATAAAATGCAAGCGACACAATCAAAAAACGTAAAATATAATCGGTACGCAATTTATCCCATGCGCCACTTAACGTGAACATACCATTAATTGCACCACCCCAAGACGGGATAATCATTGCTAAGGAAATAGCGGCACCTAATGAACCTGTCCAATCTGGTAATGCAGTGTATTGAAGATGATGGGCACCTAACCATACATAACCAAATGTTAAAGCCCAGAAATGAATAACGGATAGACGGTATGAATAAATTGGTCGATTAGCTTGTTTAGGAACGAAATAATACATAATGCCAAGGAAACCAGAAGTTAGGAAGAATCCTACCGCATTATGTCCCCACCACCACTGGATCATCGCATCTTGAACGCCAGCAAAGATTGAATATGATTTAAACAATGAGACAGGAATAGCTAAGCTGTTAATAACATGTAAATAGGTGATCATTATCATCATCGCTAAGAAGAACCAGTTAGCAACATAGATATGTGACACTTTACGTATCGAAAGCGTCATGATGAAGTTAAAGCTATACGCCAACCACACAACTGCAATCAAGATGTCTATAGGCCATTCTAATTCAGCATATTCTTTTGATTGACTAAGACCTAATGGTAAAGTGATTACTGCACCAACAATGACCAGATTCCAGCCCCAAAAAGTGAACCAAGCCAATTTATCACTCCACAAACGTACACCAGAGGTACGTTGTACAATGTAATAAGCCGTCGCCATTAATGTTGAACCACCAAAGGCAAATATTACAGCATTAGTATGTAATGGCCGCAAACGTCCGAAACTAATGTAAGGATTATCAAAGTTCAAAACTGGCCATGCCAATTCTGAAGCGATATACACGCCTAAGCCTGTACCGACAACCAAGTAGACAACTGCCATATAGGCAAACCACTTGACTATTTCAAAACTATATTCCTGCTGTTCCGCTTGCATCGCGACCACACCTTTTTTCTATGAAAAACACTATCTCGACATCTAATTTAGAAGTCTCGACTCCTTCCCACACACTTATAAACTTAAGCATTACTGAATTTTACAGTAAATAACGCGCTAACTCTTACTGTTTACCTGATCTAGATCAAGAAACAAACCAATAGAAACAGTAAGCGTCAATTTCCCTTATTTAATTTTACCGGCCAATTCTCCTTACTTCAGTGCCATGAGTCAAGTAAACCAGACGATATCCTGTCGGACTTTCATTCAAAAAATAGTCCATATCATCTAGTTACCAAGCGAGTCACGATCCCCAGGATACAAAAACGGGACATCCAAGTCGCCCTTTTTGCTGAGGAGTACGTGACGGTTAATAATTCACCAGCCGTCCTGCGTCCATGTCGACTTGCACATTGCTCTGTAGAGCAATCCGCGG
>JAGXHJ010000056.1 GCA_024636315.1 Methylophaga sp.
ACAATGACTCTACGGCAACAAAAAGCCTTTTCTAACATTATTCTCCACTGTTCGCTAACGCTCTCTATTACGAAAATGCAAAAACGCGTTGCCTACTGGCGACTAATCGACCTCGCTTCGCTCTCCATGTCGATCAGCGGAAGATGCACACTTGCCAGCGGTCATTAATGATATTGCAAACATTGTTAGCACCTTGGGCTCTCAAGTCGTTACAGAAAAGCAAGACTATGAAGAATTTCTTAAGTCACTCACTTCACGCTTGAATGAATTAGACCAACATATTCAAATAACAAGTACTGAAGATGCTGAAGCATTTGAGCACCGTAAAACGATGGGGCAAGCAGTTGAAGAACAAGTAATTGGTCTTCGTAACGAAGTAGTAGGCGCAGATGATCTCGATGCACTTAAATCAACGGTCAGTGATCGTCTAGACTTTCTGAATCAGCACTTTGAAAGTTACCGCCAATCAGACCATGAGCGTTTTACTCAGTCACAACTGCAAATAAAAGAGCTCAACACCCGCTTACAGGCTATGGAACAAGAAAGTGTAGTATTACGTCACTCTGCCGAAAAATCACGTGAATTAGCACTCAAAGACGCGTTGACATGTATCTGGAATCGACAAGCACTCAATGAAAATTTGGAAAAAGAATTTGTCCGCTGGCAGCGCTATCAAAAACCGCTCAGCCTAGTGGTATGGGATATTGATTTATTCAAACGAGTTAATGATGAATATGGTCATGCGGCGGGTGACAAAGTTCTTAAGACCATCGCCCGTATTTTCGTGCAAGCAACACGTGATGCCGATTTTATCGCACGTTTTGGTGGCGAAGAATTTGTGGGGATTTTTCCTGAAACACGCTTAGAAGAGGCGCTCATTCTAGCCAATAAAATTCGGGAAAAAGTAGCCAACTCAAAATTTCATTATGAAAATAAACCTGTTCCGATTACAGCTTCAGCAGGTTTAGCGACCTTTCGACCGAATGACACAATAGTTGATGTATTTAAACGGGCTGATGCAGCACTGTATCGAGCAAAAGCAGCGGGGCGTAATTGCTGTCTTGCTGATTAAAATACAACGGGGTTGGAATAATTCCAACCCCGATTTAACGTTAGCAATTAATTCGATTCCTGTTGAATCAAGAAATCCACTACCTTAAGCATTTCAGGCATTCCACCCGCCATTGGTGCATCAACAATGTATTTACCATTAACTATCATAGATGGCACACCAGTAATTCCTGATGTTTGGCTTAATAATAATGCTTTTTTCACTTTTCCTTGTACAGAAAACGAATTCATTGTTTTAGCAAACATATCACGGTCGATGCCCTGCTCAGCAACAAAATCTAGTAATTGTTCTTCTGTTTCTAGCCTACGCTTTTCTACATGAATAGCATTGAAAATGACTAAATGTAACTTTTCTAAATCACCCGTTGCTTCAGCGGTATAAAAGACTCTGGCTAATTGTAACCAACTATCACGAAAGATTGCTGGCACACGACTAAACGTTACATTTGCTGGTAATGTTTTTTCCCATTCGTGCACTTGTGGATCAAGGTTAAAACAATGAGGGCAACTATAAGAAAATAGCTCTATAACTTCTACGACTTTTTCATCACTAGTAGCAATACGCTGCGCTGTAGGCTTGTAATGCACGCCTTCAACATAGGCAAGTGGTGTAGTCATACCTGCTAAAGGTAACAAGCTCGCACCTAATATAAGTATCGCTTTAATCATTTTCTTCATTTGAATCTTATCCTTATCTATAAATCAATTTACAAAGTGCCGTAGGAATGTAGCCCTGACAAAAACATATTAACGCCCAAGAAGGCAAATATCGTCACAAATAAGCCTATAACAGCCCACCATGCCATTGGTCTGCCATGCCAGCCTTTAGTCATACGCATATGTAACCACGCCGCATAATTTAACCAGACGATCAAAGCCCACGTTTCTTTAGGATCCCAAGACCAATAACCTCCCCAAGCTTCCGCGGCCCACAATGCACCTAAAATAGTCGCTAAGGTGAAGAATGCAAAACCTAGAGCAATAGCTTTATACATAAGATCATCCATGACGGTCTTATCGGGCAATGTCGTTGCTAATAAACCTTGCGGGTTCACTGATTCACGCCATGATTTCAATAAATACGCTACGCCGATCATCGCAGCCATTGCAAACGAGCCATAGCCAACAAAGTTCGCAGGCACGTGAATCTTCATCCAATAACTTTGTAAGGCAGGCACTAATGGCTGTATCTCATGGGCTTGACGCTCAAATGTATACCAAAGCTGAAATGCAACAGCAGAACTAATAACCAGTAATACAAAGCCACCTAAAGCACGCGTTTGATAGCGTCGCTCATAAAACAAATAAATTATTGAAGTGATAATCGCAAATAAAATAAAGACTTCATATAAATTACTGACTGGGATATGTCCGACATCTGGACCAATCAAATATGATTCCTTCCAGCGAACCATCAAACCAATCATGCCCATTGCACTTGCTGACCAAGTAAGCGCCGTGCCTATTTTTTGAGTAAATTCAGAACGCAGAAACAAGCCTGCAAAATATGTCACTGTCGCCATCACAAACAAGGCACTCATCCACATAAAAGCAGATTGACTGGCTAACATATAATTCAAAAAGAAGTCACTATTAGCAAGCGCCAGATCATTCGCATACCGCTGAATGGCAAATAAACTAAGGAGCCCTACCACGACAATATACCAGCGGATACCCATCCAATTCTGACCTATCAACGCCATACAAAATGCGGTCAGCACCACAATGCCCACCTCGTAATAGTCAAAGACGTCGTAATACATCGTTAATAAGATGATGCCGGCTAAGACCATTGCCCCACGCCATAACCATTGTATGAATGGGCTACTTGTTTCGGTTAACATTATCCCTGCTAGTTTATTCATTAATGACTCTTCATTTATTAATACACAGTTAAGAACCCTAGTGAGGGCCAGAGTTCCCTGAGGTTAGTTTTAATTCATCACTGATTTGTTCAAAATAACCATCAAACTCACGGGGATTTCGATTACTCATTCCCGCCAGCAAGATATCCGTTCGACTGCCGTTCGCTTTCACTAAAGCCCAGAATCGACGTTGCGGTAAATAAAACAATAAAAACACCCCAATAATTAACATCGCACAACCAAAATAGACTACTGGTTTACCTGGCGAGTGTGCGATTTGTAGTCCACTCGCTTCTACGTGTTCATAGTCTGTAAGCTCAAAATAGACCGGCGAACCATAGCGTGGCAAGCTTCCTATAGCATCGACAGCATCTTGTAGAAATAATAATTGTGACTCACTAGGAGGTTGTTGTTCAGGTAAAGTCAAACCATTAACATACACTCGCGCTAATATTTCTCGCAACATGCTCAAATAAGCGGGACCTAAGGTCTCACGTTCAGCTTCCGGTAAAGTCGTTTCGATAAATACGGTTACATTAGAAAAACCACCCGCCACAAACATCTCGACTAATGTCATTAACGTATCGTGTAAGCTTTGTGCTAATTTTTCGTCACTATTTGCCACCGATTTAAGCGTGGTCGATGTCATTTCACGCGCAATCACATCAACTACGTTTTTATCATTTAAGCGTTGCAAAAAATGACTAAATCCTGTCAGACCGCCTTGGTCATCAAGCGGCAAATACAAGTAACCAAACTCATCGGCTGGGCTTTCGCGTACACCACTCAAGTAAAAGTCACGTCCATTACGTGTCACTGGCAACATGTAATTTTGATATTCTAATGCCTCACCAGTATTCGAACGAAGCTTAAAGCCAATACTCGGGCCAAAATTACGCACGTTGTTAGGATCATCTTCAGTAGGGTCGGGATTAATATTAAATGGACGGAATGACGTTATTTCGAGTTGCGAAGAATTATCACCCCAGTGCATCATTCTCCGATCAAACACTTTTGTATCAAAACTAAGTGGTTCATTGCCCGCTTGACCATCGAGTGGCCAAGCATCAAGGGATAAAGCTGAGCCACCATCGCTAAAACTAGCCTGATATATCGCATAGCCTTTGTAGATTAAAGGATGATTCACCGCAATTGTAGTCGTCAAGGGCTCGGCTAAATCATCATCATAAACGACCAAATCAGATTCGAATGACTTGGGCTGTCCGGTTGCATAATGTTCAATACGAAAGTCTTTTACTTCTACTCTAAAGGGCAGGTTTTGGACTAAATAACCATCACGCATCGCCACAAATGCCACACCTGATGACTGGCCTTCTGGAATATTCACACTACCCCGAAATGCTTGAGAGCCCACAGCAAGCTTGCTTTTATCAGGGATCTGGCTCAACGGTAAGTCACGTGTTTCTATGTTTATCCGTCCCTGCCATTCCGCGAATTTTAATGGCAAATTACTATCAATTAAGCCCCCAACGCAAATTACAACAATAGCTAGATGCGTCAATAAATAACCTAATCTGTTCATCCCTCCACGCATCGCTGACACTAGGATTTCATCCGTTTTAGGTGTTTGTTTTACTCTAAAACCAAGTTTAGAAAAATTACTCTCTAATTTTGTTACGGTCTCCTCTGCCGGAGACTCAACTACCCATGTAGCATTGTGCCGCATGGCTTGTAACGATTTACGCTGCACATGTGTACGCAAATTCCACACGTCACGTAGCATAGTAGGCCCATTTCTAATGACGCAAACCGAGGTAGATGTCACTAATAAGACGAGAATAGAAAGAAACCATATGGCGCTGTAAACATCATACAATCCGGCTGATTCAAATAACTCAAACCAGAATGGGCCGAATTTAATTAGATAGTCAGAATAAGGCTGATTTTGTTGTAATACGGTGCCGATAATCGATGCTACAGCCAAGGCTAGCAACAGCGTGATCGCTAGATCCATTGAGCCTAAAAAAAGAAACAGGCGTTGACTGAATGATTTTCGAGATACAGGTAAATTATTGGTTTCAGACATATCGTTATGGAACCCAAGTTTTTGGTACGTTAGGGTGGGGCTAATATAGAAAAGCCGCACAGTCTTCACTATGCGGCTATATCTTTAAATTAAATCACCAGATTTAAAGGCTTAGTGCAAACCTGCAACATAAGCAGCAACGGCCGTCATTTCTTCGGCTGTCATTTTTGATGCAATATCACGCATCATGCTGTTTGGATCATTACTACGTGTACCCGCCGCAAAAGATTTTAATTGCGCTTCAACATAAGCACTATGCTGGCCTGATAGTGCTGGCCATTTTGCCGCCGGAACGCCAGCACCAGTAGGACCATGACAGGCCATACATGCTGGTAAACCAGATTCTTTATTACCCGCGCGGAATATTTGTTGACCTGCTACGGCTAAATCTTCTGAGACCGCACCTGGAGTAATCTTATTACCGGAATAATATGCCGCAATATCGGCCATATCTTGTTCACTTAAAGCGGCGACCATCGGTGCCATTACAGCATTGCTACGAACACCACTTTTAAATTCTGTAAGCTGTTTGACAAGATAGGCTTCACCTTGCCCCGCTAATTTTGGAAACATGTCCGATGGGCTATTGCCATCAGCACCATGGCAAGCCGCGCACATCATCGCTTTGCTTTTACCAGCGGCTGCATTTCCAGCTGCCATCAAAGAAGTAGACATGGCCAAGGTCATACCTATTAGCGCCATCAGTAACATTTTCTTCATCATAATTCCTAAAATTCCACTTTCATTAAATAAAACTCTTGGTATGCTACCTCTATTAGCTTAATTTTGCACCTACGAGTTCACCACTATGTCACAGTTTTATCGCCAAGCGCATTACACTATCAGCGCTACTCAATTATCCGAATTACCGCCCGATATCGGTCTCGAAGTTGCTTTTGCGGGACGCTCAAACGCTGGCAAGTCGAGTGCTATTAATACCATCACCGATCACAAAGCGCTTGCCCGCATCAGTAAAACGCCTGGCCGCACTCAAATGATCAACTTTTTTGCGCTAGATGACAGCCGCACACTGGTCGATCTTCCTGGTTATGGCTACGCTAAAGTGCCCGAGCAAATGAAGATCCGCTGGCAACAAAATCTAGGTCAATATCTTGACACCCGTCAGTCACTTCAAGGCTTGATGATCATGATGGATATTCGTCATCCTCTCAAACAATTTGATATTCAAATGATTCGCTGGGCAAATCAAAAAGATTTAGATGTACATATTTTGCTGACTAAATCAGATAAATTCAAACACGGCGCGGCAATGGCCAGTTTACATAGTGTTCTGGCTGAAATAAAAAAATTGGAACTCAACGCGAGTGCACAACTTTTTTCATCGCTCAAAAAAACAGGCCGAGATGAAGCCATCGCCAAATTAGATAGCTGGTTTTTATTGAATGAAACATCTCCTGAGCTTGAGCCCACTAGCGAATAATTAAGGAATACAGATGACAAAGCCCACCGATAGTCGCCGCCAGTTTTTACAAAAAGTAGCTCTGGGTGGAGCTTTCGCGGGTACCTTCAGTCTACCAGTGTGGTCTGATCAGACTAAACCAGACTTAGTTGATGACTTACCCGAGTGGATGAAAAAACCGGGCAAAGGTTTCAGTAACTATGGTCAGCCTTCCCCCCATGAACAACAGGTTATTCGTTGGATATCAGCTAATCCGGACGCGCTAGGTAACGGCGTGTCATGGACACCGCTACATGACTTACAAGGCACCATCACCCCCAACGGACTTCATTATGAACGTCATCACAATGGTGTACCGCAAATTGATCCTGCACAACATCTATTGCTCATTGATGGTTTAGTCGATAAGCCACTCCGTTTTGATGTAGCCAGCCTATTACGCTACCCGATGATTTCGCGCACTTGTTTTATCGAATGTGGCGGCAACAGTAATAGCGGTTGGCGTACTAACCCTATTCAATCAAAAGCTGGTTATGCACACGGCTTAGTCTCTAATGCAGAATGGACAGGGATCCCAGTTAAACTTTTATTAAAAGAAGCCGGCGTCAAAACAGATGCCAAATGGATTATCGCGGAAGGTGCTGATGGCGCGGCACTCAATATCAGCATTCCCTTAGAAAAACTACTCGATGATGCCCTACTTGCACTCTATCAAAATGGTGAACGATTACGCCCTGAAAACGGCTACCCGATGCGTTTAGTCTTACCCGGATGGGAAGGCATTTTAAATGTTAAATGGTTACGACAATTAAGGCTCAGCAAAGAACCTGCGATGTCTCGTGATGAAACGTCGCAATATACAGAATTACAGCCAGATGGAACGGCAAGACAATTCACGTTCATCATGGAAGCAAAATCGTTAATCACCTCGCCCTCTCTTGGCATGAGGTTGCTGGATAATCCTGGTATCTACCAAATTAGTGGTCTTGCATGGTCAGGTCACGGCAAAATTACTCGCGTCGAAATCTCTGCTGATGGCGGTGATACATGGACTGATGCAGAACTGCATGGCCCCATCCTCGACCGTGCTTTTACCCGTTTCAGTTTACCTTGGCATTGGCAAGGTGATTATTCAGTATTACAAAGTAGAGCTACAGATGAAACCGGTTACGTTCAACCGACGCGAGATGATCTCGTGGCTAATCGTGGTACGTATGGTTTTTTTCATTACAACGCCATAGTCAGCTGGGAAATCACCGAAACAGGAGACATCAACCATGTCTACGGGATTTAATTTTCTAAGTAGTCTTTTGTTAATCGCATGTTTTTCACACAGCTATGCCGATGCCGAGCATCAATCATTAGGCAAACCAGCAGAACAACTCAGTACACAAGCACAATGGAATTTAACCATTACCCCTGATGGTAAAGGTCTACCAATAGGTAAGGGCTCATCCGAACAAGGTGCTAAAATTTTTGCTTTGAAATGTGCCGCCTGTCATGGTCCTGCAGGTATTGGCGGTAGTGCAGAACCTTTAGTCGGTGAAGTGGGTTCACTCACCAGCGAATACCCCGAAAAAACAATAAACAGTTACTGGCCCTATGCCACGACATTATTTGATTACATCCGTCGCGCCATGCCTATTGATGCACCCTTTTCCCTTTCTGCCGATGAAGTATATGCCTTGTGTACCTATCTATTGAGCGAAGATGATATAATCCCGACAGACCAAGAACTCAACGAAGAAAATCTGCCTCAGGTCTCGATGCCAAATCGTGATGGCTTTATCGCTGTTTACCCTGATAAATACTAATAAATTCAATATTTAAGGATCCCTTTTATATGAGCCCACGTTACAGTCGTGTAGTAAGCCCAAACCCAGATTTATTCGATCTGCCGCCATTAGGCATGGATAAAAAATCCATTATTTATGATTTCAAAAACTATTACGGTAATCATCTTGCCCAAGATAAAGGCAGTGCATCAGGCCATTATTTATATTCATCTTTAGCAATCACCCTACGTGACCGCTTGTTTGAACGGATGAAACACACCAAACACACTTACGCAGAAAGCAAGTGTAAGCAAGCCTATTATCTATCCATGGAATTCCTAATGGGTCGCGCAATGGGTAATGCCGCACTGAATTTGGGCCTAGATGACGTTTCTACTAAGGCAATGCACGATCTTGGCTTAAACTTTGAAGAATTGACGGAACTAGAGCACGATGCTGGCTTAGGTAATGGTGGCTTAGGGCGCCTTGCCGCATGTTTTATCGATAGCTGCGCAACCCTACAGTTACCGGTTACCGGTTATGGTATTCGTTATGAATACGGTATGTTTCAACAACGTATCGAAGATGGTAACCAAATTGAAATGCCCGATCATTGGTTACGAGATGGTAATCCATGGGAACTAGAGCGTCCTGAATTCACCCAACGCGTTAAGTTCGGTGGTCACACTGAATTCCGTAAAAATAGCCATGGTAAAATGCAAGTTTACTGGGTTGAATCTAATGATGTGTTAGCCGTGCCTTATGATTTACCTGTACCAGGTTACCAAAATGGTACGGTCAATAAATTACGCTTGTGGAAATCGGCGGCTACCGATGAATTTAACTTAGAAGACTTTAACTCTGGCTCTTATACTGAAGCAGTTGCGTCTAAAAATGCGGCTGAAAATATCAGTATGGTGCTTTACCCAAATGACTCGAGTGAAAATGGTAAAGAATTACGCCTACGTCAGCAGTATTTCCTTGCTTCAGCTAGCTTGCAGGATATTCTTGATGATTGGGTCACCACCCATAGTGAAAAGTTTGATGATTTTGCTGAAAAAAACTGCTTCCAACTGAATGATACTCATCCAACTGTCGCTGTCGCCGAATTAATGCGTCTATTAATGGATGAGCATGGTTTAAGTTGGGATAAGGCATGGAAAATCACCACTAAAACTATGGCTTACACTAACCATACTTTATTGCCAGAGGCGCTAGAACGTTGGTCAGTCAACATGTTTAGTCATTTACTTCCTCGCGTACTAGAAATCATTTATGAAATTAATGCACGTTTTTTAAGTGAAGTGGCCAACCACTGGCCTGGCGATAAAGCACGCCTTGCTCGCATGTCAATCATCGAAGAAGGCCATCAACAAAGTGTGCGCATGGCACATTTAGCTATTGTCGGTAGTTACTCGGTCAATGGTGTTGCGGCACTACATTCAGAATTATTACAAAAAGGTTTATTTAACGACTTTTACCAGCTATGGCCGGAAAAATTCAACAATAAAACTAATGGTGTTACTCAGCGTCGCTGGATGGCCTGGTGTAATCCACAATTACGTCAACTACTTAATGACACCATCGGTGATAAATGGATTACTCAATTGAGTGAACTAGAAAATTTAACGCCGTATGCCACTAAACCGAAGTTCCAAGAACAATGGCGGCAAGCAAAACTAGACAATAAAAAACGCCTAGCTGATTTAGTGCAAGAAAGCTGTGGCGTAACGTTTAATACCGATGCAATGTTTGATATTCAAGTAAAACGTATTCATGAATACAAACGCCAACTATTAAATGTATTACACGTTATTCACCTTTATGATCGAATTAAACGTGGTGATACTTTAGGTATGACTAAACGGTGCGTGTTATTTGGTGGTAAAGCGGCTCCAGGCTACGCCATGGCGAAAGATATCATCAAACTGATCAACAATGTGGCTCAAGTTATCAATAATGATTCGGACATTGGTGATTGGCTAAAAGTTGTATTTTTACCAAACTACCAAGTTTCAGCAATGGAAATTATCTGTCCAGCCGCCGATCTATCAGAACAAGTTTCAACTGCAGGTAAGGAAGCATCTGGCACCGGTAACATGAAATTTATGATGAATGGTGCCATCACTATCGGAACGCTCGATGGTGCTAACATCGAAATTCGTGAAGAAGTCGGTGATGAAAACTTCTTCCTGTTCGGCTTAACGGAAGAGGAAGTTGTGACAGCGCGTGTAGGCTACAACCCACGCGCTATCATCGCTCAGGATCCAGATCTTAAACGCGTTGTCGATTTATTAGAGGGTGGTCATTTTAATCAGTGTGAACCAAATCGTTTTGGCAATATTATTAATGCCTTTACTGACCACAATGATCCATGGATGACTATTGCAGATTTCCGTAGTTATGTTGATGCACAACATAAAGCAAGTCTGGCATATCAAGATATTCCACGCTGGACAGAAATGGCTATTCTCAATTGCGCGCACAGTGGTAAATTCTCTACTGATCGAACAATGGAAGAATACAATAATGAAATTTGGAAATTAACAAAAGTCGCACCAAAACATAAATAAATCAAAAACAGGGCTACGATGGTTATAAGTAAACCATCGTAGCTCCATTTGTTATGCTTTCCTCACCTGTAAAAACTTATCTCCTAGCAGTCACAAATTAAAGTCAGTATAATTGCAGATTGGTCTAAAACTCATTCTGCACCAAAAGATTCAAAATGCGCCTGTAGCTCAGTTGGATAGAGTACCAGTTTCCGAAGCTTGCACTCATGAGTAATATAGGCACAACAACTAACACTCAATTCGGGTAAAATAGAAAGTCATCGCGCCTGTAGCTCAGCTGGATAGAGTACTGGTTTCCGAAACCAGCGGTCACAGGTTCAAGTCCTGTCAGGCGCACCACTTCCCTAAAAAACGACCCTCAGTCTAAGTGGTCACAAACTCCTAAAATTCAGTCTGTGCCCAAATCGTGCCAATTCTGTGCCACCCGATTTTGAACATTTTGAAATCACATCACTTTTGATTGTTAGTCTAAAAGTCCATTTCGGGTTTCTAAGCTGCCTGTTCGGCAGTGAACACAGCTAATGAGGCTAGGGCGTTACATTTACATTTCTAAGCTGCTGTTTACCTTTACGAATAGTGGTGAAATCCACCTGCATTTGTTCGCCTGGCTCTGTTTCAAACCGCACGATAGGTTCTACCATCACCTGCTTGTACGGAAATACAAAGTTACGCAAGATAGTGATCCCACCTTGGTAGCCTTGCTCGCGTATTTCACGCAGCAATACCACAGCAGGGATCCATTTAGGCTTGGCGGCTTCAATCCGAACGAGAATATAGGGTTTAAATGATTCCAATTTAGTCGATCGTGCTGGACTCGACGTGTAAGCCGGAAGTTCAATGGGCTGTTTTAAATATTTACACACAGTATTTTTTGAAATACCGAGCTGTCTGGCAATGGCTTTAATGCCATGCCCTTGTCGATGTAATACGTGGATCTCCACAAATATCTCCTTGGTCAACATAGTAATACGACCTTAATGGTAAAAGGTCATCATAATTGCCCAAGGGGGTCAATTTTACTACGGTGCTAAGGAGTCAGTTTTGCAGCTGTTGCAAAAGAACTTGATAATGCTGGGTCAACCACACTAGGTACAAGGAACGTCAGACCTATGTGACGAATAGCATGTGGCGCTATAAGTATCATTAATGCTATTTTAAAGACTTTGTAGATAGCCAAGGCCCAACACTCCATCTTGCCAACATAGAAAAAACGATCAAACTCAACACTAGCTGAGCCCCAAAAACTTCTAAAGTATTCTTGATTTATCTCCAACAACTGTACATTTAATAAAATTCACCTTGCTTCCATAGCATTGCTACTATGATGAGTGTCAAGGGTTTCCGCTCTTCCCTTGACACACTTCAAGTTCATATTATTTTTTATGAGGCAGCTTATTACTTTTTAGATCAGGGTGAAACCAACTACTTTTGCCGTCAAAAGCTGAATTTTCAGCAATATGACCCGTAGGTAGTGGACGCTGCATTGAGTCGTGAATAGCTTGTAACTCCGATGTACTTCTGACTAGTCCATCAAAAGCTGCTAAGTGTCCCGGTGTTATAGGTCGTAACTGTGAGTCGTGTATTGCCTGTAATTCTGGAGTATTCTGAATTCGTTCTCGTCCACTGTCATTATGTCCATGAAAAGGAAATGAGTCTGCTAAGCCCTGTCCACTTATAAGTAAAAAACCTAAGCTCGAAAGTATTAATTTAGTTTTAGTTGAATTTTTCATGTGTTACCTCTTTAAATTTATTTGTTTTACATTCATATAGATGTAGATACACCTTTTTCTTGAAATTATTTTATTTCGGTTTATCTGATCCTTCGTCACTCGATAGTGATGAAGGATCAGATAAACCCGTATTAGCAGCAAGGTATCCAGGGTGAATACCTTGCATTTTTTAGCTAGTTGATCATCATGCATCGGCGCAACCCAGGTACTCTTGCCATCAAAAGCTGAATTTGAACCAATATGCCCAGGATGAAGTGGACGCTGCATTGAATTATGGATCTCTTGAAGTTCAGGCGTATTTTTTGTAATCAAGACATTTAATATTGTAAATCTTCGCTATTGCATCAACCTGTCGAGAGGTTGATGCAAGCTAGAGTCTTTAAATTAACAGCCTTACATCATGCCGCCCATATCACCCATATCACCACCGCCCATTGCTGGACCGTCTTCATGACGTAATTCAGCCACCATACAAGCAGTCGTTAGCATTAAGCCAGCGATTGAAGCTGCATTTTGCAATGCAGAACGCGTTACTTTAGTTGGGTCAAGAATACCCATTTCGATCATATCGCCGTAAGTTTCGTTAGCCGCGTTGTAACCATAGTTGTCTTTACCCGCTTCTACGTTATTGACAACCACTGATGGTTCAACACCAGCATTGGCTACGATTTGACGTAATGGCTCTTCAATGGCACGTAATACAATTTTCACGCCTGCATCTTGGTCATGGTTGTCGCCTTTAACTTTAGCAATAGCTGCACGTGCACGAATCAACGCAACGCCGCCACCAGCAATAATACCTTCTTCAACCGCTGCACGCGTCGCGTGTAATGCATCTTCAACGCGCGCTTTTTTCTCTTTCATTTCCATTTCAGTGGTAGCGCCAACCTTGATCACCGCCACACCGCCAGCTAATTTAGCTATGCGTTCTTGCAGTTTTTCACGGTCGTAGTCGCTAGAAGCTTCTTCGATTTGTGTTTTGATTTGTGCAATGCGTGATGTGATTGCGCCGTCAACACCATGACCATCAATGATGATGGTGTCTTCTTTGCCCACTTCAATACGTTTTGCTTGACCTAAGTTTTCAAGCGTTACGCTTTCAAGTTTCAGACCAACTTCTTCAGCAATGACAGTACCACCAGTCAGAATCGCGATATCTTCTAACATGGCTTTACGACGATCACCGAAAGCAGGTGCTTTAACCGCAACTGTTTTCAAGATGCCGCGGATGTTGTTTACAACTAATGTTGAGAAGGCGTCACCGTCAATATCTTCAGCAATGATCAACAATGGACGGCCTGATTTAGCTACTTGTTCTAAAGTAGGTAATAAATCGCGGATGTTGGAGATTTTTTTGTCGTGCAATAACACGAATGGATTATCTAACAATGCAATTTGACGCTCTTGATTGTTGATGAAGTAAGGTGACAAATAGCCACGGTCAAACTGCATACCTTCAACGACGTCTAATTCACTTTCCATACCTGAACCGTCTTCAACAGTAATCACGCCTTCTTTGCCGACTCTGTCCATTGCATCAGCAATGATCTTGCCGATGGTTTCATCAGAGTTAGCTGAGATAGAACTGATTTGAGCAATTTCTTTGCTAGTAGTACATGGTTTTGATTGTGCTTTTAAATCAGCAATTGCAGCAATGACTGCTTTATCAATACCTCGTTTCAAATCCATCGGGTTCATACCAGCGGCGACTGACTTCATGCCTTCGCGAATAATCGCTTGTGCTAGTACAGTGGCTGTTGTGGTACCGTCACCGGCGATATCAGAAGTTTTTGAAGCCACTTCCTTTACCATTTGTGCGCCCATGTTTTCGAAATTGTCTTTTAATTCGATTTCTTTAGCTACAGACACACCATCTTTAGTGATGGTCGGTGCGCCGAAAGAGCGCTCTAATACAACGTTACGGCCTTTAGGGCCTAAGGTTACTTTAACTGCGTTGGCAAGAATGTTCACGCCGTTAGTCAATTTTTGGCGAACTTCGTCGCCGAATATTACGTCTTTTGCTGCCATGTTAACTCTCCAGATAATTCTTAATTAGATTGAATCAATCACATTGGGCTGATATTCGTTGAAATTATTCAACGTACCTATTTAGTTGAAATTATTCAACAATCGCCATGATGTCTTCTTCACGCATCACTAATAACTCTTCGCCAACGACTTTTACTGTTTGGCTGGCGTATTTACCGAACAAGACTGTATCGCCAACTTTAACGTCTAAAGCAATCAGTTTGCCGCTGTCATCTCTTTTGCCAGCACCAATCGCTTGAACTACACCTTGGTCAGGTTTTTCTGTTGCACTATCAGGAATCACAATGCCTGAATCAGTAGTACGCTCTTCTTCAGAACGCTTAACAATAACGCGGTCGTGTAACGGACGAATTTTCATACGGTATCTCCAAAAATTAAATAGTCAACACTCTCAGCAATCGCTTACGTATAAATTCTGAAAGTAAGCCTCTTTTGCTCTAAGTCATACGAGGGACATTATGCATAGCCCGTGCCAACCTCGTAAGTAATCATTTGGCAAGGTTGAAGTTGTTAATAATAAATAATCATAAAACAGAGGAAAATGGCGTCACATTATCAATTTAACGACTTGATTATATTATAGATAATAAATTTTAAGCATGTAGATGTTGACTGTTTTTCGGGAGTTAATAGGTAACTTGCTATACGAATTTTTCATATATGTAGGTAGTTAATACATGATCAAAAAACCGTATTACTTAAAACCTTAGAGATACATTTTTATGCATTAAATTAATACAGTGTAGTTAATTAATACACTAACTGCACAAAAAACATACACTTAATTTGTAGCCTTAAAAAAGCGGTGTGAAGTGAGTGGCTTTGTCATATTTCTGTAATAATCATCTGATTTATATAATAATTTTCACCCCACCCCTCATTGAAAAACAGCTGTTAGTCAATGTTGGCATGGTGCGTGCAATTGTCTTCTACATTACTTTCATTAAGTAATTGTGGGATAACGTCAGTCGTCAATGAAAGTCATTATAAAAAACTTTTCGACTGGTAATTATAATTTTAGTTTGAGGAGAGATAACACAATGGCAATTAGCTTAGCTACACAGGCGGCAACAGATGCTCTGGCACTCAATAGAGCACCAACTAGCGTTGGCGCACAGGAAGTCCATAAATGGATGCAAGATTTCAACTGGGACTTTAAAAATAATCGCACTAAGTACCCAACCAAGTACACAATGGCAAATGATACAAAAGAGCAATTCAAACTGATCGCTAAAGAATATGCACGTATGGAATCAGTAAAAGATGAGCGTCAGTTTGGTAGCCTGCAAGATGCGTTAACACGAATGAATGCGGGTAACCGAGTAGCGCCTAAGTGGGGTGAGACCATGAAAGTGGTATCAAACTTCTTGGAAGTGGGCGAATACAACGCAATTGCTGCTTCAGCAATGTTGTGGGACAGTGCCTCTTCACCAGAGCAAAAAAATGGCTATTTAGGCCAGGTGATGGATGAAATTCGCCATACACATCAAACGGGTTATGTAAATTACTACTTCTCTAAATACTTCCACGATCCAGCAGGTCACACTGATGCACGTCGCGTACGTACATTAGGTCCACTATGGAAAGGCATGAAACGGGTATTTGCGGATGGTTTTATCTCTGGTGATGCGGTGGAATGTTCTATCAACTTACAGTTGGTTGGTGAGGCTTGTTTCACCAACCCACTAATCGTTGCAGTGACAGAGTGGGCTTCAGCCAACGGCGATGAAATTACGCCAACTGTTTTCCTTTCAATTGAAACAGATGAGTTGCGTCACATGGCAAACGGCTACCAAACAGTCGTATCCATTGCCAATGATCCCGCAGCCGCTAAATATCTAAATACCGATCTAAATAATGCCTTCTGGACACAGCAAAAGTATTTCACGCCAGTGCTAGGTATGTTGTTTGAATACGGTAGTAAATACAAAGTTGAACCATGGGTTAAAACATGGAATCGCTGGGTTTACGAAGATTGGGGCGGTATCTGGATTGGTCGTTTAGGTAAATACGGTGTGCAATCTCCAGCAAGTTTGAAAGATGCTAAAAAAGATGCATATTGGGCTCACCATGACTTGTTCTTACTAGCTTACGCAGTATGGCCAACAGGTTTCTTCCGTTTAGCACTTCCTTCTAAAGAAGATGCTGATTGGTTTGAAGCGAACTACCCAGGTTGGTATGACCATTACGGCAAAATCTATGAAGAATGGCGCGCTCGCGGTTGCGAAGATCCATCAAGCGGATTTATACCATTACAGTGGTTTGTTGAAAACAACCACGAAATCTATATCGATCGCGTATCACAAGTGCCTTTCTGCCCATCATTAACTAAGGGTGCAAGTTCATTGCGGATCCATGAGTACAACGGTAAAAAACATGCATTTAGTGATGAGTGGGGCGAACGTATGTGGCTAAGTGAGCCAGAGCGTTATGAGTGTCAAAACGTATTTGAACAATACGCAGGACGCGAGCTTTCAGAAGTGGTTGAAGAGCTTTGGGGTGTTCGTAGTGATGGCGTTACATTAATTGGCCAACCACATGTTACTAAAGATGGAAAATTGTGGACCTTAGATGATATTAAACGCATTAATTGTGTTTTTAAAGATCCATTAGCTTAATTTTAACGGGGGGAGTAACTCCCCCCCCGCTTAATTAACCTGTATCACAATACATAAATCAAAAAAGTGAAGGATAAAATATGTCTTTATTAGAAGAGAGAAAACGTGGTCTAACCGACCCAGAAATGGCCGCTTCGATTATGGCTGAAATTCCAGATCAAGCTCTGGATACACAACGTAAAATGATGTACTTCTTGAAACCACGTAGTAAACGCCTGACAGAGTATGAAATCATGACGTGCTATTCACAGCCAACACCAGACTGGATCAGTGGCGGACTTGATTGGGGTGATTGGACACAGAAATTCCACGGTGGTCGCTCATCATGGGGCAATGAAACAACGGAATTACTTTCTAGCGATTGGCATGTACATCGTGATCCAGCAGGACGCTGGCATCCAGTTTACGTTAAAGCTAAAGGTGAAGATTGGCGTGTTCTTCAGCGTTTTATGCAAACTTTTTCAGCTGAAGGCGCACTGCGTACGATGGATCCGGTTTGGCGTGACGAGATTTTAACTAAGCATTTAACTGCGCTTGGTTACAGTGAGTACGGCCTATTTAATGCGCATTCATCAGTACTTAGAGATTGCACCGGCGACACAATACGTAGCACCTTTGCCTTTGCTGCATTTGATAAAGTTGATAACACACAAATGACACAGCTTATGCGTACATTCATCCATAAGATGATGCCTGGCTATGATGATTCACCCGCAATCGGTAAAAAAGAATGGACTGAAGGTGCCGCCTACAAATCAGCACGTGAAACTGTTCAATCAATGTGGCAAGAAACCTATGACTGGAACGAAGTGATGTTCGCAGCCCATATGATTTATGACCCATTATTTGGTCAACTGGTACGCCGCGAATTTTTCCAACGTCTATCTCCTGCATATGGCGACTCATTGACACCCTTTGTTTTAGCTGGGATGCAAACTTACTTCCAAACGACTAAAGCTGCCATGGCCGACCTTTATCATTATTGTTTAGATAATGATGAAAACCACGGTGGATTTAATCGTCGCTGGATGCATTTGTGGCTAGAAAAATGGTTACCTAGCACCGTGGCTGCCATGGCCGAGTTCATGAGTGTTTATGCAACATTGCCAGCAAGAGAAGGCTTTACCGATCATGCTTCAATCACTGCCAGCGTTAACCGCGTAGTGGATGATTGGGTTATTGATTATGCTGATAAGATTGATTACAAAGTAGACAAAAGCGCGATGGTAGCAACCATTCTAGCCGGTCTTAAATAGGAGTAGCACATGACAACTGTGAATAATAATGCATACGACGCTGGCACGAATTCTTTGAGCGGCAAAGAATTTGCCGATGAATACTTCAAAGAAGAAAATCAGGTAGTTAAAGAGAGTAATACTGTGGTGTTGGTACTTAAAAAATCTGACGAAATGGATTACATCGTAGATGAAATGTTAGAGAAGATCTTCAAAAAGGAGAACCCGTCACTAGTGATTGAAGACCGGGGTGGTTATTGGTGGTTAAAGGCAGATGGCAAAATTGAAATTGATTGTGAGTATGCTTCAGAAATTTTAGGCAAACCATACTCCGTTTACGATTTATTAGTGGATGTTACTTCTACTGTAGGCCGCGCCTACACTTTAGGAGAGACATTTACTATCACCAGCGAGTTAATGGGTCTTGACGTCAAATTGCAAGATGTTGAGCAAGGAGAAGGGAAATGACTGATATAAAAATTCACAAGGTACACGATAACGCTACGCGTGATGAGTGGGTATTGAAAATTGCAGCGCTAGAGTCTCTAGACAAAGCGGCAACGTTCTTAGTGCACTTTCGTAAGCAATATACGACGACACTAAGAGGAAGCTTTGATTTAGAACTAGATCACAACTGGATTGAAGCACAGATTGAGCAGAAAGTTGCTACCTTGAAAGAGCGTGAATTTACCAACAATCAAGACCTTCTTCACAAATGTGCAACAGGTGAGCCTGCAGCAACAGCAGTTGCAGCCGTGCTAGCTAAAATGGCCGCCTGTACCGATAAAATGGACGCAGAAAAGATTCATATCAATTTCAGAATTGATTATAAATCGCCCATTATGCCGACAAATTATTTTATGGATACCGATCGCATTCTGGGTAGCAAGTTGATGGAGTTACGCAATATTGGTTATTACGATTTATCACTGCCAGAGTTACGTATTAAACGCGGTGTAAAAGTAATTGTAGCTAATGAGCAGGTGCATTAGTTAGCTTAATTACGATGCGGTATTGGCGTGGTCGTCATGCCGCACCGTAGTTCGGTAAGCAGCCGAGTTGGTTTTCGCAGTGAAACAACCATAGGTAATGTTGCGGAAACCAACGGGTCTGCGCCTATAAAAAGAGAGGGTGATATGGAAAATATAAGTAACATGAAGGAAGAAGTGGAGCTAGATGGTAGGCCATCAAGCGAACATTTACTGATTACAGTCGCTGGGCGATATACCGCTTATGCCATAGATCTAGGGTTTTTATGGCGCTGGGAAATATATATTGAGGAGGACGTTATGGTGCAGGATGGTGGTTCTATTAGCCTCTCTTCCGCCACCGAAGCCGTCAATCATGTACTTGCCTTTTTTTCTGCTAGAGATCAAAACACTATTTGCGGTGATGGACTTAGCGCTGGCTGATTCATGATTTCAGAAGTTTACTTTATGGCAAGTCCAACTAAATAAATATAGAAATAAAATTATATGAAACTACATGAAATAGAAATTGTTACCCAAGATGGTGAATCTATTTACCTTGAATGCGCTTCTAATGAAGACATTATCACTGCTGGTTTGCGTCAGGACATCATCTTAATGTCTTCATGTAGAGAAGGCGGATGCGCAACGTGCAAAGGTATGTGTACAGATGGTGACTACGATTTAAGGAGATGTACAGTACAAGCACTGCCCCCAGAGGAAGAAGAGGAAGGCCAAATTTTGCTTTGCCGCGCCTTCCCTGAATCGAATATGCGCATTGAAGTGCCATATACCTCAGATCGAATTTCAACATCAGCATCAGAAAGTCAACGTGATTTCTTCGCCGAACTAGTGAACATAAGACCCGTTGCAAGTAATACTGTTGAAGTCACAATGCGAAGGATCCCTGACGAGAATGGAAGTTACGTCAAAGTGTCTTTCGAGCCAGGCCAATTTTTTGATATTCAAATTCCAGGTACGGACTTATGGCGTTCCTTCTCGCCGTCCAATTTGCCGAATAAAGATGGTGTTTTAGATTTTTTAATTCGAATTCTTCCGGATGGTCGTTTCTCAAACTTTCTAAGTAATGATGCTACGGCTGGTCAGGTACTAAATATAAGAGGCGCTTCGGGTTCATTTTATTTACATGATAATGGCTTGCAAGCTCGGTACTTTTTGGCCGGTGGTACTGGTTTGTCTCCAGTATTAGCAATGTTAAGGAAAATGTACGATGAAGGCGATCCGCAAGAAACACGGCTTTACTTTGGTGTAAGCAAGCAAGAAGAAGTATTTTATGTGAATGAATTGGCGGCCCTATCAGAAAAAATGCCTAACTTAACCGTAAAAGTGAGCATTTCAAACCCGGACATAAATTGGGTTGGTGAGCACGGCAATGTGGTGGAAACATCACGTAAAGATTTGGAATTAAGTGGAGCAAAGCCTGATATTTATCTCTGCGGCCCATCCGGCATGGTCGATGCCACTTATAGAATGTGTGTTGAACTTGATATTCCAAAAAGCAATATTCGTACTGAGAAATTTCTTCCAAGCGGATCTTCAAATGAGTAATGTCTTGCCATTATTGCGAGTGGTTGCTAATGGGACTATTGTTAAGTTAAAGCCTCAAGCATTGGCCTATAGCCCGCTTGCTGTGATAGCGGGCTGTTAAAGGAAAATAAGTGTTAGTATCTTCTGAGTCATCAATCAATGTCGGGTTAAGTGGCAATATGAATGAGGGTATTATACCTATCGGTATGGACCGCCCAGGCCAAGCTTGGGATTGGATGCAACAAACTAGGGCGGCTCCATCAAGCTACGATTGGGTGCGCCCCGAAGTTGCAGCGTCTTGGGCACGGTGTCTTGACGATCACAATCTTCATCCTAGGTTGGATTTTTCACCGTCAATTGATGTTACTGAAGGCACCGAACGTTTAACCCCCGTCGGTTGGTCGCGCCAACTACTCACAACGCTTTTCGTTCAAACTTTCAACGTCTATTCATATGTGCAAGACGTCGATATGACTGTATTGCTAACGGACAGCGAAGGCACACTCATACACGTTGTGGGTGCAGGGAAGAATCATTTTCTGGCTGAAACAAAATTACTGCAACTGGGTTCAAGTTGGCAGGAGTCTGCCATAGGCAATAATGGTATAGGCTCTGCTATTGTGCTTGGCGCACCTATGGCGTTTATCGGCAAAGAACATTTTTTTTCTATGCTACATGCCTGTGCTACCGCTGGCTACCCTATCAAAGGCCCCGATGGCAAGGTGGTGGCATTTCTTGGCCTGATAAGTACTCAAAGAGATTCACTCAAGCCCTTATTGGCTTTTTTACGTATGGCAGGGATGTTCGTTGAAGCCGATGTTTTTACTCGTAATCGTCCAAAAGGTAGGCTTATTCGTTTTCGGACTGTAGATGTGAGTGGAGGCTTAAGTAGCCAGCAGTGTGCGATTGATGGGCTTGTGGTCATAGATGACGATGAACGAGTTTTAGCGCTCAATGTATCGGCAATGGATTTACTCGGCATGGATTCTTATTCACATATTGTGGGTGAGAGCATAGAGTCTTCACTCGGTATCGGCTTAGGCAGTCTATTAGCGGCTCAGAATAAAGTACAGGGTCCTATAGAAATAATCTCAGTAAGTGGTACTCGTCTAGTAGTTGAGGCCGATATGATTGCGAGCGATGCTCCGGATTTAGTTACAGCAAAGACTTCTAAGGAGATTGGAGAAAGTAAGAGAGCCGCGAAAACTGATAGCCCACTGCAACCACCACGTAAAAGCCCCACTGGTGGTAAAGATACTATTCTTGATTCCTTATCAAAAAAAATGGTGAGTTTGCAGGAACAGAAAATACCTATTTTGATAATAGGAGAATCTGGTGTCGGTAAAGAATATCTGGTGCAGCACGCTATTCGAGCAGGCTCGCGTCGTGACAATCCTTTTATTGCGATTAATTGTGCGGCAATACCACGTGATCTGATTGAAAGTGAGTTGTTTGGTTATGCCCCCGGAAGCTTTACCGGAGCCTCTAGAGAAGGCCGTATTGGTAAGTTTCAACATGCCTCTGGAGGTACAATTTTTCTAGATGAAATTGGCGATATGGATATTGCACTACAAGCGACATTGCTCCGTGTGCTTGAGTCATCAGCAATCGTCCCTATTGGAGGGGTTAAGCCCGTAAAAGTCGATGTGCAAGTGATTGCAGCCACCAATGCCAGTCTACGTGATCTTGTTGAGAAAGGGAGTTTCCGTAGAGATCTTTATTACCGTTTAAATGGCGCCCAGATATGGATACCGTCACTACGTGAGCGCCCAGACAAAATTCAATTAATCAGCAATATTTTCGAAGAAGAGCAAGAGTTTGGTGGGTTTATAAATCGAGGGAAAGTACTCAGCGATGAGGTGCTTGAAATATTTCTTAAGCATCCGTGGCCAGGCAACATCCGCCAGCTCCGTAATTTATTAAAAACGGTGGCCTTGATGACCAGAGATTCAGTGATTACAGTAGAAGATTTGCCACCGGACTTTATTGCAGAAATGAGCCTCAGCAGTGATGAGCAGTATATATTTGATTCGCTTTCTCCAACTGAATCTGATACCGCAGCTACGGTATCGATTGCTCCAACAAATGGTGTGCTTGCTAATTGGGAAGAGCAAGCAGTGCTTTCAGCACTACAAACCAGTAGCTGGAATGTATCTATGGCAGCTAAGACATTGAGTATTACACGAAGTACACTTTACAAAAAAATAGCTAAATATGGGATTACAAAACCGAGTAGAAGCTGGTGAATTTAAACTGCTTTTACACGACGGATTACCATTATGACCCACGATGATCAGTTTACAGAGGATATGGCTCGCGAGTTGGAGGCAACTATTCGTATGTTAGATGCACGCCAGTTATTTATTGAAGCTTTGATGGGAGCAGAGCATGTAAGTGAATTATGCGAGTACTTAATAGAAAATGTTGAGCACGCTCAAGAGCAAGAGGTAGCTGAGCTGGAAAGATGGTTAGATAGTCGAGATAACGAGTGGATTTATGTTGTAAGTAGATTAAAACGCGCTAGACAGCAGCGCGTTATGCTTGGTCGAATATGTATGAAAATGGATTTAAGCGGCAGGTAAGCAGATTAGTCGATGAAGGTTCTATATTTTTGCTGAAGTAGCCAACGCTTAGCGACAATATTTTTAAGGCAATATAACAATAACGGGAGAATTAGATATGGCAGTAGAAGTAGTTTACAGCAACGAGGCACGGCGGCAGATGGTTCACGGACTTGATTTGATAGCTCGCGCTGCGCGCCTTACCTTGGGGCCTGCAGGACCATCTGTCATGATTGAGCACCGTACGCATGGTTTGCAGCCTATCGTTACCCGTGATGGCGTAACGGTTGCAAATGCTATCTCTCTTACCGACCCAGTTGCTGACCTAGGCGCGCAAATTTTGCGTGATGTTGCAAATGGTGTTTCTCGTGAAGCTGGTGATGGCACAACCAGCGCTATTGTCCTAGCGCACTGCATGGCAAAAGCCGCCATTAGATTTATCACCGTTGGCGCAGATCCTATGCAAGTGAAAAAGGGTATGGATTTGGCATGCTTAACCGTTATTGAAGCGCTTAAGGCTTGCGCTATTGATGGTTCATCCGATGCGGCCATTGTGCACGTTGCCACTATTGCCTCGCGTGAAGAAGAAATCGGCCATTTACTTGCTAAAGTGGTCAACCGACTCGGTAAAGGGTGTACGTTAAATCTTGAGCTCGGATATAGCATGGAAGATGAGTTTGAAGTGGTTGAGGGTACGCGTTATGGACAAGGCTATCTCTCCCCCTATTTTATAACCGACGAAGATCGCCAAGTTGTAGAGCTAGAGAATCCCTATATATTTTTCTACGATGAAGAGCTCATGAGTATCGATCAGCTTATTCCGCTATACGACATGGTGCGTGAAGAAGAACGTTCGCTATTAATTATTGCTGAAAACCTAAAAGATCAAGCTCTCGCCACCACTTTACTTAACCAATCACGCGGCCTTATTAAGGTTGTCGCGGTAAAACCACCCGCATTTGGTGACCGGCGCTTAAAACATTTGGCTGATTTGGCGGCACTTACCGGCGGAAAGGTGCTAATTTTCGGGCATGGAGATAATCCAGAATTAGTTACTCTTGCTGATTTAGGCCAGGCTTCACGCGTGATTGTTGATGCGGAGAGCACGACAATCATTTTAGGTAAAGGTGATCCGGAGGTTATTGCTGAGCGCCTCGCAGGACTTAGATTAGAGCTTGGACTAGTCCAAGCTCGTAGACCAGGAGATGGTTCACCTAGTGGCAATATGCATGAGATAGACGATCTTGAAGATCGTATCACGCATCTCGCTAGCGCCATAGGTGTTATTCGCGTGGGTGGTATAACAGATATTGATATTAAAGAACGTTTAACTCGCATAGATAACGCTTGGCGCACAGTATCGGCAGCGCTAGAAGAAGGCGTGGTAGCAGGTGGTAGTGCTAGTTTACTAAGGGTCCGCCATGTGTTGGAGAATCTTGAAAGCCCTAACTTGGATCACAATATGGGGATTGCGGTCGTGATGGAGGCGCTTGCCGCACCCGTCAAGCAAATTGCAGTCAACGCGGGCTTAAACCCAGAGACTGTTGTCGATAAGTTGTTAGAGTTAAACGAACCGCTGGGTGTTTTTGATGCCTATACACGCACATATGGTGATGCTCTTGAGCTGGGCGTCTTAGACCCGGTGAAAGTAGTCAGACTTGCACTAAAAAATGCAGTGGGAGTTGTTGGTTTAATGATCACGACCGAAGCTATTGTCACTAATATACGAGATACCACTGCTTGGGATAGCTACGATCCTGAATTGGCTGCAGCTACGCGTGAAGATCCTAGGGCATAATTTACAGTTAGCGTCATTTAACGCTGATACAGTTCAAGCCACAATCCTTATTCATTGATTCGAAAGTTGCCATAACGTATGACCAAGAGAATTGATAAGGATTTTGATGATGCCGAAGTCGGTATCAGGTTTCATATAAGCTCCGCGCGCTTGAACATCACGAAGATGAGTTTTACAGTATAGATTTAGTAACAAAAAAGAGTTTTTAGTATGAAACACTAAGCTGTGTTAATAACAAAGATAATATATAAATGCCAATGAATTTGAAGTGGCATGTGATGGAAAGCTACAGTGTTTAAAGCGTTAAAACTAAGTTAAGCATGATGTTAATTAATGGTCGGTCAATGCTTCATTAGACATTCATCTAATGCCTAAACAAAAGCGCCTACAAACGACCCTTTCCATTAAACAACTCCAAAAGAGAAGATAAATGACTACCAACAAGAATGCTGATATTGGCCTAGTGGGCCTAGCTGTAATGGGCCAAAACTTGGCGCTGAATATTGCCGATCATGGCTACACCATCGCGGTTTACAACCGTGACTCAAAAAAAATGGTGAGTTTTATTGAAGAATGCAAAAAGAACGAACCCTCACATGCCAACGTTATTGGCCATGCAGATTTAGCTTCATTTGTATTAAGCATCAAACGCCCACGTAAGATTATCTTGTTAGTAAAAGCCGGCAACGCAACAGACGTTACCATCAATGCACTCTTACCCTTCTTAGAGCAAGGCGACATTATTGTTGATGGTGGTAACGCACTATGGACAGACACTATTCGCCGTGAAAAAGAATTAGCCGTTAAAGGCATAGACTTCATCGGTTCAGGCGTCTCTGGTGGCGAAACTGGTGCACGCTTTGGCCCATCATTAATGCCATCAGGCACACGTAAAGCTTGGGCAAGCTTAGAACCCATCTGGCGCGATATTGCGGCTAAAGTAGACGCGGTCACTGGCGAGCCTATGGAAGGCGGCAAACCAGGCAAACCAGTAGAAGGCGGTTTCTCATGCGCTGAATACATCGGTCCTGATGGTGCTGGTCACTACGTAAAAATGGTGCACAACGGTATTGAATATATCGACATGCAACTCATCTGTGAAGCTTACTGGTTGATGAAAAATCTACTAGGCATGCCAGCCGATGAAATCGGTAAAGTATTCCAAGAATGGAACAAAAGCGAGCTATCAAGTTTCTTGATTGAAATTACGGCTGATATTCTTCAACAAAAAGACCCAATGGGTCCTGGCTTCTTGGTCGACAAGATCCTAGACACGGCTGGCCAAAAAGGCACAGGCCAATGGACGGCAGCGAATGCACTAGAACTAGGCGCACCGGCTAACGCCATTGCTGCTGCGGTTTATGCACGCGCACTATCAAGCCTAAAAGAAGAGCGCGTAGAAGCGAGCAAGATCTTAAAAGGTCCAGTGATTGTTAAAGAAACAGATAAAAAAGCCATTATCGACGCGATTAAAAACGCGCTATATTGCTCAAAAATATGTGCTTATGCTCAAGGCTTCCAATTAATTGACAAAGCACAAGTGGCTTACAACTGGAAACTTAACTTTGGTGAAATTGCACAAATCTGGCGTGGCGGTTGTATCATCCGCGCCCGTTTCTTGCAAAAAATCACGGATGCTTACGCGCTTAACTCAGGTCTTAAAAACTTGATGTTAGATCCATACTTCACTAACGCAATGAATGATGGTCAAGCCGGTTGGCGTAAAGTGATTGCCTTGGCAGTCACCAATGGTATTCCTGCACAAGGTTTTGCTGCAGCCTTAGCTTATTATGATGGCTACCGCAGTGCGGTATTACCGGCTAACTTGCTACAAGGCCAGCGCGATTACTTTGGCGCGCATACTTATGAGCGTATTGATCAGCCGCGGGGTCAGTTCTACCACTTGGATTGGCCTGAAGCGGGTCGTCCTGAGACGCGTAAGTAGAATGAAAGTAAAAAGTCAAATCGCCGACATCATTACGCCTACGGGCGTAATGCGTACTTATATCCATAGCCCTGTCGTAGCTAAGAATGTTACTGAAACAAAATACCCGGCTATTTTGTTTTATTCAGAAATTTTTCAGCAAACCGGCCCAATAGAAAGTGCCGCTAAAATCATAGCCAGTCATGGTTATGTAGTGCTTGTACCAGAAGTCTTTCATGAGCTTAACCCGATAGGCACGATATTGGCTTATGACGATGCTGGTCGCGATAAGGGCAATACTGATAAAGCCGCAAAAGACGTACAAGGCTACGATACCGATAATGCCGCGATGATAGATTATATCAAGCAACAAACTTGGTATAACGGCAACATAGGGGCAATGGGCTTTTGCATAGGAGGTCATCTAGCTTTTCGCGCCGCGCTACAACCTGAAATTAAAGGCACCGCTTGTCTTTACGCCACTGATCTTCATGCACTCACAATTCCGAACAAGCCTGGCCAACACAGCATGGAACGTCTAGATGATATTTCTGGTGAAATGTTAATGATATGGGGTAAGCAAGACAATCATATTCCAACCGCAGGGCGCGCCCAAGTATATGCAAAAATGACTGAGGCAGACCTGACATTCACTTGGCATGAGTTCAATGCGCAGCATGCTTTTATGCGCGATGGTGATGAGCGTTATGATGCTCAAACGTCTTTGTTATGTTACCAACTTGCGCTTAATTTGTTTGGTAGGACGCTTTAATGCAAATATTTGTTCAGGCATTAATCTAGTTAAATTAAATTCACAATATTAGGGGACACATTATGACCATTGCTGTTGAAGTACTAAGCAAGCTAGAACGCAAAGTTACAATTACAGTTGCTTTTCAACCACTAGAAACTGAAATTGAAGAGCGGTTAACAATATTGTCGCGTGAGGCTGAGTTTGAGGATTATCGCCCAGGTAAAGCGCCTATGCATTTAGTGAAACAGCGCTATGGCGATGAGTTACGTGTTGAAATTTACTCTGGGTCTGTAGAAAAGAGTTTTGGTAAAGCCGTTGAAAAGCAAAACATTCGCGTCGCTGGATTCCCTGAAATTGAGCACTTACCATTTACCGATGGCGATACAGACTTTCAATATACTGCAACATTTGAAGTGTTCCCTGAGGTCGTTATTGGTGATTTTTCAACGGTAAAAATTGATCGCCCGGTGTATAAAATTGCTGAAGCTGACGTAAAAAAAGCGCTCGATTTATTAGTGAAGCAACGTGCTGGCTACCAGCCTGTTGAGCGTGCAGCTAAAAAAGGTGACCGCATTAATATTAGAATTAAAGCTTCTATCGACGGTAAAGTGGTTGAATCTACTGAAGCCGCTGGCCTTGATTTGATTTTAGGCGAAGCGGGTAGATTAGCGTCTTTTGACAGCCAACTAATAGGCGCAAAAGCTGGTTCTGCCAGAGAGTTTGAACTGACGTATCCAGCCGATCATCAACCTGCAGAGCTTGCCGGAAAATTGGTGCATTATGAGTTTTTCTGCAACAGTGTCACTGAGTTAGTGGTGCCAAAAGTAGATGCTGACTTTTCTATCAGTCTTGGCATTGAAGACGGCGACATGGACAAAATGAAAGTTGAAGTGGCTAGAAGATTAGAGCAAGAATTAATCAAACGCATCGGTGATAAGCTAAAAGAAAATGTATTTCAGGCCTTGTTAGATAGCGCGGAGTTTGAGTTGCCGCGCGCATTAGTGGGCGCTGAATTAAACCGCGTGATGGAGGCTACCGAGAAGGATTTTAAAGATCGCGGTATAGAGCCAAGCAGCGTGAATTTAGACCCGGCGATGTTTGAAGCGCAGGCGAAAAGTACTACTAAATTACGCTTAGTGCTTAATGCCTTAATCAACACCAAGAATCTGCATGCCAGTGCAGAACAAGTACTGGCTATGATTGAGCAGATGGCACAAGAGTTTGATGACCCTTCCGAAGTAGTCACTTGGTATTATGCTGAAGACAATAGACTTGATCAGGCTAGAGCATTAGCTTCTGAAGAAAATGCCGTGAATTGGGTGTTGTCCGCGGCTAAACTAACAGACAAAAAAATGAGTTTTGATGATTTAATGGGTCACGCTTAGCCACAAAACTTAGGTATTTATACAAATGACCGAGTGACACCGTGTAACAATCTCTTAATTTTCCTAGTAAGTTCTGGTCTTTAATAAGCGTAACCTATGTCAATTGAAATGCATCACAATTGTTGATGTAAGGAAAAGCTAATGAAATGTACCCCGATTTTCGGACAGCACCCTTAGGCGTTATTTTCCTTCAATTAAGCCGCCAATTGACCGCTTAAATTATCAGACATCAAGCTCGGTGTTGTGCCCAAAGTTTGATGTTTTCGTTCCTCGTTGTAAAAGTTAATCCAATCTTTAATGCCTGCTTTAGCTTCGCTGACGGAATCATAAGCATTTAAATAAATTTCCTCATATTTGATACTACGCCAGAGGCGTTCTACAAAGACGTTGTCACGCCAAGCGGCTTTACCGTCCATAATTACCGTTAAATAGACAAAGCCCGAACTCATCGGCACATACGTTATATCGGTGGCCCAGACGTGATTGGGTCGGTTAATTGTTAAACCGCGTAACAGATAAGGATAGATCTTATTCTTTGGATGTTTCTTACTGGTATTCGGTTTAGGATAAATGGCTTGAATGCCCATTTGTTTCATCAGCCGATAAACACGCTTGTGATTAGTGGCTTCGCCACTATCACGCAAGCTATCGGTGATGCGCCTAATACCAAGGTAAGGTTTACTCAGATGTATTTGGTCAATCTGTTGCATCAGTTTTAAATCACCATCCGATGGTGGCGCTACTCGATGATATACACTTGAACGATTCACCTTGAGAAGACGACATTGTTGAACGATGGACAGCTTATTCTTTTTTGAAACCATGTGTTTGTGCTCAGCTACCTTTAGCGACCGAGCGCTTTGGATAAAAAATCATTTTCCATGGTGATTTCACCAATCTTAGCCTGTAATGATTTAATTTCTGATTCTCTATCTGGGGCTACCCCCTTGGTTGATGCAAAGACTTCTGCTGATTGTTCCAGTAATTGCTTTTTCCACTTAACAACCAGATTGGCATTGATAGCAAAACGACTGGCGATTTCGCTTAATGTTTGATCGCCTTTTATGGCTGCTAGTGGGACTTTAGCTTTAAAGTCTGGTGAATGATTTCTACGTTTTTGACTCATTTTCTGTTCCTCATTTTTCAATAATTATAAAACAGAAAATAACGCCTTAGTTTTCAGTTTAGCTGTCCTATGGATGGGGTACAGTTCAGTCCATGTCACATACACATCATAACTCGCCGTGGTGGTGATATTGCTCATCCATGTGGCGGTGTTCGCTCCCGTACCCGCGGCGTGAAATTGGTAGTATTAATAGTTACGTTTCTTTGTTTTCCGGCCCTTTGCCAACTCACGGCCACACTAAGCTCATAAGTGATAAAGGAACGTTGGTAGCTGTCATTCGAACCTAAATCATCATAACGGGCTTCTTTGCGTTGTCGTTGCCAGTGATAACGCTCATTTTCTGTTCCTGATATTTCAGTATTACCTGTTTTAAAATCAGCCAGCTTTGACTGAGCAATGATAACGGCTTGAGCATAGTCATTTGCGAGTAGTGTTGAACGTGAACCACTGGCATAAATTTGAAGTGTAACGGATAACACCAAGACTAAAATAGCAAAGGCCACTAAGGTTTCTAATAATGAAAAAACCTTATTGATGGTATGAGAATACTAAATTCACCGTGTCGATTTCCAAAAAGACCTACCAATCAATTACCTGACGGCACGATTAATTATTCAATGGTGGTTGCCGAATCCAATTGCTCAAGCTTTTCTGGTAGCCTGATAATTCACACCATTGAATATGTGGCATTATCATATCAATATAACAATATCGGTATCATGCGGTGCAAGCTAAACGTCATGCAGATTAATATTTATGTGATGCCTTTATTCATCAAAAATGTTGTCCAGATTAGTGTGGTTGAATTGGACAGCGGTTACAAATATTTCTATCAAATAGATTATCAGGCACATCAACAACATTCTGAATTTGATAGATTTCTACGACAGGATCATTTATCCATTTAACATTAATCGTTACGGAACCCAGCTCATTCGACAGGCCTATCAAAACCAGTAGATCATCTCGATTTAAAAAACTAAATTTGAGATTTTTTCGCTCCAGTTTTGACTCATCTGCTGCAATGCAATCAGCCGTTATTAAATAATTTGACGTGTGAAAACTAGCCAAAATTATGGTCATCCTGCCTGAATAATCAATAAATTTTTTATTACCACTAATCGATAATGGTTTTTTCAATTCGCGTTGATCTTTTGCAAGATCTATTTCAATCGTAATATGAGCATTCGAGTCACACTCAACACCATATTTATTTCTGATATTTGATAATAATTGGTCCTCCTCGAATACTAGTGGCATCTGCATATTCAATAAATCTTCATGCCTGTGAACTAACCGCAGGTGCACTAGTCAAAATCATATAACTGACAAATTGGGGAGAATAATTATGCAAACTGAACTCACCAGTTTCTGGGAATGGCAACAGCATTATTCTGATGATGACGCTTGCCTTCAGGCTATCATCAAGCACCGATGGCCTACTGGTTTTTGTTGCCCACGTTGTCAGCATACCAAAGGCTGGTTACTACACACTCGGCATGCGTTCGAATGCACGGAATGCCATCACCATACCTCCATCACTGCAGGCACTGTATTTCACAACACTAAGCTACCGCTCGTTAAATGGTTTTGGTGTATTTATTGGCTATCTACAGATAAAGGCAGTATTTCTGCTCTGCGGTTAACCAAACTTATTGGCGTGTCATGGCGAACAGCGCAACGAATCTTACGTATACTCCGCAATGCCATGGGAGAACAGAATAGTTTATATAAACTCACAGGAACAATTGAGCTAGATGATGCCTTTGTGGGTGGAAAGCATGCAGGCAAGCGAGGCCGTGGTGCCAAAGGTAAGACGGCCATTCTCGTTGCCTGTGAACACAATAATGGAAAACCGGGCTTTGTTGCCATGAAAGCCGTACCTAGCATCGATAAAGAAAATGTCAGAAAGTTTGCTCAAGAAAATATTAAGCAAGGACAAACGTTAAATACAGATGCATTTAGGGCATTAAATGTACTATCAGAAACACAGCATCATATTGCCAAAGTGACACCGGCAGAATTAGTCGATGAATGGCTACCGTGGGTTCATATAGTAATTAGCAACTTTAAAAGCTATTTACTCGGTACATATCACGGTGTATCTGGCATGTATTTACAAGAATATTTAGATGAATTTTGTTATCGGCTAAACCGTCGATTTTGAGAGGCACAAATTCCGAATCGGTTATTAAGACTTTGTATTACGCATAAGCCGGTTTCTCTTAAACCTGTGGCTTGTTCATAGGCATGTAAATCTTTAGATATACTATTCAACGTATTGCGACTCTCACGAAGCGAATAGATTTTTTTATTTTCCATAATTTGACTCCCCAATATTCTGGCATTTATATTCTGTTAATCTGTCATTAAACAGTATGTAAAATATAAGTGCTTTTGTCGAGAATGATCAAGCAAGTACCGAATATTGGTCGCGGCGGGTTCTAATTTGATCTTTTTCAAGTTGATTCATAATCGCGGGCAAAGCTACAGCGGCGCAGGCGGGTCGATACAGAACATGCTTCGGGTGTTGCCACTAGGAGTATTTATCCGAAATCTGCTTCCTAAGAAGGCAGCGGAAAATTGAGAGTAGAGATTTGTAAATTTAATAATGTTAATGAGTAACACTGTCTGATAATTACATGCCTCATAAGCCCCACAAGCAAAAACGGTTGAAGATGTGGAGGCATTATTGCCTTGGAATATCAATGAGGTGGTTGGTTAGTAGCTTACACTTAAACAGAGCTGAGATAGCTCGCTAAAATCAGAAAATTCTTCTTCTAGAATATTACCGTACATTGAAATTTGTCTAATGCTTGCTGGTGTTTTTGTTTTATTTCTGATTGTTATAATAGAATGATCTGAAAGATTAATGTTTGAAGTAGAAAGCTGCCTGATTTCTTTGCCTCGCATTCGGTTTCTATATGAAAGCGTTAATATACTGCGGTTTACCCGTGCTTGAGATCTTCTTACATATAGGTATTCATGAGGGAGTAAGATATTCGTTCAGGTTCAGTACTCCCTAGTAAATACTCTTCCGGCGAACAGTAAAATTAGTATCCGCGATTAGTTTCCTTGCCTCATAACCAAGTATGGCTTCATAAGTTTTCAGTGCACATAGATCTTCGCGTGTACCTCGGTGGCTGATAGCGGAAGCAACAACTTTCAGGGCTTCAAATGAACGCCTTTCTTCCAGCCATTCAATCATCGTTTTTAGAATTTCAGCCCACGAAACATCTGTTTTTATATAAGTATCAATCCAATGATCGACCCAAATCAATCTTATCTCGGCGACCATCTTATCTAATTCCGATATGACCTGATTATATTCCCACTTTAATTTGAGATACTGCCCAGATAAGAGATTATCCAATAACTTTCGGCGTATGGTGAACCAACCACGTTCGTTGCATTCTTGCCAGAGCTCCTCAATACCCAATGGCGACAAGAGGTGTAGATAAGGGGCCAACGCAAGCACTTGTGATTCACTTACTAGACCTGGATGACCTGTCATCTTAATCCCAAAGTGGAAATGTAAATGCTCCATTAGTTTGGTTGGCTCAGGACACTCGCTGAAAACTGTTTTTACAAGTTCGAGTAGCTGCGGTGTCGCAACGTAGAGGGCTGTTTGAATAAAATAATGGGAAAAGCGTAGATGAGCCCAATGTTTCAATAGGAGCCGTTCAGCCTCATTTATTGATAATCGCAAAATCATTTCATAGATAATATCGTCGTATTTGAATGATTTTCCCCAGTCCCGACTTGTCTTAGCACCACGATTCTCTAAATAATTATCTAAAGTGTTGGTGAGTTCTAGTGACCAAATATTACGACCATACTGCCACCAGTAACCATTGTCATCCATGGACAACTTTTCGATCATTCCTTGAATCGCTTGCTGATCTCCTCGAGTCAGACGTGCCTTTAGGATGGCATCGTCGAGTATATCTGGGGATTTTGCAGTGCGTAGCACTTCTATATCATCTGGATACTGCGTCATGGCCCAGGATGAGAAGGCTTGGGTGCGCAGGTGCTTGTCATTTGTCTCATCTTGCCAAAGTCCAAGCAAAAGAGATCGAGACTCAATTGACATTGGACGACCGTTATTATTTTGTTGACGCCGCCAGTGATCTCTCACCATCATAGAAAATGATGAAAAGTAATCCGTCCCTTCAATTTTCCGAGCATGCGCTGCAAGTTCGTGAACTATAAATAACACTGCTTTAGGTTGATCTACGCCATGGAGCATCATTATTATAGGTGTTCTCAAATCATCTTGAGTTCCACGTTGAACAAAGTAATCGATTACAGCTTCAGAAGGTGGCCACTTATTGAAGGCAAAGCGAACACTATAATAGATGAGTTCATCACGTGGTGATGAGTGCCCTTTTGTCTCAGGTTGATCTGACAATTTCGCCCAAATATTACAAACTGGCTCAAGAAACCGTGCGGGATTATCTTTGCAACATTCTGCGAAAGCCCAGAGATAATCGGCAAGATGATTTTCACGCTCATTATCATTAGTCCAGCAGGCTTCAATTGCCAAGAGTAAGTCTGGATCAGCTATGTGCCCCGCTAGTCTTATAATACCTATTTTTAAAACCGAGCTTAAATCTGTTTTCCTAAGTATGTCATCTACAGTTTTAATTAGTTTGGAACCGTAACGTAATTTCACATGTTCAATTTGGATATCTCGCCACACAGCGCCTAATCCGGGTTCAATGTGAAAACATAGCTCCATTCCACCCGTGATATCACCATTGCGAAACCGTGCTATTTGAGCGTTTGTGGTTTGAACAGAGAATTTTCTGACTATATTTGGTATTTTAGAAGAGTCTGTCTCGGCCAGCATGGCCAAAGCTTCCCATCTAAGCTGATTATTGGAGCTATCGTGTGTACTTTGATTATTAAGCCAATCATTAATCGCCAGAAGAATATCTTCATAATGTGACTCTTTAGCTTGGCCAAATAGGCGAAGAGCCTGGAAGATGGCAAGCGGGTTTGAAGATGATATACGCTGGAGAAATTTTGAATTTGGATTTAGGAATAGGGCTATACCTATTATTTCTGCAAAATAAGGTTCCGCCAGTACCGATTTAGGTAGAAGACTTTTCTGGTCTAGTTCGTTTACAGCATTAGCAAGAAGCCAATCTTTCACGCGATCATGACGAAATAAGAGCCGTTGATTGTTTGATGCTCCCACAAAACGGATTATCTCACCCTGATGCGCAAGATGGCTGATCAGGCGCAAAGGTTGACCTTGTAGTTGAGCCCAGGCACTAATCTCATGCCAACGTAGTTCAAACTGGCGATTTGTGAGCATTTCTGTCGCAAGAACAAGAAGCGCCAGACGATACTCTGTCGCTGGAAAATCCTTTTTCTGTAACGCTACTCGTGAAAGGGCTCCTTCTATAAACTGACTTATAATGTTGTGTGGTTCAGGTGTCACATGTTGCTCGTGGAGTGCGATGAGGAGAGGATCTTGACCAAGTTCACGAGATATTCCTTTTGCACTCACTGAACTGAGTTCGCGATTATTAAATCGTGCTTGTGCTAGAACAGCATCACAGCCTTCGCTCTCGGAAAAACCATTGGCAATTATCACGAGTGATTCAATACGTTTTCGTGTTTGATCATTTAGGGAAGAGAGGATTTCTGGCCATAAAGGACATATAAGATGCCAGAGAATTGATGGCTCATTTCCTTTCATCTTCGATGCTGGATTCCAACCTACCAACTTCTCCATTAATAGCGGTGTTTTATCTGAACGATTTATATCCTCAACCACGAGCAATAGTGTGCGATCGGGTGAACAGAACGATAAAATGGGCGCACTTACTGTTGTCAGGAGTGGATGGAGTTGTTGTAATGCCATTGTGACGGCCTGTTCAAGGCTTATTGCCGATGCGACCACTTCATGTGGAAGGACAAACCCGAAGCCGCCACTTTCGACATGTGCTGTGAGCATACGATAACAGGCCACTGATTTTCCAAAGCCAGATCCCGCAACAAGAAAAGTCACGTTACGACGATGAGGTGTGGCCAACGTGGTGTCGAGTGAGCGCGCGACCCAAACTTTTGGGTTATCAGGTGGACGGTAGATTGCTAAGCTTTCTTTAGAAAGAGCATGCAGTAATTCTTTAGAAAGTAGTTCTTGCTTGATACCTAGATACAAATGACGTAGCCACTGCCCACTAGGGTTGTTGTCAAGGAAGTGAGTCAATCTAGAACGTGACCATAAATCAATTACCAGTCCATGATTCCGAGCTTCTGTCTCAATGGTTCGAACTAGAGCCTCACTTGGCTCTTCGTTTGTTGTGAGAACTAATGTCACATGTAAGTTTGGCGTGTGTTTCCTTTCTTCTACTACGAGTTCGATTGTTTTGATCATGTCTCCAGCAGGTGCTGTTGGATGCTTGCCTTTTCGAGGCTTCACTGTTGAGGGATCATGTAGCCATTTTTTCTCTAAATCCTTAGATACTGTAATTGTATGGTGAACAACAATCATATGTGGAGGATCTACATTTGGAATGAAGCATATTCCATCTACAGGTGACTTAATTGTCTTACCGGCAACATTCATACCTGAATGGACTAGTGAGATGTAGTTTGGATTAGCTTCTCGTAGAATAGCGGTTGCTAAACGTTCGAAAAGAGCTGGGTCACGAATTGTAGCTAATGCCTGTGAAGTTGTCTCTATGCCCATAGCTCGTATTCTAGAGTGTTACAGATCGAGAAGAAAAACACATAAAATCATAGAGGTACTCACTATTGGCTTTGCCGTTATTTGTTCGTTTATTCACACCCATAAATATCAGATGAATTTGTAACATATGGCAAGCCACATGTACTCAAGACAAGTTAATACCTTCTCACAATACTGCTCTTCATACTCGAATTGGTGACAGTTCATTATTGACACTAACTACTCTACTTACACAAAAATGATAAGTTCATCGCCTCGTCCCATTCTCATTCCTGAGCTCATTTAAATTGTTCTAATTGTTCATCAGGTACATATTCCACAATATCTTCAACTACACATCCAAAGTAAGCACACATACGATCCAAGTTCTCCGTGCCAGTGTTATATCCACGTTGGTTAATCATCTTCGATAACGTCATACGGTGAATACCGGCGGCTTCGGCAACCTCACCAATAGTAACCCTTCTGCCCTCTTCAAACTCTTTCTTCGAAATCAATTCTTTTATTTTAAATCGTAACATTTAACTATCACCTGATGGTTATTTATATCTAATGATAAATAAAAGTTTCAAACAATGCTTGCATTAATCACAAGGTGATGTATATTTATATCACGTGATGCGTAAACACATCATTTGAAACCTTTAAGGAGAATTAGCAATGGGTGACACATACCTAACAACCGAAGAACTTGCGGAACGTATTAAATATGATCCACGTACTATTCGTGACAGATTGAAAGATTCCGTACTGCTGGAAGGGATCCATTACATCCGTCCATTTGGAGGACGAAAGATCCTTTATCTATGGGAGGCTATTGAGCGTGATATTAGTAAAACATCTCAACAAAATTCAATGATGATCCCTATGGCATCAGGAGGTGTTTGTCATGGGTAATATTCGTTCTAGAAATGATAATGGCAAATTATTTTTCGATTTCAGTTATAAAAACAAACGTTGCCGAGAGCAAACGATGCTTGATGACACTCCTGCCAATCGTAAAAAGATGGGGCAAATGTTGTCTCGCATCGAAGCGGAAATAACCTTAGGGCAATTTGATTATGGTCAGTATTTCCCTGATAGCCCGAGAGCGCAGCAGTTTCATGATTTGAAACGACGTAAAGGCATGGCTTTAGCGGATACGCCATTGTTTGCTGACTTCACGGAAGTGTGGCTGAACGAGATGCAGGCGCAGTGGCGTAAGTCTCATTCAGAGGGTGTGGTCACCAATTTACGTAAATATGTATTGCCAGCATTTGGTGATAAATCTCTGGGGGAGATTACTAAAGCTGAAATCCTTGAGTTTCGGGCAAAGATAGCTAAGGTCACAAAGAAAAATGGTGGCAATCTGTCGGCAACCCATATCAATCATATTATTACGCCGTTACGGATGATTTTGAACGAGGCAGCTAATCGTTATGATTTTAGTTCCCCTTATCATGGCATCAAGTCGCTTAAAGTACCTAAAACAGATGTGGAGCCGTTTACGATTGATGAGGTGAAGTTAATCATTAACACGGTTAGGCCTGACTTTAAACGTTATTATCTGGTGCGATTTTTTACGGGTATGCGTACCAGCGAGATCGATGGTTTACAGTGGCAATTTGTTGATTTTGAACGCCGGCAGATTTTAGTACGCCAAGCCTTGGTACGTGGTGAGTTGGTGTATACCAAAAATGATGGTTCATTTCGGGCAATTGATATGTCACAGATGGTGTTTGATGCGCTGCAAGAACAGCATAAAGTCACTGGTGATAAGCAGTTTGTGTTTTGTAATCAAGATGGCAATGCCTTGTATCACCACAATGTGAGTCTACGTGTGTGGCATCCTTTACTTCGGCATCTTGGACTTCGTAAACGCAGACCCTACCAATCTCGTCATACCGCAGCCACATTATGGTTAGCTTCAGGCGAGAGTCCGGAATGGATTGCTAGGCAGATGGGACACACCACAACGGAGATGTTGTTTAGGGTGTATTCCCGTTTTGTACCGAATCTGACACGCCAAGATGGTTCAGCATTTGAGCGTTTATTAAGTAGTCATCTGCAATTAGATATGAGCAATCCGGAGGTAAATGATGATTAGCACTTTACCTATGAATACAGCCGTTGCACACACTAGTGAGAAAATGATTCGACGATTAGCATCAGCACTGTGTTGCGCCTATAACATTCCTCAAGGCGACCAATTTGTCATGTTTATTGGTCATGGTGAAGAAGCAAATAATCATCATGCTGTTGAATCGTGGGTTGAATCGACCTTGAGTGATTTAGATGAGTCTACCGCTAAAGCCATATTGCCTCATTTAGTCGAACGTTTTGGTCAAGAATTACAACAGTGGGAGTCATTAGCATGGTGATGATTAATACACTACAAGATTATATTGAGAACTGTGTTGAGGGGCATTATCGACTGACTAAAATACAGCGTTCAACAGATTGTCATGGCCAATCAAAAATGATGGCGTTATTAGAAGACTGTAGTGGCCAAATTTATTGTCATGATTGGAAAGTGAATAATTCATCTTCCAGCAGGCTAAACAGTAATCTGTATTCATGTGTGCTGTATATAAAAAGAGAACGAGGTGTAATTTCTGCAGAACTGCTTTCCGCTAAACCCGCTGAGATAACGCATGACAACGTGTTGCAGTTTTTGCCCTACTCCGAGATTGCAACGCCTCACACCATTATGGAAATAATGGCGCTCATTGAACAATGCCCCATTGCTGCCTTACGGCAGTTCATTAATCATGTCTTTGCCTGTGAGGCGTTTGCCTTACCGTTTTTCCAATTACCTGCCAGCCGTGAACATCATCATGCTTATCCTGGTGGATTAGCTCAGCATTCCTTAGAGGTCGTCACGATTGTGCAGCATTCATTATGGCAAGTCACCGAGAATGAATATTGGTTAAGCATCGTTGCCGCGTTATTTCATGATATTGGCAAACTAAAAGTGTTTAAAAAAGACGGCAATAAAACACCCATAGGCTTCGTTCTCGACCATGATGTATTAACATTAGAGTTGTTGGCCTCCCCATTAGGATTATTGGATAAAAAATGGCCAGACGGTGCAATTGCCTTACGTTACTTGCTCACTAAATCGCCGAGAACAACACGGCCTTTAATGCCTTGTGCCTTAGCCATCGACTACGCTGACAAAATGAGTAGTGCTCAATCAACACGGAAGCAAGCCTTTAATCAAAAACCAGCTTGGCAACGGTTTGCTAAGTTAGAAGCAAAAGGACCTGCCTCTTTATTTTGGCGGCCAAGTTTATCGAATACCATTCAAGGCGTCATATCATGAAACAATTTGATGAAAAAACAATTATTATCTTGAGCAGTGCCATCCTTCTTTTAATTCTGTTTTTCATTCAGAGAAAAAGCATTGAGAATGGCGAAGTGGTTGAAAAAAAATATCAAAAAGCACATTCAGAATTTAAAATGATACCTTCATCTGGCGGCGGGGGAATGCGCCCACAATTAGTAGTCCATAATGATGAATGGTCAGTCATTCTGAAAAATGATACTGACACGGGAAGGTGTTGGGTTAGTGAGTTGGAGTGGAATAAAATTGAGGTTGGTGACTGGGTTAACTGTCGTGATCTTCATAGCGCGAGTAATTCAGAGTAACGTTAAAATCAAACCACGGAGTTGACCATGGCAAAATTAGATGGACTAGTCGCCACCTTACATTTAGAACGACAATTAATCATTGCTGCCGCGTGTACTATTGCTGGAACACTATGGGTAGCTATTCAAAATAGTGAGTTTGGCTGGCCATTAATATCTGGTGCAACACTTGTTATCGTAATTTCCTTGTTATTGATTGCTAAAAAAAGCATGAAAATAAAAGTCTTATTACAAGAAATTGCAGATTGTTAACCAAATAGCTAAGCAATCAGTCATATTAAGGAGCCACCATGTCAGAACAAGGGCACTCAAAACCCGCACCTGAAATGGTTTTGGCAAAAGCAGTTTTAAAGGCGTCTGAATATCTGGGTCTAGAGCAAGCCGAGTTGGCAAAAGTATTAGGTGTACATCGCACAACCATTACTCGCCTCAAGCGAAATTTATCATTAGATCCTCAATCCAAACAGGGTGAGTTAGCCCTCATTTTTGTGCGAATTTCAACAGCATTATTTATGCTTACTGGGGGCGATCTAGATTGGATCAGACACTTTATGCACACTCAAAATAAAATCACTGGCGGCATTCCTGCAAAACAAATAGAAAGCATTCAAGGTTTAATTACTGTTTCACAGTTTGTTGGTAGTTTAACTGTCACCAATACTGCATATTAATTATGCATAAAAGAATGACCAGTTTCCGCATTGTATTTTCCAGTATATAGCAAATTAAATAGGGGACTAACATACATTAATACTATTCCCCTGTAAGCAGTGTAAAATAATGTTCAAGAACAAAAGGATATAATAATGAACTTAACCACTGATACTTCAACAAAATACACCAATACTATAAGTACTTTTGAGTTATTGGACAT
>JAGXHJ010000057.1 GCA_024636315.1 Methylophaga sp.
AACGATTGCTTTTGATCTTCCGTAATCGAATCATCGGCATTAGATACTTTAATACCTGCTTCGTTTAACTGTTCAACTAATCGTGCTTCGCTGATACCTATGGTACCTGCTAGATCTTTAACCTTCATATCACTCATGGTTATTCTCCCGCATCTATTTGTTCATCGGCAAACCATGATTCTCTTGCTTTCATGATTAGTACGGCGGCTTGTTCTGCATCAATGCCTTCAATCTCTGCTAACTCATCAACAGATTGATCCGCTAAATCATCCAGTGTGATTACACCTCTACTCGCAAGTGTTAGTGCCAAGTCTTTCGTCATGCCTTCCATATCAAGCAAATCTTGGGCAGGCTCTGCAGATTCTAATTTTTCTTCACTGGCAATCGCTCTAGTGAGTAACACATCACGAGCACGTGATCGTAACTCAGCGACGATATCAGCATCAAACTCATCAATTTCTAGCATTTCTTGTTCAGGTACATAGGCAATTTCTTCTAAACTAGAGAAGCCTTCCTGAGCAAGAATCAATGCAACGTCTTCATCAACGTCTAAGTCTTTCATGAACAATTCAACTTGCTCAGTTGTTTCAGATTCTGCTTTTTGATCGGCGTCAGCAGCTGACATAACATTCAATACCCAACCCGTTAATTGGCTAGCAAGTCGAACATTTTGACCGCCACGGCCAATCGCTTGTGATAGTTGATCGTCTGCCACAGCAATATCCATACTATGTGCGTCTTCATCAACAACAATAGATAATGCTTCCGCAGGTGCCATCGCATTAATAGCAAATCGTGCAGGATCTTCATCCCACAAGATAATATCAACACGCTCGCCACCTAATTCATTGGTGACAACTTGTACACGTGAACCACGCATACCAACACAAGCACCAATAGGATCAATGCGAGATTCGGTAGCGACCACAGCAATTTTGGCTCTTAAACCAGGATCACGCGCGGCGCCTTTGACATCGATCATGCCATCACCAATTTCAGGCACTTCTAATTTAAACAATTCAATTAGTAATTCAGGTGCGATGCGACTAACAACTAATTGTGGACCGCGACCTTCAGCTTTAATTTCTTTTAAATAAGCGCGAACACGGTCACCAGTACGAAAGTTTTCACGTGGGATCATATCTTCACGAGCAATAAACGCTTCAGCATTGCCACCCAAATCTAAGATCACGCTACCACGCTCAACACGCTTCACTGTTCCCAGTATCATCTGGCCTAGTTTTTCTTGATATTGTTCAACGACTTGAGCACGCTCCGCTTCACGTACTTTTTGCACAATAACTTGCTTCGCTGTTTGCGCTGCGATTCTACCAAATGCTACTGATTCCATCGGCTCCATGATGTAATCGCCAAGTTCAATGTCTGGCTTTTTCAGTAATGCATAGGTTAATTTAATTTGGAGGTCAGGTGATTCGAATTCATCATCGTCATCATTAACGACTTTCCATTGACGGAAAGTTTCATAATCGCCCGTTTCACGGTCAATCACAACACGGGCATCAATGTCATTATCACTTGCCTTACGTGTTGCCATTGCTAAAGCGGCTTCTATTGCCTGAAAAATGACTTCTTTAGGAACGCCTTTTTCATTAGAAACAGCATCTGCAACCAGTAAAATTTCTTTATTATTCATTATGCCCCCAGTGGAATTCCCCACTTCTTAAACCCAACTTAAACTTTTCATATCAACTGATAGTAATACGATTTTTAAGCAACAATTTTTGCCTTAGATAGTTTAGTTAAAGGTAGTTCATAGATTTCGCCGTCCACTTCAACCAAAATATCGCCATCACTAAATCCCTGCAATATTCCTCTGAAATTCCTACGGCCTTGTATTGGCAATTTCATTGCTATTTTAACCATGTTGCCAGTAAAACGCACAAAATCTCGCTCTTTAAACAAGGGTCTATCAAAGCCTGGAGATGAAACCTCAAGGGCATAGGCAGAACTAATTGGATCTTCAACTTCCAATATACCGCTCACCTGATGACTCACTCGCTCACAATCTTCTATGCCTATGCCTTGTTCAGCATCTATATAAAGACGCAAGACCGTATTGATCCCATTCTTTATATATTCAACGCCCACAAGTTCATAGCCAAGCGATTCGATTGGCGCCTCAACTAACAGTTCTATTTGATCACTAATTGCCATACGCGTAAAAAAAAAGGGCCAAAGGCCCGATTTCATATCTCCAAAAAAACAAAAACCCCATTATAGGGGTTATGTAATATTACTGGTAGCGGGGGCTGGATTTGAACCAACGACCTTCGGGTTATGAGCCCGACGAGCTACCATGCTGCTCCACCCCGCACCTGATTAAGCAATGAAGTATACGGCCATTTACTTTATCTTGCAAGCATATTCTTAACTATCTTTTAACTTCCTTGTTAGGGTGTTCCTACCCCAGCCTAATAACTTTGCTGCATCTTGTCGCTTACCAATAGTTTTCTCTAAAGCCACTTCCATTAATAGATGCTCAACCAAAGGCACTATATCGGCTAAAGCACCCTCCTGACCAGTTAATGCTTTCGTCGCCGCCCATTGTTTGAATAATATCTGCCAATTTCCCGTGCCTACTTGGTCGACCGATACTTCATTCATTAACTCACTAGGTAAGTCATCGACCTGTACTACCTTGGCAGGAGACATAACGGTCAACCAGCGACAGGTATTCTCTAACTGTCTTACATTACCTGGCCATGCTAACTGACTCAGATAGCTTTCAACCTCTGGAGATAATGTTTTAGCAGAAACGGCTAATTCAGAAGCGGCTTTACTCAAAAAGTAATTTGCAAGTGCAGGCACATCTTCTCTTCGCTCTCTTAAAGCGGGAATTTGTATCCGAATTACATTCAAACGATGAAATAAATCTTCCCTAAACTCACCTTGCTCAACTCGCTGTTCAAGATTCTGATGAGTAGCAGCGACAATTCGCACATCTGCCCTAACAACACTATGACCCCCTACTCGGAAAAACTCACCATCTGATAACACTCTTAAAAGCCGAGTTTGTAAGTCTATCGGCATATCGCCAATTTCATCTAAAAATAATGTGCCGCCATCAGCTTGTTCAAATCTACCTTTGCGTAGCGCATGAGCACCAGTAAACGCGCCTTTTTCATGACCAAATAATTCCGACTCCATTAATTCTTTCGGTATGGCAGCCATATTCAGGGCTATAAATGGCGCATTTCTTCGCGGACTATGTTTATGTAATGCATTGGCGACAAGTTCCTTCCCAGTTCCCGACTCACCATTAATTAAGACGTTAATATTAGAACGCGCCAAACGACCAATAGATCTGAAAACCTCTTGCATCGCAGGTGCTTCACCAATAATTTCAGTTGCTAGAATAATCGGTTTTTCAGTAGTCTGTTGCAGCTGTTCGTGGTGATGAACAATCGCTCGTTGCACCAAGTCAACGGCTTCATCAACATCGAATGGTTTTGGTAAATACTCAAATGCACCGCCCTCATAGACCGATACAGCACTATCTAGATCTGAATAAGCCGTCATAATAATCACGGGTAATTCAGGAATGTTTTGTTTAATATCATCTAGTAATTGCAAACCATCCATACCCGGCATGCGTATATCACTGACTAATACATCTGGCGTACCATTTTTCAATTCATTCAGTACATCAGTAGCATTTTCAAACACTCGGACATTAATTGCCACTGACTCTAAAGCTTTTTGTAACACCCAGCGTATCGAGCGGTCATCATCCACCACCCACACATTTGATTTTTTACTCACTTGCTCGCTCCAGGGGGAAAATAACAGAAAATACTGTACGGCCAGGCTGACTGTTGCATAAAATCATTCCATTGTTACGTTGCACCAAGTTCTGCACTAGATATAGTCCTAAGCCAGTACCTTCTGCTCGTCCTGTTACTAGCGGGAAAAACATACTTTCTTGTAACAATTTTGGAATACCTGGTCCATCGTCTTCAATATCAATGCATACGCCTAAACGATAGCGTTTTTGATCAATACTGATATTACGTACCGCTCTTGTTCTCAGCACAATTCTGCCTGTGCCATGCAATGCCTGTACTGCGTTTTGTACAATATTGAGAAACACCTGAACTAATTGGTCAAAATCAACAAATAAATCTGGAATACTAGGATCGTAATCACCTTTAAAGACAAGTCGATAATCAACCTCTGCAAAAACAAGTTGCCTCACTCGTTGCAGCACTTCATGGATATTGACGGAAGCTTGTTCTGTCAGTTGGTGTGATCCCAACATTTTAGTCATTAAGTTTTGTAGACGATCCGCCTCACTAATAATAATCGCGGTATATTCTTTTAATTCTGCTGAAACTAGCTGACGCTCTAATAGTTGCGCCGCTCCTCTTAAACCGCCCAGGGGATTTTTTATCTCATGAGCTAGGCCGCGTAAGACTTGCTGCTGTGTATGTAGGCTCTCATCGCGACTAATTCGCTGTTGAAAATCTAACTGCGCCAACTCTAACAATATAAACGGGTGGTCAGCGCCCTCTGTTTCTACCAACTTAATCGCACAATCAACAACTATATCGCCAGCACTAGGAATATATAATTTAACTTCACGTTCAATTAATTGCTGGCCAGTTTTTTGAACACGTTCCAAACTATTTAGTAAGTCACCCTCACCTAATAGCAAGGCATGAATAGGTATATCTTCAGCCTGTCGTTGGCTCATACCAAACATTATTTCTGCTGCTGAATTGAGTTTATTGACACGTAGAGAATGATCCATCACCACGATTGCAGTGGTGAGATTTTCAATAATATCTTGGTAAGATAATAAAGTTGTCATAGTCTAAATTCATTCAAAGTATAAATCATGAATTCAATAGAGCAAGTAATGATCCAAGTTTGTAAAACAGTCATCACTAAACAACTCATCTCATTGAAAACATTAACTTTAATATTAAAATAACAGTACATTTTGCATTTAATAAAGTGGGGGTAAATTGAAATGAAACAGGGCAAAACCGATTTAACGCACCATAATGGTGCGCTAGTGTTATCGCAAGCTTGTTAGCGTGCAACAGCACGTAGAAGGTGGAATAAGATGGATTTACTTGATTTGATAACCTTACCCGTTTTATCAACTACAGAAACAACGGCGATATGGCTACCACGATCAACATTAGTAAATGTGTAACTAGTCGCATCTTGAGCAAGACTTTTTAACTGACCATCGAGTGTAAATATTAATTTATCACCTTTATCAGTATTAACTGATGGCGTAATCAAGCTGTTGATAGTGATATTTCCTGAATTTTCACGAATAGTCTCATTTTGGCTGGGTGAAGTGATGACTAGAGTGTAATCAGGTACGGCTATTTCAATTAGCGGCAAAGAGGGTTCATCATCTGCTAGATCAACAATTACTGGAGGTGTGTATGTATACGACTCCTGTAGTTCTATTTTTTCTGAATTATCCGTCGATGTATCAGAAAAGATAACATTACCCAGCCCATCTACCGAACGATAAACCTCTGCTTGCCCTGCGAGGCTAATAAGTAATAACAGTAAAGTATAATATTTCATAATATAAATCATAGTCCTACGACATAATAACTGCAACAATCAGCCATAAAAAAACGCCCCCGTCTAATTCATCAAGGCGGAGGCGTTTCTTCTTGCGGTTAATTCAGCTGTAAAATTAAACGCTGTAGTACATATCAAATTCAGCAGGATGAGTTTCCATACGAAGACGGGTTACTTCGCCCATTTTCAATTCAATATAAGCATTGATCATGTCATCAGTGAATACACCACCTTCCGTTAAGAACGCGCGATCTTCATTCAATGCATCTAATGCTTGATCTAAGCCATAACAAACTTGTGGGATTTGTGCCGCTTCTTCAGCTGGTAAGTCATACAAGTCTTTATCCATCGCATCGCCGGGGTGGATCTTGTTTTTAATACCATCAAGGCCTGCCATTAATAAGGCAGCAAATGACAAGTATGGATTAGCCGTTGAATCAGGGAATCGAACTTCGATACGACGACCTTTTGGATTATTAACAAAAGGAATACGAATGGATGCGCTACGGTTACGTGCAGAATATGCCAACATGATAGGTGCTTCAAAACCAGGTACTAAACGTTTGTAGCTGTTTGTACTTGCGTTAGTAAATGCATTTAATGCTTTAGCATGTTTGATTACACCGCCGATGTAAAATAGTGCAGTTTCTGATAAACCACCATATTTATTACCCGAAAACAAATTCTCACCGCCTTTAAATAAAGACATGTGAACGTGCATACCACTACCGTTATCACCCACTAAAGGCTTAGGCATAAAGGTCGCCGTTTTACCGTAGGCATGTGACACATTATGTATAACATATTTGAGCTGTTGAACTTCATCAGCTTTTTTAACCAAGGTGTTAAATTTAACACCAATTTCACATTGACCAGCAGTCGCTACTTCATGGTGATGTACTTCAGTTATTTGACCCATTTCTTCAAGTGTTAGACACATCGCACTACGAATATCTTGTAATGAATCAACAGGAGGCACAGGGAAATAACCACCTTTAACGCCTGGACGATGACCTTTATTGCCATCAGGATATACTTTTTCAGTATTCCAAGAAGATTCATCAGAATCAATTTTATAGAATGAACCTGAAATATCACTGCCCCAGCGAATATCATCAAAAATGAAAAATTCATTTTCTGGGCCAAAATAAGCAGCATCAGCAAGACCAGTTGATTGCATATACGCTTCAGCGCGATGAGCAACACTACGAGGATCACGTTCATAACCTTGCATAGTGGCTGGTTCGATAATATCGCAACTGATAATTAGTGTCGTATCGTCCATAAAAGGATCCAGCACGGCAGTTGTTGGATCTGGCATCAAAATCATATCTGATTCATTAATACCTTTCCAGCCAGCCACTGATGAACCATCAAACATATTACCTTCGCTGAAGGTATCTTCATCAATACTGTGTGCAGGGAAAGTAACATGCTGTTCTTTACCGCGTGTATCTGTAAAACGGAAATCCACAAACAGAACTTCCTCATCTTTAATCATTTGAAGCACATTTTCGACTGACATTAATTTTTCTCCAATTTTAAATTACTATGCTTAATACTTTGAAGTTAGTTACTACAAAATACGCTCATACATTTAGTGCTAAAACACTGTTAACTTTATAATGAAATCACAAGTTAAACCGTTAAGTAAAGCCCCCGTAGAAAAGTGGCTTTAACCACCAACCTGTACGGTAACGGTGATTTCATCACCATTATCATGATGTCCCAATATCTTGTGACCATTGATCCTTGCCCATGCAGGAATATCACTTAATACGCCTGGGTCGGTGCAAATAACGTTTAATATATCACCAACGGCTAATTCTTTAACCTTATTTTGCGTTTTGATAACTGGCATAGGACACAGCATACGTCTGGCATCTAATTCGTGCTCACTCATACATGCCAATCCTCATTTACTTGATCAACAGACAGCGGTTTAATATTCATTATTTTAATATCTTCACCAGGAACGAAGATATGCACTTCAACCTGCTCAGCATCACGTCCTTGTCCATAACGTGCAACAACACCAGCGGCTAATTCAAAATCTTCAGGCTTAATATCACCATCGACCATAGTCAAAGGACCATTATGGCTGACAACTTGAATCGTCACGAATTGTTTACGGTAACCTTCCAAATATTTACTTTCACCGGCGTCACGCGCAATGATCAGTTTAAACTCTGGTTTAGGACGAATGTGACGGCCGACTTTTAGTAGCATAATGTCATCCATCTCATATTCTCGAGTACCGCGAGCATCCCAGAGATCAACCAATTTATCAGAATAATTTTTATCTGTTAGGAAGCAACAACCGCCCGCTGGAGAGGCATAATCTGTAAAACCATATTTGGCAGCTAATGCCATCTGAGGTTTACGAGTTCGGCCGCTAAAATCATACATTTTTTCGCGATCTATCCAACCTTCCAATTCCGGCTTGGTAGCGGGTAAATTTTTCGCACATAAAGGTCGTACTAAAATATCTTCAGCACCTGATTCTTTAGCAACAATCGGCATTGTTTGTTTGCGTTGTGACATGGGGCGTTGACCGATTACTTCACCAGTAATAATAAAGTCAAAGCCATCTTTACGATTTTCTTGTATCCATTGCACGGCTTTACCCACCATAAATATTTTGCAATCTAAACAAGGATTCATATTGGCGCCATAGCCATGTTTCGGATTCAACAAAACATCTTTGTATTCTTCAATAACATCAACGATATGTAGCTTAATACCTAATTGTTCAGCTGCCCATAGTGCATTATTGCGTTTTTGTTTATCTTTATCATGATTACGAATTGCATGGGTATGCCCTTCAACACAAAATCCTGTGTAAAAATTAATACCTTCAACTTCGATGCCTTGCTCTTGCATTACACGCACGGCTAAAAGTGAGTCTAAACCACCTGAAATTAATGCAATTGCCTTATGTTTTGTTGTCACGCTGTTCCACCTACTGTTAAACCATCTATTTTTAATGTCGGCTGACCAACACCTACGGGTACACTTTGACCTTCTTTGCCACAATTACCAACACCACTATCTAACTCTAAATCGTTAGCAACCATACTAATTCTGCTCATTACTTCTGGTCCGTTGCCAATCAAGGTTGCTCCTTTCACGGGTCGCGTAATTTTGCCGTTTTCAATCAGATACACTTCACTGGTCGAAAATACAAATTTCCCAGATGTAATATCAACTTGTCCACCACCAAAATTAACCGCGTAAATACCTTTTTTGACTGAGGCAATAACCTCTTCAGGCTCGTGTTCACCAGGCAACATATAAGTATTTGTCATACGAGGCATAGGTAAATGAGCATAAGATTCACGTCGACCGTTGCCTGTGCTCTGGCTACCCATCAAACGTGCATTGTGTTTATCTTGCATATAACCGGTTAACTTACCTTTCTCAATGAGGGTCGTTTTTTCTGTTGGCACACCTTCATCATCAATCGACAATGAACCTCGGCGATCTTGCAAGGTGCCATCATCCACAACCGTGCATAATGGTGAAGCCACCATCTCGCCCATTTTGCCAGAAAAGGCTGAGCTACCACGACGGTTAAAGTCACCCTCTAAACCATGTCCAACGGCTTCATGCAACAAGACACCTGGCCAACCAGAAGCAAGCACTACAGTCATATTACCTGCTGGAGCATCAACGGCTTCCAAATTCACTAAGGCTTGGCGTACCGCTTCTTTAGCATAATTGATGGGTAAATCGTTATCTTGAAAATAACGATAATCTAAACGTCGACCGCCACCAGCACTGCCTCGTTCACGTCGCCCCTTGGACTCCACAATGACCGATACGTTCATCCTTATTAAAGGTCGAATATCAGCGGCAAATGTCCCATCACTGGCGGCAACCAGTACAGTGTCTAAACCACCCGCTAGACTTACACTAACTTGGGTAACGCGCGGATCAGCGGCTCGCGCTGCGGCATCAGCTTGGTGTAATAAAGCGAGTTTTTCCTCAACAGTCAACACTGCTAAAGGATCTGTTTCGGCATAAAATTTAGGTGCAACTGTACGTTTCCATGCTTGTACACTTCCATCAGCACCCTGACGTGAAATAGCCCGTGCAGCTTTCGCCGCATCCTGCAATGCCGGTAAAATCAAATCATCGGAATACGCAAAACCAGTTTTTTCGCCGCTACAGGCTCTAACACCAACGCCTTGTTCAATATGGTAGCCGCCATCTTTGATAATGCCATCTTCTAACAACCAATTTTCTTGGCGTGATTGCTGGAAATAAAGATCTGCATAATCAACGCCACGGCCCATAGTTAAGGCGAGTGTCTGTTCTAAATTAGCTTCAACCAATCCAGCAGGTAATAATAATTGTTGGGTTACTTGTTCGATTATAGAATATGTCATCAATTGATTGCTTTACGTTACAAGGTTATAGATCATACCAGATCTAATACCTAGCGACTTTATTGGGACTTCATTAGCCATTGTTTATTCCGGCAAGTGAAGCACTAAAAAGGTGCGTTACGCACCTTTTTAGTGCTTCACTCTAAGACTTATTGTTCATAACCCTCGGCTAAATTAGCCAAGTTAAACATTCTAAAATTGATGGTCTGGTTATTGCTTGTTCTCTCGGTGAAGCGTCTAGTTGTGATTTAACTCGCCCAGATTATGAATACCTGAGCTATTGTTCTGCGAATACAGACAATAGTTTTTAACATAAATTCAAGCGACTATAAGTCGATGACTATTACTGAAGTAATCAACACTGAAAATTCCAATTTATTTAATACTATTAATGTAGTCGAGGAAAAAACAATGAGTGGAAATGAATCCCGCATTCAAGCAATTCACCAAATAACAAACCGTGAAACAATGTCCGTTAAAACACCTAAACCTTTAGATAAAATCTGGGCAACAGATGTATTTAACTTGGCTAAAATGGAAGAATCATTATCTAAAACAGCCTTCAAAGCCATGAAAAACACGGTAAAAACTGGTGCGCCACTTGATGCTGCAACGGCCGAAGTAGTTGCCGCCGCAATGAAAGAATGGGCCCTATCTAAAGGTGTCAAATTCTTTTCACATATTTTCTATCCGATGACTAACATCACAGCTGAAAAACACGATGGTTTTATCATTAGTGATTCAGAGGGTAAGGCGATTACTGAATTTTCTAGTAGCCTTTTAATTAAAGGCGAACCGGATGGTTCTTCATTCCCTAACGGTAGTATTCGTATGACCAACGCTGCCCGTGGTTATACTGCGTGGGATCCAACCAGCCCTGTCTACATCATGCATACCGATAACGGCTCAACTTTAATGATTCCAAGTGTTTTCATGTCATGGACAGGTGAAGCGCTCGATAAAAAAATTCCATTACTACGCTCTATTGATGCAATGAATAAGGCAGGCAACAAAGTCTTATCACTCATGGGCGAAACTGAAATCGCACCATTAAATTCAAGTTGTGGTGCTGAGCAAGAATATTTCCTTGTCGATAGCAACTTTGCTAACAGCCGTCCTGATTTATTGCTAGCTGGTCGTACTTTATTTGGTGCCTCACCAGCAAAAGGTCAACAGTTTGATGACCATTATTTTGGTACTATCCCTGCCCGCGTTCAAGTATTCATGCAAGACTATGAAGATCAATTATATCGCCTAGGTATTCCAGCTAAAACTCACCACAATGAAGTTGCACCAGGTCAGTTTGAAATTGCACCCTATTTTGAAGCGGCTAATATAGCAGCAGATCATCAACAATTAATGATGACACTGATGAGAGCGACCGCTAAGAAACATGGCTTCCTTTGTTTGCTTCATGAAAAACCATTTGCCGGAATCAATGGTTCAGGTAAGCACGTGAACTGGTCGGTAGGTAATGCAACTCAAGGTAACCTACTTGATCCAGGTAAAACGCCACATGATAACTTAAACTTCTTATTATTCTGTGGTGCAGTTATTCGTGGTGTTCATAAATACGGACCATTATTACGTGCCGTTATTGCGTCAGCTGCTAATGACCATCGCTTAGGTGCTAATGAAGCTCCTCCAGCGATTCTATCGGTCTATCTTGGTGACCAACTTGAAAAAGTTTTCCAAGATATCAAAGATGGCAAAATTACTAGCTCACAATCTGGTGGCACCATGGATCTTGGTTTGTCACAAATTCTTAATTTTGAACGTGATCCTGGTGATCGTAATCGCACATCACCATTCGCATTCACAGGTAACCGATTTGAGTTCCGCGCAGTAGGTTCATCACAATCTGTTTCTGGTCCATTGGTGGCGATGAATACTATGCTAGCCGATTCACTTAGTTGGATCGCTGACAAACTAGAAGCTGAATTGAAAAAAGGCACTAAACAACCAGATGCTGTTGTAGCGGTACTGAAAGAGTTAATGGACCTTCATGGCAATGTCATCTTTGGTGGTGATGGTTATTCATCAGAGTGGCATGAGAAAGCAGTTTCTGAACGTGGTTTGCAAAATATACCTACAACGGCTGATGCCTTACCAGCATTGCGTGAAGACTATATCAAAACATTGTTTGAGAGCACGGGTGTTTTATCACCTATCGAGCTTGCAAGTCGTTATGAAGTCTATGCAGAGCAATATATTTTATCGATTGAAGTAGAAGCCAAACTCGTTATCGACATGGCTAAAACATTAATTTATCCTGCGGCAATTGGTTACCTTGCTGAACTATCAATAACCAATTCAAGTATGGCTGAAATGGGTATTGAGCTTGATAACTCGGTCGCCAAAAAAGTCGCAGAAGAATCAAATGCAATGATAGCTGCGATAGCTAAACTTAGCGAAGCGATAGAAAAACATGACTTTGCAACGATGGAAGAGCACATGCAATTCTGTGCCAACGTTATCCTTATTTTGATGAGCAAAGTTCGCTTGCATGCGGATATTCTAGAAACAGAAGTAGCTGACGAATTATGGCCGCTACCGAAATACCAAGAGATGCTGTTTATCAAGTAATCCTGACAAACAATATCAAAAAAGGCCGCTTAGTTAAGCGGCCTTTTTTTAATGATGAAAAGTCATACGGCCTGAACAAATTAGCATTATTTTAATATGATATAGAGCGCGACCAGTGACAGGCATAATTCATGTTAACTATTAGGTGCTACTAGCCCTTAAGCATCGAAAAGATTCACCTCATCCGGCTCGTGAGTTTCAGCCACAGATTAAGATAGATACTAGCGGTCATCCTCAGGGTGTTAAGGGTTTAGCAATAGTTAAGTCAGGAGAATCCCAAGGCCCAGTTAAGTAATAATTATAACTAATCAAATTAACGATATTTTTATCAAACAGCGCACCAGCCAACTTATCAACCAACAATATGGCAGTACCCACCCCCAAGCCGATCGGGCCAGCGGCAACGGCGCCAGCAAGCGGCAAGGTTGAAGAGACATTAGGCGTTATCGTCACCGTTTGATTATATTTTTGATTAATTAAATCAACGGGACCCACCATCTTAATGGTCGCTGAAGATCCCTTTAAGACAAAATCATTTGTTACCGCTTGGCCATTAGCAAATTTGAATGACCCTTTTATCGAACTAAAGTAGAAGCCATTAGAAAATAAATCACTAAAGTCTAAAGACAAACGTCTGGGTAAAGCAGCAATGCTCATCAGACCAAATATTCGACCAGCAGCACCAGGCTCAACATCCTTAAGCTTGCCCTTACCTAATGAGACATTGAGTGATCCATTCAATATTCCAGCACTTACTGCCAGCGGATTATCGGGCCAAGATAAGTCTGCTAATAAATAGACATCATCAGCATCTACTGCCTGTTGATAATCAAAACTTGCCAACAAGCCAGCTAAGTCATCACTATTCGCCTGAACTTTAAAATGTGATTGATCGCCGCTTGCTGTTTGTCGCCACTCACCTATAGTTATTGATGCCGTGAATTCTTTCGATATTAACGTTCCCATATCTAATAACCATGCATTAACCATTCTATGGCCACGTAGCTGTAATTTACCTAAAACCATATCATTGACGACTAATGACCCGATGGTAAGCTCCATACTAGGCCACAAAAATTTAGCCTGTTCATCGGTTATCTGTTGCGTCTTATCTGATTTTGGCAACGCTATTATCAATTTATCTAGCTCAACCTTTAATGCCGTAGCACCACTATTAAAATCAGTGGGCCAGTAAATCGTACCTTTCGATTGCGAGCTATTAATATTTGCACGCCAACCTTGATCCTCTTTTTTTGCTGAGATCGTTAAATCGGTAAACTGCTGATTAAATCCCGTCAACTTGCCTACTTTTAGAACCGTATCATTCATACTACTGATAAATGAATTGTCACTTTGATGACTATACTGTTTCGACCATTCATACCACTTATCTAATGATAATTCAGCTAATTCACCACGTAGCCTGACGCCATGATTTGGTAGCTCAGCTCGTCCTAGACCAAGATTAATTTCTCCGCGCCAGGTCTTGTCACTAGGAGCTAAGATTGCATTCAAGAACTGTCCATATTCAATAGAATAGATTTGCAGATTATCGTTTTGTTGTTTGAGCGAGGCACTAAAATTCTTGATGTTTTTACTCGTTTTGCCATAAGGTTCAGGCAAATTAATTTCAATGCCTTTTAAATCAGACTCTACAGAAGCATCAATATTAAATTCACCTATCGCTTTTTCTGATATGACAACATTCACTTCATAAGCGGTTTTGCCTGCTATAAATTTAGGCATTGTTTTGGTCAGATTTTTTTCAATTTGCTGTGTTGAAACCTGTCCGCTTGCTGACACAATTGTCACATCATCTTTTGGTGTGACATTTATATTTACCTGCTCGTCAAATACACTCGCATTGATATCCTGAGCAGTCACGCCACTATTAGTGAAGTTTAATTTGCCATTAATTTTTGACATCACCAGTTCGGGAATAGATTTGGCCTGTAGCTGACTATCAATGAAACTGACAGATCCAGAGGCTTCGGTGGCATCTGTATCAGCTAAAGGCACCATCAAATCTAACTTAATATTACTAGCGCCTTGGGCATTGGTAGCATCTGCCATACTGCCAAAACGTTGTTTCAACTGACTATTTTTTAAAAAAAGTAAGGCATTAGCTGTTGTGCCAGCTAACGTTCCTACCGTTCGCAATATCGGTTCGTCTTCAAGTAATTTATTAATCGTTGTCGTGACATCAATAAAATTAAATCCAGATATCTTGCCATGCTGACTTTTAATAATAAGGTCATTACCTGATCCTGTAATTACCCCACTAACATCAACTAAATCAGGCCATTCCGATGCATAATGCAATTGCACATTTTCTGCTTGCAGTGTCATTTTAAACTGACCTTTATCGGGTTCAGCGTCATAAGGGAAGGCGGCTAAATCTCCTTTTAACTCAATAGTGCCATCAATGATATTGCCCGCTACAAAAGCTTTTTTTGACCATTGTTTAAAACTATCACTTAATATTTTTTGCGGCACATAAGCTTGCCAACGATTAACGACCACATCTTGCATGGTGATTTTCAGGTCATTAGTCACCTTGCCATCACTCGCGTGTTGCACACGACCATCGAACTGGATACTTAAATCATCATTCCATAACCGTAAAGCGCTGCTTTGTAATGTCCAGAACTGGTCTTGTTGCCGTAAATTTAACTCCCCTGTTACTGAATCAAAAAATATCGCATCGTCTAACCATGTTTCAGGATAAAGAGTAACTTGGTGGCTATCTAATTTAAGATTAGCAATCCCCTCTTGCCAATTTATAGATGCAGTTAAACCCGTTACGCCCGGATAATTTTGCCACGGTAACACCACACCATCTCGAACATTAAATGCTAATTTCGTTAAGCCTCCTGCTACAGAATATTGCAAATTAAAACTATCCACGTCGCCGGCAGGCTGTTGCATCCTAATGATTTCTGGTGATTGGCCACTTAAAGAAGCCACGGCAGTAATATCGCTTAAGCGCAGATAATTACTGGTGATTATCCAATCATTTTCTTGCTGTTTGTTAATGCTAAATTCTGTTGTCGGCCACTCGTCACCATTCATCTTAAGTTGAATGTCATGACCGGATACTTGCCATGATTGTCCTTGCTGCTGCCAATCAAATTGGCCCATCAAATGCTCAATCAATACTGGAGCATAGGCCACCTTCTCTTGTTTAGAAACCAATTCTGTCTGCGTTAAATCTAAGTTTGTTTTAATCGCTGCTATGGTGTCGCCCACGCCATTAGCTGAAATATTTGCGGTTAAATGTCCGCGTTGAACCCCAAGATCTTGCCAGGTAATCTGTTGGGGAAATGCTGCCAAGTTCAAATCATCAAGCTGTGCCTGCCACCGCCACGAACTCGCTGGTAAATCATTCGAATCCAACAGCCATTGCCCTGAAAATTGGACATTAGTCCCTAAAGTGGTCGGTAAGCGTAGCGAGCCCGACGTCATCCATTTTGCTGAGCGATGGCTTAAGTCGGCATCAATAAGCTGATAAGTACCAGAGTAAGCTTCATTTAGCTTGTCACTATAATCAATTGTAACGGCATGTAATCGAACACGATTGAGTAAGTTTAACCAGCTTGCCCAATCTATAATCAGCGGAGCTGACTGTGGCGATGAATTAAGGCCTTGCAGTTGGAATTGTCCAGTCTGATCACGAGCGATGGCCATCTGTAAGCCGGTTAATGACAAATCATTTAACACTGGTTCACCACGTTGTAAGCTAGCGAGCAAATCTAAACCGACATAAATTGATTTAATACTCAACAATTCAGTCTTATTATCTTGCCTAAGTACAGTAATTCTATCGACTTGTAATTTAGGTTTTAGATCAATCCAGCTCAAACCAGCGTCACCAATTTCAACTGGATAACCCAATTTGTTGCCGACCCAAACCGCAATTTCATCTTGGCGTTTATCTACCGCATCTGCCAGCCAATAAACGGCGCCCACCAGCAACATCAGCGCTGTAGTTAGAATAATCAGTAAATAAGCAACTTGTTTGCTTGCGATATGTAAACCGCGCAGAAAAACCGACATAATTTTTACATCAACACCACGTTAAATTGTTCGCGACCATATTGCATTTCACACTGGAACAAAATTGGCTTACCAATGAATTGTTCTAGCTCAGCCACATACGTTGAATCTTCATCATTAAGACGGTCAATGACGTCTTGCGATGCCAGCACTAAAAACTGGGTTGTCTCGTATTGTTTAGCTTCGCGGATAATTTCACGAAAAATTTCATAACATATCGATTCAGCACTTTTTGCATACCCTTTGCCATCACAACAGGGGCAAGGTTCACACAAAATATGGCCCAAACTTTCACGGGTACGCTTGCGGGTCATTTCGACTAAGCCTAACTCGGAGACCCCACAAATATTATGTCGAGCCCGATCAGATGACATTGCTTTTTCTAAAGCGCGTAACACTTGAGCTCGATGTTCTAGTTCTTCCATATCAATGAAATCAAGAATAATAATACCACCGAGATTACGCACCCTTAATTGGCGGGCGATGGCATGGGCTGCTTCTAAATTTGTTTTAAATATTGTTTCTTCTAAATTTTTATGGCCGACAAAACCACCAGTATTAACATCAACCGTGGTCATCGCTTCGGTTTGGTCAAAAATCAAATAGCCGCCTGATTTCAGTGGCACTTTCCGCTCTAATGCTTTGTTTATTTCATCTTCAACACTAAACATATCAAATAACGGTCGATCGCCCTTATACCGTTCTAAGCGAGAAGCGCATTCCGGCATAAAACCTTCAGAAAAGCTAAGGGCCTTGTCATAAGCTTCACCTGAATCAATCCTGATCCGATCAATATCCGGCGAAAACAAATCACGTAGTGCTCGTAGTGCTAAAGGTAAATCTTCATGTAAAGGTTCACCACATTTTATTTTCGATTTACGCTCACCTAATTTAGCCCAGAGACGATGCAAAAAATCTAAGTCAGCTAATAGTTCAGCCTCAGTCACGCCTTCGGCAGCCGTCCGTAAAATATAGCCCCCGGCACTGTGTTCTAGTTGTGATACTAGACAGGACTTCAAACGCGCACGTTCCTCTTCACCTTCAATTTTAAGTGAGACACCAATGCCTTGCGCTTCTGGCATATAAACCAAATAACGGGAGGAAACGGATAATTGTGTGGTTAATCGTGCACCTTTACTGCCCATAGGATCTTTGATAACTTGCACCAAAACTTCTTGGCCTTCACGTAATAATGAGGTTATCGGTGGCACGACCATTTCTTGTAAATCGCCGGTTTGTCCTTTAGGTATCGAAATATCAGAAGCATGTAAAAAAGCCGCACGCGAAAAACCTATTTCCACAAATGCAGCCTGCATACCAGGTAAGACACGACACACTTTGCCCTTATAGATATTTCCTACTAAACCCCGACTTTCCGTACGCTCAATAAATATCTCTTGCAACACACCGTTATCTACCACGGCAACGCGTGTTTCACTCGGTGTGACGTTGATTAATATTTCGCTACTCATTCCGCTTGCCCTGTTAATTGCTGTAATAACAATCCCGTTTCACGTAACGGTAATCCCATAATCGCAGAATAGCTGCCTTGTATTTGGTCAATAAATAAAGCGGCTAAGCCTTGTACCGCATAAGCACCCGCCTTATCGGTACCTTCTTGTGTTGCTATATACCAGTCGATATCAGACTCTGTCATTGCGGCAAAAGTCACTTGGCTGATATTTAATTCACACTTAATGTCTGTCGCCGTTACCACAGCCACCTCTGTCATCACCTGATGTGTTCGTCCTGAGATCTGCTGCAACATGACGCGTGCATCATCGTCATTAATTGGTTTTCCCAAAATAATATCCGCTAATACAACCGAAGTATCCGAACCCAAGACTGGTCGCCTATTTAACTCAGATAAGGTGTTCCAACCAGCCTGTGCTTTGGCGATAGCTACCCGTTTAACATAATCAATTGGAGTCTCATTCGCCAAGCGGCTCTCGTCAACATCCACCGACAATACCGTGAAATCGACGCCAATTTGAGTCAGTAGTTCACGTCGCCGAGGTGAGTTTGAGGCTAAATAAATTTGAGGGAAAATCATGCGCGGTGGTATGGATGATTTTGTAATACGGTCCAAGCGCGATATAACTGCTCAGCCATAACAATACGCACCAAAGGATGTGGCAAGGTTAGTGCTGATAATGACCAGCGCTGATTTGCTCGCTGTAAACATTCTTTAGTTAAACCATCTGGCCCACCAACAATCAATGACACATCTCGCCCATCAGCCATCCAGTTTTTAAGTTGATCAGCTAACTCTTCAGTGCGCCAAGATTTGCCTTGCACATCTAAGGCAACGACATGGTGGCTATCTGGAATAGTAGCCAATATTCGCTCACCTTCCTCACGCATCCATTGTGATGGACTGCCACTTTTACCTCGTTTAGCGGGTATTATTTCATGTAGCTGTAAACTACATTCTCGTGGCATACGTTTCGCATATTCTTGATAACCATCGGTTACCCATGCTGGCATTTTAGTTCCTACTGCCAGCAGGTTTAACTTCATTTATCTTCTGCCGTCACCTGAGCTTCAACATCTGTTTTAGCAGGAACGCTCCACAATTTTTCCAAGGTATAAGTAGCGCGAATTTCTGGGGTCATAATATGGACAATGACATCACCCAAATCAACAAGAGCCCACTCTCCAACATCTTCACCTTCCATTCCTAGAGGGATAACACCAGCCGCTTTAGCTTGAACATTAACTTCATTGGCTAATGCTTTTACTTGGCGTGTCGATTTACCGGTAGCAATAATCATAAAATCTGTGAAATCAGTCATTGCTGTAACATCCAATATTTGAATGTCTTCTGCTTTAATGTCTTCTAGCGCGTCAACTACTAATAATTTTAATTCTTTAGCCTGCATAGGGCTCTCTCCATTGTATATAATCATAGTAGTTTAACATTAAGGACAATATTAAAGCGCTATAGACTTTCATAGAGTTGTAGATAAGTATCAGCGCTCTGTCCCCAGCTGTAATTCTGCTCCATAGCCGTTATCATCATTTTCCGCCAAATGCGCGGGCGTTGAAACAGATCAAGCGCACGAACTATCGTTTCTTCCAATGCCTCGGCAGTAGTTTGGTTGAATTTAAAGCCAGTAGCGATTTCATTTTTACGGTTAGATTCTGTCGCATCAACTACGGTATCAGCCAAACCACCAGTATTACGCACAATAGGTAAGGTGCCATAACGTAGACTATAAAGCTGATTTAGGCCGCAGGGTTCAAATCGTGACGGCATTAAAAAGACATCCGCACCCGCCTCAATTTGATGTGCTAATTTTTCATTATAGCCAATATCAACCCCGACTTTATCAGGGAATCGTGCGCGTAAAATGCGCAAGTCCTGCTCATAATCCGCCGCACCACTACCCAAACAGGCTAGTTGAATATTAGCACCAGACTCAAGTAATGTAGTAACTGCATCAAGCGTTAAATCAATGCCTTTTTGTGAAACTAAGCGACTGATCAGCCCCATCAACAATACATCTGCTTTTTCAGGTAAACCAAAATACTGTTGCAGACTTGATTTATTAATAGATTTATTGCGAATATTTTTGATGGCATAGGTTTTAGTTAGATACGAATCCGTTTCTGGATCCCATTCATTATTATCAATGCCGTTAAGGATGCCTGATAAACGTCCCTGTTTTGCACGTAGCGACAATAAACCCTCTAATCCGTAACCAAATTCGTAATTACAGATTTCTTTTGCATAAGTCGGGCTCACCGTAGTGATATGGTCAGCATAAATCAATCCGCCTTTCATCAATGACAGTAAGCCGTAAAATTCTAGGCCATCGCTATGCCAAAGCTTGTCAGGCAAGTCCAATGCATCAAATATGGCACGTGAGTATAAACCTTGGTAAGCAAGGTTATGGATTGTAAAAACGGTTGCCGGACGATTAGGCAAGTCAGCGATCAAAGCAGGAGCCAAACCCGTTTGCCAGTCGCTACAATGAAGAATATCTGGCTGCCAGTCTAAACCTGCTTGGTTCATCGATAGGGCCGCAACAGCTCGCGAAAACAAGGTGAATCGGGCCGCATTGTCCTCCCAATCTTCACCACTGGGCGCACAATAAGGCCCTCCTTCGCGATCAAAATGTTGTGGTGAATGAACTAACCATATTGTCACATCACTATCCGGCAAAGTTGACTGCAAAATTTCAATAGGTAAATGAAAACCATCCAGTTTAAGTGTCGCAATAGTATGAATACTATCAAGTCCCTCAAGACATTTACGGTAGGCGGGCATAATTATGCGAATATCTTGCCCCTGTTGACGAAGTGCTATCGGTAAACTACCCGACACATCCGCCAAGCCCCCTGTTTTAATGAGAGGATGAACCTCACTACTGGCAAAAAGAATTTTTCGCACACCGTGCTCCTAAAAATTGTACAATTATCCAATTATATACGGTCTTGGGCATATGCACAGCCCGCAACGGGAGATTACATGAAACCTTGCACAATCATTATTTTTGGCGCCACAGGCGATCTATCAAAGAAAAAACTGCTACCAGCACTCTATCATTTAAACATTGAAAATCGCTTAACGGCTGATACCAAAATAATCTGCATGGGTCGGCAAGAGATGGCTCAGGATGAATGGAAATCACTAGTAAGTGAATATGTTTCATTAAAAGCGCGTGATGGTGTTAAAGCAGGTGCTTTAGACAATTTTCTTTCTAAAATAAGTTACTTCCAAAATGACATTAATGATGCAGCGTCATACCAAGACTTACAAAAAATATTAGACGATCCTGCTCAGAATTTCTCATCAAATATCGTGTTCTATTTATCTATCAGCCCATCATTATTTGGCGTAGTGGGCGATCAACTGGCAGCAGTTGGTTTAAATAAAGAAGATAAAGGCTGGCGTCATCTAGTCGTTGAAAAACCATTTGGTTATGACCAAAAAAGTGCCGCTAAACTTGAAGGCGTGTTACGTAAAAACTTTACTGAAAAACAAACTTATCGTATTGATCACTACCTTGGTAAGAGCACCGTTCAAAATATCTTTGTATTCCGTTTTGCCAATTTATTGCTAGAACCATTATGGAATCGTAACTACATTGATCACGTGCAAATCACCCACGCTGAACAACAAGGTGTTGGTGGCCGCGCTGGTTATTATGACGGTTCTGGTGCGATGCGCGACATGATCCAAAGCCATTTATTACAAGTAATGACCTTGATTGCGATGGAACCGCCTGCAGATTTAAATGATGAATCATTGCGCGATGAAAAAGTTAAAGTATTAAAAGCACTACGCCCTATTACAGAAGACATGGTTGATAGTCATGCTTTCCGTGGCCAATATTCTGCCGGTGTAGTGAATGGCGAGAAAATTAAAGGCTACCTTGAAGAAGATGATGCACCAGATAATAGTGTGACTGAAACATATGCCGCAATGAAACTTTATATTGATAACTGGCGCTGGCGCGATGTGCCATTTTACCTGCGCACCGGTAAATGTATGCCAGAATCAAAAGCGATGATTGCTATTCGTTTCAAAAAGCCACCTCAAGAGTTATTCAAAGATACTGAAATTGGTACAAGTCATGCCAACTGGATCACCATGGGTTTGCAACCAGACAATACTTTACGTATTGAATTACAAGCCAAAAAACCCGGTTTAGAAATTAGTGCTCATACCGTCGGTCTAGAAACCATTGAAAATGAAGATGAAAAACATAAATTAGATGCCTATGAGGCGATGATTTTGAATGCCGTTTTAGGCGAACGGTCATTGTTTTTACGTTCAGATGAAGTAGATTTGGCGTGGAAAGCCGTTGATCCAATCATTGAAAAATGGACTAAAGAGCAGGATTTTGTTCATAAATATGAAGCCGGCACATGGGGACCAGAAGAAGTAAGCCAGATCTTCGATGACCCATGCCATCAATGGCGTAATAACGTTTAAACTAACATAATACTTGGTACAAAAAGCCGGAATAGCAGTCATGTTATTCCGGCTTTTTTATGCCTAAAACTATTAAGAGGGTTTTACGGGCTGATGAAAAAATAAAATTAAAAGATTAGTTTAGAACCAAATAGTCGGCAGCCGATTCATGGGCTTCAAGCCTCGGCACATAGCCTAAACATGGTGCCCAAATACGCTGGGTTAATGTCTCGACAATTTCGATAGATTCTGGATTGTGTCCAAGATTATTAGCTATCCAGCCTTGTAACTTTAAGCCAGTCGACTCAATTGCCTTTACCGTTAACAAGGCATGATTGATACAGCCTAAACGTATATCAACCACTAAAATAACTGGTAAATCTAAGCTTATCGCTAGATCAGCCATCGTCTCTGTTTGATTGAGCGGTACTAGCCAACCACCAGCACCTTCGACCACAACGGCATCGCTTTGCTGCTGTATAAGGTCAAAATTCTGTTTAATCAGAGCCAGTTTAATAGCTGTTTCCACTTGCTCAGCGGCAATATGGGGGGCAATAGCAGGTTCAAAGGCGTAAGGATTTATCAACTGATAAGGTAAATCAACATTGGCTTGCTGACTTAATTGCAATGCATCATCATTTCGCAAGCCGTCAATCGTCAATTCACAACCACTAGCGATCGGTTTCATTGCCGCAACGCGTTTACCTTGTCGTTGCAATAATTCAATGATCGCCACACTGATCCGTGTTTTGCCAACATCGGTATCGGTCCCCGTTACAAACACACTGTTCATACTGACTTCCTATGTAGTATTTGGTTAACGGGTATACGTACCTCGCCCTCTATTTTTTGCTGCTTAAGTTGCCCGCCCCAAGCATGGCCATACACCACTTCATAGGTTGCGGGTAAAACGCCATCGCGCCGAAACGTTTCATAGGCATCACCAACCTGCTTAATCGTATTTTTACCTGTTAAACCTCGACGGCGTCCGGAATTTACATTACGGGCTCCTAACACTTTTAAATCTTTCATCAATGCCATCGCTGAGTCATAGGTTAAAGTGTAGCGATCTGTATCCAATACAGGCTCGGCAAGTCCTGCCGCCATCATTGCTTCACCCACATCATGCATGTCATAAAACATGTTTACGTGCGGATAATCATCAACCTCAGCCCATGCTTGGCGTAATTCACGCAAGGTATCAGGGCCTAAGGTAGTAAACATTAATAAGCCATCAGGTCGTAAAACACGTTGAATTTCAGCAAGGCTAATTCTAGGATCACACCACTGTAAAGCTAAATTTGCGAAAATCAAATCAACACTGTTGTCTGCCAGAGGTAACTTCTCCGCATCGCCAGCCAAGTAAAAAGGCATGTTGGAATAAGGCAACCAGCGTTTGATACCTGATGCTTTCTGATAACGTTGGCGAGCTTGTTGCAACATGGCCGGCGCAATATCCAATGCTAACATTTGAGCATTGGGGTAGCGTTTAGCTAGTAAAGTTAAGTTTCTGCCAGTCCCTACACCCAAGTCTAATACTCGTTTAGGTTGGAGTGTGACTAATGATAGACGGTCTAATAATTCATCACCTGTCTGGCGTTGTAACACCGCAACATCATCATAATGTGCCGCGGCATTACCAAATGACCGAGCAACAAGATGTTTTTTGGGAAGTTCATTATTCATTGATAAAAAGTTCTATCGCCTGCAGGCATTCTTTGGGCTGAGAAATAAAGGGCGCGTGGCCCGCACCTGTTAATAAGGTGGTTTGTACATTGCTTGTCATTTGTTTTACCACGTCTAACATGGTGCTAGGAATTAACGTATCACGGTCACCTAAAATCATCATTATTGGACAATCAAGCATCGCTAATTGTGCTCGATAATCGGTGGATATGAGCAAGTTAAGTCCTGCTAGTAATGCTTCTTCTACCGGTGGCTTTTCGATGGCTAATTGCTCAGCTAATTGCCGAATCGTGTCACGACTATGCACTGAACCGCGTGCTTGCAGTAGCAAAAACCGGTGTAATGTATCAGCTTGATCATGCTTTAAATTCTCAGAAAACGCTTGGAAAATAGCGGGGTCCATCGCACAAGACCAATCGTCCTTTTCCACAAAACAGGGGGTTGCGGCTACTAATACTAATTTTTCAACCCGCTCAGGAAATTGGTCAGCAAAGGCAATACTAATGAGCCCGCCTAAAGACCAGCCTAACCAGTATGCTGATTTGGGTAATTCGCTGGCAAGATTGGCTAGCAACACAGCAAGATCTAACTCATGTTCATGCCAAGCACTTTGTCCATGACCTGGTAAATCAACTAAATGTAAGGTGAACGTTTTTGCTAAGGCTTCTGTCATATCATGCCAAACAGCACTGTGCATACTCCAGCCATGTAGCATTACGAGGTCGGGCCCCTGTCCGATTACTTTAATGTGCATATTTCTTCCAATGCATCGAGCAACTGCTTCACGTGTTGTTCATCATGATTAGCTGACAAAGTAATGCGTAAACGCGCCGAGCCTTCGGGTACGGTTGGCGGTCTAATAACGCCCACTAATAAGCCTTTGGTTTCTAATGCCTGACCTATTTTTATCGCTTGTTTTTCATCACCAATGATCACTGGTTGGATGGCGGTCAATGATGGCATGAGATCCAATCCCAATGCGTGTGCATCCTTTCTAAACTGAACAATCAATGCCTGTAATTTGTCTCTGCGCCAGTTTTCATCTTGTACTAATTGCAAACTGACAAGTGTTGCGGCGGCAATTGCGGCAGGCTGGGCTGTAGTATAAACATAGGTTCGAGCCTGTTGAATCAAGCTTTCAATCACCACTTCATCGGCGGCAATAAAGGCACCTGAGGTGCCAAAGGCTTTACCAAAGGTGCCCATTTCTATCGGCATGTCTTCAGGCGAGATTTGCCAATATTGGACAGTACCTCGGCCCGTTTTACCCAATACGCCAAAGCCATGAGCATCATCAATCATCATACCAGTATTATGTTGCTTAGCTAAAGACATCAGTTCAGGTAATGGCGCGATATCGCCATCCATACTGAATACGCCATCACTGATAATAAGACGATTATTAGCTTGTTCGGATTGCTGTAATCGCGTTGCCAAAGCCGCCATATCAGCATGCTTATACCGTAGCTGATCGGCAGCAGATAATCGCCCACCATCTAATAATGATGCATGATTAAGTTTATCTTGAATGATGACATCACCACGATTCATCAAGCCATCAATCAGACCTAAATTAGCTTGATAACCAGACGAAAATAACAAGACACGTTGTTGACCGGTAAAATCAGCAAGTGCCAGTTCAAGTTCAGCATGATAACGGCTGTGGCCAGTGAGCAAATGTGCAGCCCCCGAACCGACACCATCTTGCTCAACGGCAGCGATAAACGCTTTTTTTAAAGCGGGATGATTAGCAAGGCCGAGGTAATCATTACTACAAAAGGACAGTAATTTTTTACCATCAATGACCACTTCTATACCTTGCTCACCCTCACGTATACGTTGCTGACGGTATCGCCCCGCTAACTTACGTTGATGCAAATTATCCGCTAATTGCTTAGACCAAGGCAGGCTCGCCATTTACTGACAACCTTTAATGGCTACACGCATCCTGAGCAGGAGCACTATGCTGTCCTATCAAAGTCGTGATACCCAAACGATTAAACAATTCTTGATCATGATTGGTATCAGGGTTATCAGTAGTCAATAATTTATCACCATAAAAGATCGAGTTAGCACCAGCAAGGAAACACATCGCTTGTAATTCATCGCTCATACTTTCACGACCAGCAGATAAACGAACATATGATTTAGGCATCATCAATCGTGCAACGGCGATCGTGCGAACAAACTCTAATTGATCGATATCATCGTGATTAGCTAATGGTGTGCCTTCGACTTTAACCAATAAATTGATAGGCACGCTTTCTGGGTGACTTGGCAAATTAGCAAGGCTGATTAATAAACCTGCACGATCGCGTCGGCTTTCGCCTAGACCAACAATACCACCACTACACACGTGAATATTGGCATTACGAACATAATTTAAGGTATCTAAACGATCTTGGTAAGTACGCGTGCTGATAATATCGCCATAAAATTCTGGCGAGGTATCAAGATTATGATTGTAATAATCTAAACCCGCTTCTTTAAGACGTACAGCTTGATGTTCTTCTAACATTCCTAATGTAACGCATGTTTCCAAGCCCAAATCTTTGACACCACTCACCATGTTAGCAACACGTTCAAGATCACGGTCTTTCAAATTACGCCATGCTGCGCCCATACAAAAGCGGCTTGCACCGGTTGCTTTGGCAGCGGCTGCACTTTCTAACACTTTATCTAGCGGCATTAAAGGTTCAGCTTTAACCGCTGATTCATGATGCGCACTTTGTGGACAATAACCACAATCTTCGGCACAACCACCTGTTTTGATACTTAATAAGGTACTAACTTGTACCGAGTTAGGATCAAAATGTTCACGGTGAACCGTTTGAGCCTGATACATAAGATCAGCAAAGGGTAAATCATAAAGTGCTTCGACTTCTTCAGCGTGCCAGTTATGGCGTAATGATTGATCAGTATTTAAGCTATTTTCAGGCATAATATTACTTCATTAGATTTAAAAGGATTAAGTCTTGATGGCAAGGGAATTTTTATCTATATTGCCACATCGAATTTGGCAATTATACAGCAAACTGATGCCAATACCGTGCAGGCTTTGTGGCACGATGAGTCAACATCAAGCAATATGTTTGGCTTGTCTGCAAAATTTACCGCTATTAGGTGATGCTTGTCCCCGTTGCGCCTTGCCAATAAGCAATGCTTATTTATGCGGTCACTGCCTCCACCAGCCACCAGAACAGGATTTAAGCTTCAGTTTATTTCCTTACCTCGATCCTGTTGACCGTTTAATTGCCGATCTTAAATATCACGACAAACTTTTCCTTAGCCAGTTTTTTGCTCAATTAATGGGCGATAAATTACGCAATAGGCGACAACCCGACCTACTCATACCTATTCCATTACATCCTAATCGATTACGCCAACGTGGTTATAATCAATCGTTCGAATTGGCCAAAGCCTTATCGATAAAATTAGGCATTCCGACCAGTAATCGTTATTTAATTAGAACTATCGATACTAAATCACAAGCATCCATCCCCTTTAAAGCGCGCAAACAGAATATTCAACACGCCTTTAAACTCATTCAAACTGAAGTACCTGCACATATTGCGATCATTGATGATGTACTGACCACTGGTCATACCGCCAATGCCGCAGTCAAACAACTACGCCAAGCTGGCGCAATCACTATAGAAATATGGACAATAGCCCGCGCAATAAGACATTATTAGTCAACCTTCACGACATATCACCCCTTTCGCAAGGCACTTCCATGTCATCAAGAGCTGAACTTTTACAAAATAAGCTGGATGCATTACTTACTATTGCAAGTCATAACGAGCAGAAGCAGACTCATTTCCAAGAATATGAACTGAACTTATTAAATAGTTCGGGATTATTTGAGTTGCTTACGATTCTATTAGAGAGTCATCAAGTCCAATTCCAGCTCACTGAAGTAACACTCATATTGCTTGATCCTGAGTATGAATTTCAACGCCTATTAGACTCACACACTATACCTAGTTCATGGCAAGGTCGCTTATTATTCGCCGATAGCGAACAATCGCTTCATCAAGATTACAAGGTTCCGTATCGGCCCCGTTTAGCTGAATTTATTGCCCAACAGCATCAAGCACTATTTTCTAATAATAATACACTTCGATCAGTCGCCATACTGCCACTGATTCGCCAACATAAAATAATCGGAAGTTTAAACTTAGGTAGCCGCCAAGTAGATAGATTTCAGGCGGGGATAGGCACGCAATTTTTGCAACATTTAACTGCCGTTATTTCAGCTTGCCTTGAAAATGCACGTCTACAAGAAAGTATTAAACAACTTGGCTTACGTGACCCACTCACAGGCGTCAATAATCGTCGTTTTTTTGATCAACGTGTTATAGAAGAGACATCTTTAGCACAGCGCAATAACACCCCACTCGCTTGTTTATTTATTGATCTTGATCATTTTAAGTCAGTCAATGATAAGTACGGCCACCAAGCTGGAGATAATGTATTAAAACAAGCCGCGAAAATATTTAATGACATCATGCGTACCAGCGACATTCTTGCGCGCTATGGTGGTGAAGAATTTGTAATATTACTGACTAATACACCACTCAAAACTGCTTATGAAATTGCTGAACGAATCCGTAAAACCATTGCCTCTAATGACTTCATAATTTCGCCATCACAATCACTAAATATCACGCTGTCTATCGGGATCGCCGTTTTAGATGAAACTAAACTTATTACTACCAGCCAACGACTCATTAAAGTAGCTGACAAAGCAGTATATGATGCAAAAATAAATGGGCGAAACCAAGTTCATCACGCCATTTAAACATTTCCGGAATATTGGCCTAAAAGAGACTCTCTCAGGAGCAGGCATGAATAATCGTATCAAAGAGTTAATTGACCAAATTAAGCTGTTAGAAGATGATTTAAGCCAAGAACTTAATCAACATGAAGACACCATGCTTTACCATCTAAAAGGTAAAAAAGTTAGATTTGAACAGAGTATTAAAGAAGCGCATCGTAAATTAAAAACAGGGATTATCCCGTGGCTATTTGGTGTACGCCCTATCAACATTATTACGGCGCCCATTATTTATGGAATGCTCATTCCATTTGTCCTCATTGATATAGCTATCAGCTTTTACCAGCTAAGCTGTTTTCCAATTTACAAAATCGCCAAGGTGCGTCGCGCTGATTACATCATATTTGATCGACACCATCTGGCCTACCTCAATTTTTTTGAGCAGTTTCATTGCCTATATTGCGCTTATGCCAATGGTCTAGTTGCTTATATTCGAGAGATTTTAGCGCGAACAGAACTCTACTTTTGCCCGATAAAACATGCTCGAAAAGTACTCGCCCCACATCGGTTCTATTACCAATTTATTAACTATGGCGATGCCACTGCCTATCCAGATAGATTAGAAGCTTTTCGTAAAAAATTGGCTACCGAACCTAAAGAAGAATAATCGCACTGGGATGTCGAACTAGTATCGAATAATGATCTTTATTTTTTGTGGTCCAACCTCTTATTTCTAAACGCTTACCTAAATACATTTTCAAATCAGGAAACAAGGCTAAATGCTCTTTCGCAATACGTACATCGACGTGTTTATTCAAAATAAAACGAACATACTTGCGCGTACTCGTTAACTCTTTTGGCGTGGCTAGAAATCGCTGCCAACCAGATACTTTTTTAGGTAAATGGTTAACTGATAGAGGTCGGTAGGCCGCCATCGACCAAATTCCCAAACCTTGTTGTTGTGCATGATACTCGGCTTTTTTAAGTTCTTTCACATAACTTAAATTAGGCGGGATAATACAGAGTGTTGCTAAACCGGCTTTAACGATTTCTTTGTTTAAATGTTCGCCATTTTCTAAAAACAAATGTGCTAAAAGTCGCTTATATTTATCACGCTGTTGCGTATCAAACTCTAAATATACTTCGCCAGAACTTAGTTTTTCTTGCAACCACTTTTTAGCCCTTTGACCACCCGCTTCAGCTTGCCGAAAGCGACTTTCAATCTCAGGCGTATTAATGCCTAATAATCGAACTCGTTCGCCATTTTTTAGAGTGATGGTATCGCCATCATAAACCTTAGCAACGTCATATTTATGTCGAGAAGTTGGTACAAAAGCTTGAATCAAGCTGGCGCTGGCTGGAGGTTTATCAGCAGACCGTGTCTGACCATTACCATCTTGTCGACCAAGAATATCTGCCGCCAAAAAATTAGCCTGCAAAAGCAGGCTAATTAAGATCAAACTATGTGTTGCTGGTTTCATTAATAATATCATTCCATAAAACGGCTGGTTAATACGACTTAACGCACTTTACTCCAACCAGATCCCACAGCAAGATTCTCAAACCAAGATAAGAAGTGACCTACATCATCACCTTTTAAAATCGCATCATGTTGTGGACATAACATATCAACATCACGTTTACGTACTTGCGCAATTCAGCTTGCTTTTGCAGTATTTGAAGGCATCCGACGGCGATGAAAATATTCCATATAGTGAGTATGCGCTGAAAAATCATTCACAAATAAATCGGTGTGATCTTCAGGTAATAATCCAGTCCCAATATCGCCTGAGAAGAGTATTTTTGCTTGTGGATCATAAACCGATAAATTACCTAGGGAGTGAAGATAATGAGCGGGAACGACTTCCAAGTCATAGCCACCAAGGCTAATAACACCACCTTCATCTGGAATCGAACGAATATTTTCTAATTTAACACCAAGATGAGTAATAAAGCTGACCCATATTTGTGGCACATAAACCAATATCTCTGGGTTAGCTTGAATCCGAAGGGGTATTGATGAAATAACATCAGGATCTTGATGCTATACAAATATAGCATCAACATTCGCTAAATCAAAATGTTTTGAAAATTCAGCCGCGACAATTGCGTATCAGCAATACACGCTGACGCCTCTTCACCCAACAATTTAATATCTTACGTCAACACACGAAATGCATCGCCTTTACTACCGGCCCGAGCGGGCACTACTGATGGCATTTGATGATAACAAGTGCATTTTTTTAGCAAGCGGCGCCAACTGATTCAACTCGGTATTCAAGCTCACGCATTGATGAAAAATGGTGTCATACTCATCTCCCATTCCCCGTATATATAAGTTTCCGCTCACATTCGACCTCGTTTAAAGTCGGTTCATCAACTCAGTGCATAGTGAAACACAATACCTAAAAATATTACGCCACCAACCCAATTATTATTTAAAAACGCCAGCAAACAATGTGCCGGTTGTTTATCTTTCGCTACATAGTGTTGATAAATAGATAACAAACCAGCACCCAGTACCCCAAGATAATAGCTAATACTCATTTCTAACTGACCACCGATCAGCACCATAACCAGCAAGAACATAAACTGCAAAACACCAATGATAACCAGGTCGTCATCGCCAAATAATATTGCCGTTGACTTCACACCTGCGAACATATCATCTTCTCGATCAGCCATTGCATAAAAGGTGTCGTAAGCTGTAGTCCATAAAATATTGGCTAAAAACAATAACCATGCAATGGTTGGCACTGCGTTGGTTTGTGCTGCAAATGCCATCGGAATTGCCCAGCCAAATGCCATGCCAAGAAAAACCTGTGGTAAGTAAGTATAGCGTTTCATGAAGGGATATATGGCCGCCAACAGCATAGCTACTAAGGACATCCACATAGTGAGCTCGTTGAGTTGGGCTACTAGAAATAAAGCCAGTAAACCTAAACTAGCAAACAATATTAAAGCCTGCTTCGATGTTACATCGCCTCTTATTAAGGGCCGATTAATCGTCCTAGTGACATGACCATCAACATTACGATCTGCGTAGTCATTCACTACGCAACCCGCGCTCCGCATGATGATTACACCTAATACAAACACGCTGAACACCTTAAGATCTGGCCAGCCTTCTGCTGCGATCCATAGCGCTGATAAGGTAGGCCACAGCAGTAATAAGATACCAATAGGTTTATCTAAACGCATTAATTCGATATAAAGCCATAACGTTTGTTTTAATGCATCCATTGATTAATCCTTAACTAAAGTCGGCAAAAATATCTCATTCACCAGTAATTTGTTGCCGCTTAAATAAAACTGTGAGCGTCGTCCCCAGAGCTTTTCTGGACGAAATGACTCTTCCAGCACAGCCATTTCATATAACCATTGTCCAGGTTTCAAACAGGTGATTTCAATCGGCCCACGTTTTACCGATGGGTCAGTGAATAATAAATCACCTAATGGTGCATTGCCCAAAGTATTAAAACGTTGTTTCATTGCCTGAAAGGTTGCTAAAGGAATAACGGTTCGTGCGTATACATTAGCTACATCACCATCCATCAACCTTACTTCTCGCTGATACGCCATCTCTGTCAGCGGAATGCCCAAAGACAAAGATTCATCAGGTAATGGCTTCATCCAATATGTACTTAACAGCTGCACAGAAAAATCATGTTCATTATGAGCTTGTAGACGTTGCGTTAATGACCCAGAATCCGTTAACCACGATACTAATTTTGCCGGCATTAATCGCCGCTGCGGCGTATGCCAGCGTGTCCAATGTCTCATTATACTTGTCCAAGCTCTAATTTTTGTCCGAACCAACGATGAATCAGTGCATCTACATTCTCTGGCGTGGTTTGTAGAAATTGATCGGCGGCTTCTGACATCACTTCAACTAAGTCCTGATCGGTCTGTAAATTCGCCACCCGAAACTGCGGTAAGCCAGTTTGTCTTGTGCCCAATAACTCACCAGGACCACGTAATTCTAAATCACGTTGCGCTATGACAAAACCATCATTAGTATCACGCAAACAACGTAACCTTGCTTGACCATTTTTAGACAATGGAGAGTGATACATCAACACACAATGGCTTTGTACCGTACCTCGCCCTACTCGACCCCGTAATTGGTGTAATTGTGCCAAGCCTAAGCGTTCAGCATTTTCAATGATCATTAAACTAGCATTAGGCACATCGACACCGACTTCAATCACCGTGGTCGCCACTAGAAGATCAATCTCACCCGCTTTAAAGGTTTGCATCACCAATTCTTTTTCGGCTGATTTCATTCGTCCATGTACTAAAGCAACCTTTAAATCGGGCAATGCTTCTTGTAATTCTGTCGCTGCATCTTCAGCCGCCTGACATTGCAAATGTTCGGATTCTTCAATTAATGTACATACCCAATAAACCTGCCTTTTCTCCCTACAAGCAAGATGAACACGCTCAACAATATCGCCGCGACGAGAATCAGGGAGCACCACAGTAGTAACGGGACTGCGACCAGGTGGTAATTCATCGATCACGGATACATTTAAATCAGCATAAGCAGTCATCGCTAAAGTTCGCGGGATCGGCGTGGCGGTCATGACTAATTGATGAGGATAACTATGACTGCCTCGTCCTTTATCCCTTAAGGCTAAACGTTGATGAACACCAAACCGATGTTGCTCATCAATCACCACTAATCCTAAATTACTAAACACCACTTCATCTTGGAATAAAGCATGCGTGCCAACAGCTACACGAATTTCACCAGCACTGAGCGCCGCTAATACTTCTCGACGCTGAGCGGCCGTTTGTTTGCCAGCACACCAACCAACGGTCATGCCGAGTGGTTCCAGCCACATTTTAAATGTCTGTAAATGTTGTTCTGCTAATAATTCAGTAGGTGCCATCATCACGGCTTGATAACCTGCTGAAACGCTTTCAATCACGGCCATCGCGGCTACTACCGTTTTACCTGAACCTACATCACCTTGCACTAAACGTTGCATCGGAATCTTTTGGCCAATATCAGCCAAAATCTCTTTAACAACCTGTTGTTGTGCATTGGTTAATGGGAAGGGCAAGGCCTTTAATAATGCTTGCCGATGTTTACTGTCACCCTTCAATACTGGAGCTGCATGATGCTGCATCGCAGCGCGTACTTGGCGCATGCTAATCTGTTGCGCTAATAATTCTTCATAGGCCAAACGACGTTGCGTGGGATGTTGCCTATCTGATAATTGTTGAACATTAACATCTGGCGACGGATGATGAACAAATCGTAAAGCATCTACCAAAGAGAAATGAGCCACCGGATGAAGTCGAGCTGAGTCTGACAATAATTCAGGCAAACTAGCGCTATCTAAACAGGCTAAAGCTTGGTCGATAAGTTTCCTAAAACTAAGTTGATGTAAACCCTCAGTAGTAGGATAAATCGGTGTTAATTCAGCTTCAACAGGGATTATTTTATCTGATAAGATGATTTGATATTCAGGATGAACCATTTCCAAGGATGATGGGCCACTTCGTGCCTCACCAAAACATCGTACGCGAGTACCTTCAGCTAATTGAGATAATTGGCTGTTAGAAAAGTGAAAAAATCGTAATATCAATGAGCCAGTACCATCATCAATATGACATAACAAAGAACGGCGACGACCCATTTTTATTTGGCTAAGTCTTACCGTTCCTTCCACTAAACATTCTTGTTGAGCGCGAACTGAGCCCATCGGCAATAAGCGAGTCCGATCTTGATATCTTAAGGGCAAATGAAAAAGCAGATCTTGGATCTGTGTGATGCCAAGTTTATCTAAACGCTCAGCGACTTTTGCTCCCACGCCTTTTAACTGGGTGACAGCTTGTGATAAGGCGACCGTTTTTACCACAATCTGTAAATCCCTTAAGCTTTAATCCTTAAACTACGCACCTAAATGCATAACCGCATCCATTTCTACAGGTACATCTTTTGGTAATGAAGCGACACCAATTGCAGCACGGGCTGGATAAGGCTGGACAAAATACTCCGCCATAATTTCATTTACAGTACCAAAATGACTTAAATCCGTTAAGAAAATATTTAACTTAACTACATCTTGCAAACTACCACCAGCAGCCACAGCAACTGCCGTTAAATTATCAAAAACACGACGTACTTGGGTCGCAAAGTCACCTTCAATAACTAACATTGTTTCAGGTACTAATGGAATTTGACCCGACATATAGACAGTATCACCAATTTTGACAGCTTGTGAGTAAGTACCAATTGCTTCAGGTGCGTGTATTGTATGAATAATTTCGCGGGGCATTATGTTCTCCAGTATCACCGTTATATTAACGGCTTTTAATTTAAAAAATCAGTTATTTCGCGTTATCCGTTCAACCATATCGAGATGTCTTAAACGTCGAATAATTCGCGCTAAATGTTGTCGGCCTGTGACTTCAATGGTTAAACGTAAATCTGAGTAGCCACTATCACGCTCATCAATCACCACGTTATCAATATTAGAATCCATTTCGGACACCACAGCAGCAATAGTTGCTAATGCCCCACGCTGGTTTTTTGTGCGGACTACAATATCAACGGGGAAATCACGATTAATATCCTTTGCCCAAGCTACATCAAGCCATTTGTCGCTTTTAGCACGCAATTTAACCGTATTTTTACAATTGGCCTGATGCACAATAATCCCGCGTCCAGTACTAACAAAACCATGAATTGGGTCACCAGGAATAGGATGGCAGCATCGTCCAAAATTCACCACCATACCTTCGGTGCCTGCAATCATTAAAGGTATTGATGACGATTCAGTTGATGATGCATCATGTGTTAATTTTTGGGCAATAGTCATAACCGAGCGATTACCTAAGCCGATATCGCCCAGTATTTCGTCAAAGTTATTCATTTCAAATTCTACAACTAATTGGGCTATTTGTGCTTCATCGACATCCGCTAAGGTAGTTGAAAATGCGTGCAGATATTTATTTAATAATCGACTTCCTAATAATACCGCATCGTCATTACGAAGATCCTTCAAATAATGCCGAATATTGGTGCGCGCTTTCGCGGTGGACACAAAGTTTAGCCAAGCAGGATTAGGATGTGATGTCGAAGAGGTAATAATTTCGACTGATTGCCCTGTTTCAAGCGCGGTACTCAATGGTACTAAATGCCGGCCGATTCGAGCAGCGACACAGGCATTACCGACATCGGAATGTACTGCATAGGCAAAATCTACTGTCGTGGCACCGCGCGGTAAGGCCATAATCTTACCTTTAGGTGTAAATACGTAAATTTCTTCTGGGAATAAATCAATCTGTAAGTTTTCTAAAAATTCAATAGAATCCCCTGAGCCTTTTTGAATTTCTAAAATACCTTGCAACCACTGCCTAGCTCGACGATGTGCCAGATTACTGCCTTCACTTTCACCCGTTTTATAAAGCCAATGTGCTGCCACACCCGCTTCAGCCATTTGGTCCATTTCCCGAGAACGAATCTGCACCTCAATTGGCACACCATAAGGGCCGAATAACACCGTATGTAAGGATTGGTAGCCATTAATTTTAGGAATGGCGATATAGTCCTTAAACTTACCTTGCACAGGCTTATACAAATTATGCACAACGCCTAACATGCGATAACAGGCATCCACGTCGTCGACGACGATCCTAAAGGCATAAACATCCGTCACATCAGAAAAGGATAAATGTTTTTTGACCATTTTTTGATACAGACTGTACAGATTTTTTTCACGTCCTTGAATATCTGCGGAGAGGCCTTCTTGTTCCATACGATTCAAAATAGAAGCCGTGATTTGACTTACAATTTCTTTTCGATTGCCCCGTGCTTTCCGTACGACACTGGTTAACACCCGATAACGTAGAGGATACAAGACATGAAAACCTAATTCCTCCAATTCGCCACGCATCAGATTCATACCCAAACGCTGGGCGATCGGCGCATAGATATCTAAGGTTTCATGAGCAATACGGCGACGCTTTTCAGGACGTAGATGTCCCAACGTTCGCATATTATGGAGTCGGTCAGCTAGTTTAACGATAATCACCCGTATATCTTGTGACATCGCTAACAGCATTTTTCTTAAACTTTCTGCTTGGGCATGTTGCTGGGTTTCAAACGCCGCTTTAGCTAATTTGCTTACCCCGTCGACCAGCAAGGCCACTTCTTCGCCGAACTCTTCAGCTAAAGCTTCTCGACTCACCTCGGTATCTTCAATCACATCATGCAATAATCCCGCAATGATGCATTCATGATCCATATGCATCATGGCTAAAACATGTGCCACTGCTAAGGGATGGGTGATATAAGCTTCGCCAGATCGACGAGTTTGTCCGACGTGTGATTTTTCAGCAAAAAAATAAGCACGTCGAATCTCTTCAACCTGCTTAGGTTCTAAATAGTTTGAGGTCGCAAAACATAAATCATCGATGGTCAGTTGTGGTTCAGCATCATGAACTAGCGCTAACTCAGAAGCGACTGTAGGTTTTGCGCTCAAAATTTACTCTTCGCCGAATAGCGCTTCTTTTTTCGAAATGCTATCCATTGAATGCTCACGCGCACTCACTTTATCTAAAATACTAGGACCAATTAGGCCCGCAGCGATTTCACGCAAAGCAATAACCGTTGGTTTATCATTTTCTCTTGGGACTAAAGGCTCAGCGCCTTGCTCAATTTCACGTGCACGTTTAGATGCAACCAATACCAATTGAAAACGGTTATCAACGTTTTCTAAACAATCTTCTACTGTAGTACGTGCCATGGTAGTTCCCCAACAATTAAACAATCAATTTTACGAAAAATCAGCACATTAAGCTAGAAGTTCCGTCAACAACTCAAGGTTAGCCAGCTTCTGAACCACTATCGAATGACGTCTTGCGATAATAATTGCGGCGAGATCGCTTAACGCCACATCAAATTGGTCATTAACAATCAAATAATCAAATTCCACATAATGCGACATTTCATTTTCTGCATCACGCATACGGCGAGCAATAATCTCTTCATTATCTTGGCCACGTCCTCGTAAGCGTTGCTCTAATGCTGCTTTAGATGGCGGTAAAATAAATATACTGGTGCTCTCTGGAAAATTACGCCGCACCTGCTCAGCACCTTGCCAATCAATTTCCAAGATCACATCCAAGCCTTGCTGCAATTGTGCCAACACGGTTTCACTTGAAGTGCCATAGGAATTATCAAATACCGTAGCCGATTCTAAAAAGGCTCCAGCATCTCGCATTTGCGCAAAGCTATCTTGACTGACAAAAAAGTAATCTTGTCCATTCACTTCGCCCTCGCGGGCTGGCCGTGTGGTATGTGACACCGACAAACGGACATCTGATTGTTGTTCAACCAGAGCATTAACTAAACTCGTTTTACCTGCGCCAGATGGCGCCGCCACAATAAAAAGACTACCCTTTGTCATCATTTTCTACCTATAAATATTGCTGATAATCAACAAATACATTTTAATTATTACCACGTCACCTAACTTAAATGACGCCTAGCTAATGGCATTATATTTAAGTTCTAATCGGCTAAGCAATTTATCCTAATTCAGCATATGAGTTTAACAAAGCCACGACATCACGCAAGGCATTAATAATCTGTGTTTTCCCATTCAAGCCCAGTCGTTTGCTAATATCTGGCCATTCGCGTTGTTGTAATGTCATGATGCTAAGTTGTTGTTGCATGATTGATAGTTTTTCAAAGTGAGCTTGTTTTATTTGATGGGCGAACCATATCGACAAAGCAACACGACAGGATTCATAAGGACGTTGTTGCTGACAAAATGCCAAAATTTCTTGCGTATCCCAAGTAGATAGTGGTGGTGCAGTGGCTGAAATCAATGCTGACAACTTAATAATCAGAGCGGGTTCAAGGTATTTAAATTCATAGGGCACTAAATAGCACCAATGATGTTGAATACGTTGCTGTGCTTGGCTTACCACATCTTGTCCTGCCTCACTTACAGCCTGCAACATCATCACCGAATGACTGCCACTGACATCATCTTGCTGCAAACCTATACGCACCGGTGTAAAGTGTGACTTTGACCAGAAGTTAAGTAAGTCCTCACTCACCGCGAAACTTGTTCCTACAATATCAATATCTGACTGTTTGATTTGGCTAACAATATTATTCAACAAAGCATGGCCTATGCCACGTTGTTGGATGGCTGGATGCACGGCAATACGAATAATTCGTTGGTAGTTTAATGAGCCAGCACTACAAATCCCAGCATGGGCTAGCAAAGATTGCGGTAATAACTGGCCTTTTAAACGGCGAGTGCCACCATGGATGGCCTTTACTAAGTCATCATCCAAGCCACCTTCATTGACGGTCCAAGTACTGGCGACTATGTGTCCTTGATAACGCATCACGTAAACCGATACATCCTCGCGATCTAACATCAGCTGTAAATCGGATGGACGAGTTCGATAGTGTGCCAGTACCATTAAACCAAACAGTTCGGCTAAGCTGGTTTCATCGTTAATAAGCTGTCCGCGATCTATTTTTTCGAATACACATTCTGCCTCCTGACAATGCTCAATTATCACATCATCAACTGGAGAAGCATCAAGTAATAAGGCCTTAAAACTAAATGTTTCTAGCTCATCATTGTCAGCCCAACGAATAGGTGTAGTCATTTTCAAACTTCGCCAACTTGGTGTGTACTGCTCTAATATTTGTTTGAAACGTATAGCAAATCCAAGCCCTGTGCCTTCATAGCCATGCAAAGTAGTCGAGAATACGATACGTGAAAATTTATGAAGTAATTGCTCTAACATCGGAGCGGGAATAGCTGCAGCTTCATCAACCAGTAATAAATCGGCTTTTAGGTCTGATTCAACCAGCGCATCAGGTGCCATAAATTTTATTTCAGCATTATTGAAAAGCACATGACCCTTCAATGCTTTAGCTTCAGGCAATAACCGAGCGGCGTGTTCAAACAATGCCTCTACCGTTGCTAAGCTCGGCGCGGTCACGATTATCGTTTGTTTACCTTGCTTAATAAGCTCGGCAGCTGCCATGCCTAAGACAGCTGATTTGCCACGCCCGCGATCAGATGAAAGTACAAGTGGCCGTCGGCGATGGCCATGAACAACATTTAATATCGCTTCTGTTGCTGCTACTTGATCTGCAGTAGCTATGATTTCGTCTGATTGTCTCTTTTGTTCTGGGGCAGTCAGATCAGGAAGCTCATCGTCCTGCTTAATATTATGAACATGGTCATGATGTGTAGCGAAATCGTCGGCAAGATCATTAAATCGCTTAAGCCATAAAGTATTTGGCATGCTTTCCGGTAACAAAATCAGTAATGCGCCACCCGACTTTATAGTGCCTACAATCGCCCCGAAACTATCGGCATTAAATTCATCTTGAGCATCAAAGACAACCGCATCAAATTCTTTGCCCAATTGCTTTTGAGCTTGTTTTTGAGTGATAGTTTGATAAAGAGAGTCCGACTCGGCATATTCTGATAAATAAATAATCTTGTCATTATCAAAGCTCGCCGATAATGTGTGTGCCGAACTGCGACACCAGTCAACATCACCTTTTAAGAAAACACATTGGCGTTGTGTCATCATTGTTCTTGCAACTGAATAATAAAATAGTTATCCATCAAAATACGTGTTCTACCCTAGTGAAGAGATTCTCGTCTATACGAATATTCAGAAGGTATTATAGACTCCGCCAACCTAATGGCTGACAAGTTTATCAGACTTCGTCTAACACACTTAAAAGCAAGGTTTCGATAGTACCTGATAGGTCAGCTTAGTGCCCAGACTGTGTGAAAACAACTAAAATTCTTAAGCTTTAGATTTTTACGGGCTGTTATTGCTGAGAATGAGGACTTTGAGGAAAGGGTTGGATTATTGTGAATGAACGTGTTTCTCGCTTTTCTAGCAGCCTATGGAC
>JAGXHJ010000058.1 GCA_024636315.1 Methylophaga sp.
AATGACTCTACGGCAACAAAAAGCCTTTTCTAACATTATTCTCCACTGTTCGCTAACGCTCTCTATTACGAAAATGCAAAAACGCGTTGCCTACTGGCGACTAATCGACCTCGCTTCGCTCTCCATGTCGATCAGCGAGAGCACTTCGGTCATAAACAGCTCCCTTAATCTAACTTTTACTTTGTTATTAATGCCATTTACGAAGCCATATACCGATATATTCTACAAAAATTAACTTTAATATTATGTAAGGTCACACTGTTTTATGATTCTAGTAATTTTCAAATAATCATATAAATAAATAATCATATAAATGTAGAGTTCTACGAAATTAATTTACTGTAATAGCGTTCTAAGTTATCTATCATAGTTGTACTGCTATATAAATTAAGGTGGATGATGAAACTTATCAGTAAACCAAACTCGTTGGCGCCTCTTATATAGAGGCGGTGGATAAGGAATAAATTCAGAGGAACATTAAATTTAAGAAAACAGGATATATCTTAAATTCCTTACAAGATATGAAAATCGTATTGCCACCGATGCTGACGATGAATATCAGTATCGATGACTATTGTTATTTACTTGTAATACGAGCGAATTTTCTTTTACCCACTTGGAAAACAGCTTCAAGTCCACCGGTAATAACTAGTGATTTATCTTGTACTTTTTCACCATCTATTTTAACTGCACCTTGTTGTATCATGCGAAGCGCTTCTGAAGTACTCGCTGTTAAACCCGCATCTTTAAGCACATTTGCTATAGGCATACCTTCAACGCCGACATCAAGTGTAATTTCCTCAATGTCATTTGGGATTTCACCTTTCTTAAATTGGTTGTCAAATCCATCTCGTGCTTGCTGCCCGCCTTCTGTGCTGTGAAAACGTGCGACGATTTCTTGTGCAAAGTCCTTCTTGATTTCAATTGGATTACGCCCTGCTGTCACTTCATCATGCCATTGCTGAATATCTTCGATACTTTTGAAACTCAATAGATCAATATAACGCCACATTAAGTCATCTGATATCGACATAATTTTACCGAAGATATCTTTCGGACTGTCATTTATACCAATATAGTTGCCCAACGATTTGGACATTTTTTGAACACCGTCTAATCCTTCTAGTATCGGCATCGTCAAAATGGACTGTTGGGGTTTACCGTAAGCTTTTTGTAATTCACGGCCCATCAATAAATTGAATTTTTGATCCGTTCCACCTAATTCAACATCTGCATTTAATTCAACAGAATCGTAGCCTTGTATTAATGGATATAAAAACTCATGGATTGCGATTGATTGACCACTCTTATAGCGTTTATCAAAATCATCACGTTCTAACATTCTGGCAACAGTATGATTCGAAGCTAAACGTATCATGTCGGCAGAAGAAAGCTTGTTCATCCAATGTGAGTTGAAGACAACTGTTGTTTTCTCAGGATCTAAAATTTTAAAAACTTGTTCTTGATATGATTTAGCATTTTCTTGGACTTGTTCTGTCGTTAATGGCTTACGAGTGACATTTTTACCTGTCGGGTCGCCGATCATGCCAGTAAAATCACCAATTAAAAACAATATTTCATGACCCAAATCTTGAAACTGCTTTAGCTTATTTAACAAGACGGTGTGACCTAAATGGAGATCGGGTGCTGTTGGATCAAAACCAGCTTTAATACGTAACGGGCGCCCAGTCTCAAGCTTTTCGATCAATTCGCTTTCGACCAAGATCTCTTGTGCGCCTCGTCTTATTATCGCCAATGATTCTTTTACAGAAATCATGATTATCTCCATTTAAAATTTAATTTTGGCGGCATAATATCATAAAGCCTTATTTATAGATGACATCTAGCCACTTATAAACATGAAACAATGCACTCGTTACATATAATTTAGTAGAAAAATGTAAACGAAGACATAGGCAAAATAGCTAACAAATGCTATCGTTCACTCCGATTTACATTAGAAGAGAGAATATTATGTTGGCAAAGTTAGAAAATATGATCATCGTAAACTTTAGTGGAGTTATTTTTGGATTCGCCATTTTTTGGTTTGGTTTAATAGGATACAGCTTATTCAATCAATAAATAATTTCAACTACCCCATAAAAAAGCCAGTCTTTATGACTGGTTTTTTATGGGTGAAATTATAGTTCTATCTGCGCATATATTGATCTATATCAATGCTTAACACCGTAAAACCAATGATAATTTATCCATAGTATTTTTTATATTTATACGAGGTGTGTCATGGATAAATTAGAACAAATTGTTATTAACAACTTCACATTAATTATCTTCTTATTTGCTTTATCATGGATTTGTTTAGTTGCTTACGGACTTATCATGTCTTAAAGATAACACCATAATAGAAAATGACTAAGGTTGTTTACACTATAGCTCAATCATACCAATCGTAGTTCAAACTCGGCAGAAGCATAACTAACACCGTTGATTAATAACTCAACGACGTGCGCGCCAGCATAATACTTACGAGTTGTTATTGTTTTGAATGGATGGCGTTTGCTTAATGCGATCGTCTGTTGTCCATGTAGCGTGATATTTTTCCATTTAAATACTTTACTCGTTCTTGAACCATTAGCTTTGACGTGATGAATTCTGTAATCAATCACCAGCTTTTGAATTTTTAATGATTCTGATTGTAACGACGCTTCTATTTCAAGAAAATTACCTAGCACTACGCTAGTTTCAATTAGCTTTAATTGAGATAGCTTTACTTGTGGATTTTTACAATAACCCAATAAAATAAAAGCATCTTGATGCCCTGCTTTCACCAAAGTGCGTAAAGCATGACGAATAAGCCATTGCCGTTCAGTTGAAGCATCAACTGACCAAGATTGGCATAATTTAATCACCTTAGTAGGATGATCTTTGGCAATATCATTAAGATTATTAGCTACCGACTTACGGACATATAAACTAGCATCATCTTTCAGCTGTTCCAATATTGCAAATATTGGATCTGGATTATCACAAAACTGCGTTAATCTTTTAGCCCAGGGTAAACGAGGCCGACTCCCCTCTGATGCCAAACGCCTTACATGCTCATCAGAATCAGTAGCCCATAACATGAGCTGTTGATACGTTATGCCATAGTGCAAATCGATAAAAGGACGAATGGCAAATTCAGACGAGAATAATGGTGTTAATGTTTTTAATACCTTTAACGCCGTCTTTGGCTGGTCTAATCCATAGACAGCAACATAATCAATTAATGGCCACGCTGTAAAACTACCCCAAGGTTCACCTTGATCTGAAACATCCCAATACTGTTTCACTGCCAGCAAAATAGCTGCCGCCTGACTAAAATCTTCCGGCAAATAATCAGCTAAAATATGAATCAAATGTGCTACTCGTTGCTTGAGTTCTAATACTTCTAAACCAGCCATGGCATCAGTGACGAATTGCTCTTGTGGAAAATTTTCAATCACACACGATAATGCTCGACTGAGAGTGACAACCGCATCTGCTCCTAACAGGTGTTTCATTAATAGAGAATTTTCCATCAAGCTAAGTTAGCCATTACTTTAATTTATGGCAACAAATAAGCCGTGATGGTTACCCATCACGGCTTATTCATTCTAACTAAGCGCTTTTAAGGTTAAGCGACTGTGTTTTTCGCTTTACGACGTAAACCCATAAAGCCTAATAATGCAGGCGCAAACATAAAGAGTGCCGCAGGCACAGGTACTGCTGAAGTAGATCCTAAGTCAAACTGGATATCCTGAATCGCAAAAAAATTGCCCTCAAGAGTGATCTTCCCAATCAAATCTCCCCCAGTCCCTTCAACACCAAAAAAATCAAAGACGTTATTTGAAACACCACCAAAAGTTCCGAGAAGAACTGAAAATTGATTATAAATATTGATCATTTCAATGGTTCCAAATTCGACTGGACCAAACCCAACAATAGAAGCCGCACTTCCCGCTCCTAAAAAGTCTATGTTGAGAATCCCATCCCATGTACCTACTGGGCCAATTTCATTACTATTATGATTTACATTCACTGAATCACTACCACCATATGTAGTAGACTCACTGCTAGAAAATATGACATTGCTTGAAAATGAGGATCCATTTGCACTACCCGTTCCACCATCAAAACCCAAAAACTCATCTGGAGTACCTATTGCAGCAAGGAATGAGGCATTAGTTGATGCTGAATTTGGGACGAAACCTCCAACATCATTAGTTGTATAAGTGACAATACCCGCATTTGCTGAGCCAATACTTGCTGCAAGTAAGCTGGCCAAAAATATCTTTTTCATAACATTTTCCTTTATTGAAAAATGCAGCCCAGCCATCTTCAATCGCTAACTAAAGACCTGTGACTTTCCGTACTTGACTCACGCCAAGGTTGGCTTTGTTAAATTCACTATAGACTGATGAAACTAAGTTCATAACAATCTACGGCTCAATATTTACACTAATACAGCAAGCTTGTCAACAACCCTGATCCCACTACTTTTTAACAAACAAGGCGATAGATTCAACATGCGTTGTGTGGGGAAACATATCCATAACACCCGTTGAAACTAGTGTATAACCATGATTATTAACAAGTTCACCGGCATCGCGAGCCAAAGTAGCAGGGTTGCACGAGACATAGACTAAACGTTCAGCACCTAATGCGGCCAATTGATGCAAGACTTCAAATGCGCCACTACGAGGTGGATCTAACAAAATCTTGTTAAAACCCGCTTTTGCCCAAGGGTAGTCTTTTAATTCTGTTTTAGTCAGATCCGCCTGTTCGAAGGTCGCATTGGCAAGCCCGTTTTTGGCGGCATTGTCGCGAGCATGTCTAACTAAAGCTTCATCACCTTCTACGCCAACAACTTCGGTTACCCGCTTAGCAAGTGGCAAGGTGAAATTACCTAAACCACAGAATAAATCCAGAATACGATCTTCTGCTGAAATCTCTAATAATTCCATCGTCCGTTGAATCATTTTTTTGTTAATACCAGCATTCACTTGAGTAAAGTCATTGGGTTCAAACTCAAGATTTAAACCTTCTTCTGGCGCGTAACTTAATTGTGGATTTTCTGGCCACAATGGCGTTACGGTATCAGGACCACCTGATTGTAAATAAATCCATAAATCATTGGCTTGGCCATAAGCAATCAAAGCCTGCTTATCTTGCTCAGATAAAGGGTCAAGATTTCTGAAGACTAAAGCAGTATGTTCATCATCCATCGCTACTTCAATTTGAGCGATTCGATTGTACCCTTCTAATTTTGCGATCATTTCCCCTAACTCGGCTAAGCGATCACCTACACGAGGATCTAACACTTCACAACGTTCTAATAAAGCAAGGTAAGGCGTGCCTTTTTCTCTAAAACCGACTAATACCCGTTCTTTTTTAGCCACATGTTTTACACCTAAACGTGCTTTACGACGGTAGCCCCACAACGGTCCTGTCAACGGTGCTAACCACTGTTCAGGTGTGACATTACCAAAATGGTTTAAATGTTCTTCTAAGGTTTTTTGTTTTAAGGCTAATTGTGCTTCCGGTGCCATATGCATCAAACTACAACCACCACACACACCAAAATGCTGACATTTTGCATCGACACGATCATTAGCCGCCTGCAATACTTCAATAGTACGGCCTTCGTCATACTTACTATGCATCTTGCTATAGACGAACTTAACCTGTTCACCTGCTAAAGCACCATCAATAAATACGGTTTTACCCTCTATTCTCGCTACGCCACGACCATCATGGGATAAAGATTCAATGTGAGTTTCAACAGGATCTTGCGGTACGCGTTGTCTGCGGTTAGTACGTCTTGCCATTTTTAATCTCTATTCTCTAATCTAAGAAATAATTACATCTCACTGTAAAATCTCATTCTGAAATAAAAAAATCCAGCGATGTAATGACATCACTGGATTTTAGTAGCCTAATTTTTTGTTATTTTTGCTGCCAGTTGCCACTAGTTTGATACCACCAACCTGCTGTAGCATTACTGATCCAGCGTCGAGCAAAGGTAGTTTGAATATCAGTCTGCCATTCTGGATGACCATTGGCACGAGCAATTTCTGCATACAAAGCAGAACGATCTTTATTTTCATCTGCCACTAGGCCATTAACTGAGTTGCGATCTTTCAATGACACAGCCTTAGCATCACGTACTGTAATCAAACCATTTTCTGTCAAGCCAATCGCGCCATTGTCATAATAAGCTTTCAAACTTTCGTGACGTGTTTTCATCTTATTTTGAATATCTAGAATCGCAGGCGAGTTGATGTTTAAATTGGCTTCCGCTACTGCAGGTGATATCAACCAATTCAGGACGCTCATTGCTATTGGCGTCTTCACTGCCGAAGAATTATTGGACTGTTCAGCTGGAACGGGCGCTACGCTAGGCTTAGCCTCTTCCCCCCAAACATCACCGATAATTCTATCAGCCGCTTTTTCTGCGGCAGCCGCTGGAAAATAAATATTAATCGTCACGCATGACACTAACATCAGCCCTGTCACACTACTGCTTAACCATTTAAATAACGTCATTTTGTTTTCCTTTACTGAATTACGGGTCCAGAACTTTGGCTCACCGCTTTTAACCGTTCAATCAAATCCGGCCAATCAACTTGGCGAGTATAGCCCACTACATTAATGCGTGGCGGCAAACCGCCACCTTTTACAATGTAATAACCTTGTTTAGCTTCACCTACTCCTGACATTGCACAGGTTTCATTGCGAAGTATGCAACTTAGACCTAATTTTTGATACGAGAAATCCTCAAAGAACCGTAAAAAACTGCGTGATAATATACCACCTACACCACCACCAATCTGTGATAAGTTATCAATTGCTTTCTGACTGATTCGTCGCCGACTTTTATCACCTTCTGGTGTAGCAAAATGTGCATCAAATTGCACGGGTTGCCAGTTCGACAATCGTAAACCACTTAAATGTCCATCTAATTTACCAGTTATTTTACCAAAATCGAATGTTTGTGTGAGTATTTCTAAGTCAAGTCCAGTTAGATCGACATTGGCATAAAGCTGAGGCAAAGCGCCAAAAGGTTTGTCTAAACGCAAATCACGAATTACGGTTGTGCCTTCAAACAGCTTAACCATTAACGCACCATCAACTTGTATCTGCTGATTAGCATAACTCACCTTTGGAATAACACCCGATAACTTGCCATGTAATACAGGCCAACCTAAAGTAGCACTCAACGATTCCATTGAAATCGGTGTTACCAAACCATCAAACGTCCATTGTGTTTTATCATCTAGTGCGTTGGTTAAACTGAATTCATTAACCAGCAAAGCACCATCTAAAATGGGTAATGACCATGGTTCGACAAGAATAAGTGAAGAAGATTGAGCTTGTATTTTCAAGTTTGACTCACCAAATGGCACTGCATAAACATAGCCTCCCTGCCAGGCCAATTTAGATTGCGTTATTATTTGATTATTTGACCAAGCTATATCACCATTTAAATCATAAATACCAAAACGACTTTTTTCATCATCGATAAAAATCTTATCCAAATTAACTGATAATTGATAGTTATCTGCTCGCTGTTTAAACACCAAGCCAAGTTGCCCTGCTATTTCCAATTTATCTGCCGCCGTACCTAATGCAAAGGGTTGTAACCATACCGCATATAATTTGGCTAACTCAGCGTGATTGATAGTAACATCTAATGCTTCAATCTTTTGCAAACTGCCCGAAAAAGAACCTTGTAGTTGCACTATATTGTCATGATTTATCTGCACATCGCTAATCACTAGATGCTGCTTAGTACTTTGCCATTCTCCCGTTGCCTGTAACGACAAGGCGGCATCATCAAAATCGATAAATATAGGCTCAGCATAAGCTTGACCTGAATTTAATCTAATGTCCGTATGCCACTGCCACGTATTTTTTTGCAGTGCCAAATCTAACAATAAGTTCATCGCGACATTTTCAGTGACATATTTACCTTGGGCATCACTCAAAGTCAGTGCTGAAGACGTTAACTTAAGCTTAAATTGGTCAACTTGTTGCTGATGACCGCTCAAATTTGCTTGTACGGCTAGATCAGAATCAAAGTTCCAACCCGTTAGCATAGACTTTTGTATTTCATCTAAATAAGGCGAAACATTGTGGACTAATTTGGCTAAGGAGGCTTCCGTGGTTGTCAGTGAAGCTTGCCAATGTTGCTTATCGTAATTGGCAATTATTGTGAAGTTTGCATCTGCAAATTTTAAGTTAGAAACTGATAATTGATAATGTGCTTGTTCAGGCATTGCTTGGAGCGAAAACGCGATGCTTTGAGAGCCGAACTCTTTATGAATAAATCCAACTTTACCAGCAACGCAGTTGGTCTGACCCGAGAGTAGTACTAATTCAGTACACTGTAATGTTACTTTTTTCAGCATACCTATCGGTTGAGCCAATACTATAGAATCTGCGCTAGCATTAACAGTCAAGCCTTGCTTAGTCAATTGCAAGTTAACAGCTATATTTTGAGCACTTAGATCGTCAAAAGTCCAGTGCCCTATCGTTAATTTAAACTGCTCACTCGCAAAGGCAACACTCTGCCAAAGGACTAACACCGCCGCAAAAAAAACCAGCCATGTTGGATTGTTTTTCATTATTCGGCTGGAAAAACACCGGTTGAAAGGTAGCGGTCACCACGATCACAGATGATACTAACTATCACGGCATTAGATACAGTCTCTGATAATCGTAACGCAGCAGCCACTGTCCCACCCGAAGACACACCGCAGAAAATACCTTCTTCAGCGGCCAAACGACGCATGGTATTTTCAGCAACATCTTGTTCCATATCCATAATTAAATCGACGCGTTCTGGCTCAAATATCGTAGGTAAATATTCTTTTGGCCAACGACGTATGCCAGGAATACTAGCGCCATCAACAGGTTGCACACCTATTATTTGAACATTAGGGTTTTGTTCTTTTAGATAGCGTGAAGTGCCCATAATAGTGCCTGTCGTGCCCATAGCACTGACAAAATGGGTTATTTCACCATCAGTATCACGCCAGATTTCAGGTCCTGTCGTTTGATAATGAGCCAAAGGGTTATCAAAATTAGCAAATTGATTAAGCACTTTGCCTTTCCCCTGATTTTGCATTTCTAGGGCTAAGTCACGAGCAGTTTCCATATTTTCTGTTAAGATAATTTCAGCACCATATGCCCGCATTGAAGCTCGTCGCTCTACACTCATATTTTTGGGCATCAACAAAATCATTCGATAACCTAAAATGGCAGCGACCATTGCTAAGGCAATACCCGTATTGCCACTGGTGGCCTCAATTAATGTATCACCCGCGTTAATATCACCGCGCGCCTCAGCTTGGCGAATCATCGTCATCACCGGTCTATCTTTTACCGAGCCAGCGGGGTTATTACCTTCTAGTTTTACTAAAATAATATTGGATGTTTCACCTGGTAAGCGTTGTAATCTCACTAAAGGTGTATTGCCAACGAAGGCTTCAATTGTAGGATACTGTTTCATTGTTGTCGTTCCATTAAGATCACATAGGCAATGGCATATTCTGTCTCATCACTCAAACTCAACAGACTACGTCCAATATTTAAATCATCTAACATTTTCAGACCATGCTCAGAAAAAGTTAATTCCGGCTTGCCATATTCATTATTACTCACCTCGATATGACGTAAACTCAAGCCATCTCGAAAGCCGGTACCTAATGCTTTTGCTGTCGCTTCTTTAGCTGCAAACCGTTTGGCTAAAAATGCGGCTGGCTTATTTGCTTGCTGGAAAGATGCAAACTCACTCTCACTTAATATACGTTGAGCTATTTTATCGCCATGCTTATCTAATAATGCCTGCATCCTAGGAATATGCACAAGATCTGTGCCTATGCCAAAAATCATCCGCGGCGAGCAATCTGCATTAATTGCTTCATTTCACGTACCGCAGATTGAAAACCCGTGAACATCGCTCTAGCCACAATCGCGTGACCAATATTTAGTTCGACAATATCAGGAATTTCAGCGATAGCGCCAACATTATGGTAATTCAAGCCATGACCGGCATTGACCTGTAAGCCAAGTTTGGCGGCGTATTGAACGGCATTAATAATAATGTTCAATTCGTGTTGCATCTCTGCAGGCGTCTCAGCATCAGCATATCGACCGGTGTGCAATTCAATCACCGGTGCGCCACATTCAAGAGCCGCATCAATTTGAGCCATATCAGGATCAATAAATAATGACACGTTGACTTTTGCTTCAGCGAGTCGCTGACAAGCCTCTTTCATTCTAGGTAGCTGGCCCATAACATTTAAGCCACCTTCTGTTGTAAGTTCTTCCCGGCGTTCAGGGACTAAACAACAATCAGCTGGGAGATATAATTCAGCCATTGCAAGCATATCATCGGTTACCGCCATTTCCAGATTCATTTTAGTCTGTAAAATATTTGATAACATTGACACGTCACGTTCTTGAATATGGCGACGATCTTCACGTAAATGCAAGGTTATACCGTCCGCTCCAGCCTGTTCAGCTTCTATTGCCGCCTGAATAGGATCAGGATAACGCGTTCCTCGCGCTTGCCTTAACGTGGCTACATGATCAATGTTGACACCTAGTAGAATCGCCATATTTTTGTCTTAACCTTATAAAATTAATTTTTGCTCGCGTACTGCTGTAGATCAATAAAAAGCTGTCTACTTTGTAATGGTTTACCACCGAGATAAAAATATATCACGGTTCGCATCACGCGTTTTATTTCTTGTAAGCTTTGTTGATCGAAATCAGATTCGTTTATTAGATGCCGAAGACTGCGACCAGTAATCATAGGAAATTTCACTCCTTCATGCCAACGTAGCAATCCAGCATCAGCTTGATAATAATACTGCTGTAGCTCTTCAATTAACTGGCCATTTTCATATTCACTATCAAGCACCAAACCGTAGCCTAAATGACCTAATAATTTTTTCTCGAATAAACGGAGAATAATTTCTGTATTGTCTCGCTGATGTAAACTCAATAGGGTTTGTTGATAGGCGTTGAAAACATCCGGCTCTGCTACATGAGGACCTAATAACCGGACTATCAATTCATTAATATACAGGCCACATAAGGCGGCATCGGCTTGTAAAATATAACGTGCGGATAACGGTTCGACAGCGGTTAATGAGTATAAGTCTCCATGGCCAAACCATGATAATAACAAGGGCTGATATAGCTGTAATAAACCTGCTTTATTACCCTTTTTTTGATTGAGGCCCTTAGCCACGATGCTGACCCGTCCATATTGTTCACTAAATACATCTAGCAAAGCACTATTTTCGCGGTAAGGCCGTTGATGTAAAACAAATGCGGGCGTTAATTCAACCTTCAAGATTCGCTCAAACTGAAAAGCTATTAAAGCTCGTCGTTATAACCTAGGTTTTTTAACATGCGTTCATTGTCACCCCAACCTTCACGTACCTTGACCCATAAACGCAAAAAGACTTTTTTACCAAATAGACTTTCCATTTCAAGTCGTGCATCTTTACCAACAGATTTCAGTAACTCGCCACCCTTACCAATGACAATAGCTTTCTGGCCGCTACGTTCTACATATATAACCGCGCCGATTCGATATAAGTTTTTTTCATCATCGAACTGTTCTATTTCGACAGTAATAGAATAAGGTAACTCTTGTCCTAAGTGGCGGAATAATTTTTCTCGTACCAACTCTGCAGCTAAAAAGCGAGAGCTACGATCGGTTAGCTGATCTTCAGGAAATATCAAATCGCCTTCAGGCATCAATTTTTTAATTTCTGCTTCTAATTGATCAAGATTTACACCTTTGCGAGCAGAAATAGGCAACACATTAGAATAGTTATATAGCGCAGCTAACTTTTCGATATGAGGCAACATGACTTCTTTATCAGCCAATTTATCCATTTTATTAATAACTAAAATTACTGGCGCTTCAGCATTCGCTTTTAAGCGGACTAAAACTTGCTCATCTTCTTCCGTCCAATTCATACCATCCACAACAAACAAAATCACATCGACATGATCAATTGAAGAGGCGGCGGCACGATTCATATATTTATTCATCGCTCGTTTATCATCAATATGCAAACCTGGTGTATCAACGTAGATCAATTGACTATCATCAGTTGTTTTAATACCTAAAATACGATGGCGGGTTGTTTGTGGTCGGCGTGATGTAATGCATAACTTCTGCCCTAAAACACGATTAATCAGGGTCGATTTACCCACATTTGGACGACCGATAATGGCTACATAACCTGATTTAAACGTACTGTCTGTCATAATTTATCTTCTATTAGTTTCAATGCTCGCTCGGCGGCTGTAGTTTCAGCTTTTCGATGGCTACTGCCTTGTGCAATGATGAGTTTTTTTAATATTGCCACTTGGCATGAAGCTTCGAATAAGGGTTCATTGTCAGCCCTTTTAACTTCTTTAACACTGTAAAGCGGCAAAGGTTGTTTACGGCTCTGTAATAACTCCTGTAAACGTGTTTTTGCATCTTTCACTACTTCATTGACATCAATGGCAGAGAGCCTCTCCTCATACAATCTCAAAATAAGTGCTTTAACTACTTCAAGACCACTATCTTGGTATAAGGCGCCAAAGATAGCTTCAACGGTATCGGCTAAAATAGATTCTCGTCGGTAACCACCACTTTTTAATTCGCCAGGTCCTAGAATCAAAACCTCACCCAAGCGCAACTCTCTACCTATTTCAGCCAAAGTGACACCTTTAACCAAAGAAGCACGTAAACGGCTTAATTTTCCCTCTTTAACTTGTGGGAAACGATTAAATAATGCTTCCGCAATCACGAAACTTAAAATAGCGTCGCCCAAATACTCCAAACGTTCATTATTGCGAGATGCCGCACTGCGATGCGTTAACGCTTGTTGTAATAACGTTATATCACTAAAACTTATCTGCAACTGTGTACATAATGATTTTTGTCCCGCAGTGATCATTGAGCTTGGGTATCCTCAACATCTATTTCTTTATGGAAGTGGCCTACTAAACTAATCTGTGCAATAAAGGGTTCCCGTACTTCATAATCGATCACAACTTTGGTTACACTATAATTGTCTTTACCAGCTATAAATTTCATATTGTCAGATTTGACACTAAACACATACCCCGTATCAAAGCGCTTTTCAAATAGAGTTTTTACTTGTTGTTTAGTTAATTTGTTTTCTTTCAATTCAACTTTCATTGATTCCATAATCTGAACTACACTGAAGTATTCTTGATACATAGGAATAAGGCGCATTGCAACCGTAGCAAAGAAAGCAATAATACCCAAAACTATTGCCCAACCAATTAGTGTCATTCCACGTTGTTTTTTCATCTCATTTACCTTTAGTTAATATTATCGCCCAAACGGTCCCACACGATGCCGCCAGTATTCCAATCCCAACTCATCCATATAAAAAAAGCTTTGCCCACTAAATTAGCTTCGGGTACCGTGCCCCAGAAGCGGCTATCATTACTATTGTCACGATTATCGCCCATTACAAAATATTCACCTAGTGGAACAACCATTTCACCTTCAATCAAACGGCGGCTAGGGTCGATCAATAATTCATGTGTATGGTCACCTAAGGTCTCTATATGTAACTGACTATTGTCCGGGACTAGACCTAATAGGCTTACATTTTTTTCTTTCGGTTCTTGAACTATAGCTTCGCCATTAATATAAATCGTTTTATTAAAGTAGCCAACCTTATCATTTGGCAAACCCACCACCCGTTTTATATAATCAACTTCTGGATTTTTTGGGTAACGAAATACAACTACCTCACCACGCTGGGGTTCATCCACATCGATAATTTTGGTATTCAACACAGGTAAACGAACACCGTAAGCAAATTTATTCACCAAGATAAAATCACCAACATGCAATGTAGGTAACATTGAGCCTGATGGAATTCGGAAAGGTTCGGCAATAAATGACCGAATAACCAACACTACCAAAATAATAGGAAAAAAAGACCGTGCATATTCCACGATCAATGGTTCTTTGGCATTTTTGACTCTGCTTGATGCCCAGAAAATACTATCCAATAGCCAGATGATGCCAGTCACAAAGACAAGGGTGACCATGATTGCAGGGAAGCTCACAAATAAATATCCTTTTATTATTTTTTAGATAATTGTAAAACAGCTAAAAAAGCTTCTTGTGGTACATCGACCTTACCTATAGATTTCATCCGCTTTTTACCTTTCTTTTGCTTGTCTAATAATTTACGCTTACGAGACACGTCGCCACCATAGCACTTCGCTATTACATTTTTACGCATCGCTTTAACCGTTGAACGCGCAATAATGTGACCGCCAATCGCAGCTTGAATAGCAATATCAAACATTTGTCGCGGAATCAATTCTTTCATCTTTTCAACTAAGTCTCGACCTCGAGAAACACTCTGTTCACGATGTACAATCATCGATAGGGCATCAACACGTTCACTATTAATCATCACATCCAACTTCACTAAGTCCGCTTGTTGGAACCGTATAAAATGATAGTCTAAAGACGCATAACCGCGACTCACTGATTTTATACGATCAAAGAAATCAATCACCACTTCATTCATCGGCAACTCATAACTCAACGCAACTTGTTTACCCATGTACTGCATTGATTTTTGGACGCCACGTTTTTCAATACATAAAGCAATAACAGCACCAAGATGTTCTTGTGGAACCAAAATATCAGCCATTACAATCGGTTCACGGACTTCATCAATCATATTAGGTTCTGGCAACATTGCAGGGTTTTCAATGTTTATAATATCGCCTTTACCCGTTAATACTTCAAATACTACTGTAGGCGCTGTGGTAATCAGATCAAGATCATATTCACGCTCTAAACGCTCTTGAATGATCTCCATATGTAATAAACCTAGGAAACCGCAACGGAAACCAAAACCTAATGCTTGAGAATTTTCTGGTTCAAAAAACAATGAGGCATCATTAAGTCGTAATTTACCTAATGCATCACGAAAGGATTCAAAATCCTCGGAGCTTACCGGAAATAATCCAGCATATACCTGAGGTGTTGCAGATTTAAACCCCGGTAGCATTTCTGTTGCGCCACGATGTGCATGAGTCAAAGTATCACCCACCGGCGCACCATCAATATCTTTCACACCAGAAATGACATAACCGACTTCGCCACAATACAAAGAAGTTTTAGGCTTTCGTTTAGGAGTGAAAATACCTAATTGTTCGATTTGATACTCTTGCCCTGTTGACATCACTTTGATTTTATCACGCGTTTTCATGGAGCCTTGCATGATTCTTACTAATGAAATGACACCCACATAGCTATCGAACCATGAATCAATTATCAGTGCCTGTAACGGCCCGTTTGGGTCACCTTTTGGCGCAGGGATCCGTTTAACCAAAGCTTCTAATAGATCTTCAATGCCTAGCCCCGTTTTGGCACTACACTGCACCGCATCCATCGCATCAACACCGATAATATCTTCTATTTCTTGTGCCACTCGATCAGGTTCTGCTGATGGTAAATCGATCTTATTTAATACCGGCACAACTTCAAGACCAAGATCGATCGCGGTATAACAGTTGGCAACACTTTGGGCTTCTACGCCTTGTGCCGCATCAACGACGAGTAATGCACCATCACATGCCGCTAAGGAACGTGAAACTTCATAAGAGAAATCGACATGGCCAGGTGTATCGATAAAATTGAGATGATAGGTTTCGCCATTGCGAGCTTTATAGTCCAATGAGACACATTGCGCTTTAATGGTAATACCGCGCTCTTTTTCAATGTCCATTGAATCAAGCACTTGTGCAGACATTTCTCGAGCTGACAAACCACCACAGACTTGAATGAAACGATCTGCTATCGTTGATTTACCGTGATCTATGTGAGCAATGATAGAAAAATTTCGGATGTGATCCATGAAGTTAAAATAACCTTTTAAACAGTAAAAAAATCGGCCGGAACAATTGTTACCGGCCGATCTTATATAATTAAAGCTGGATTTTACGGCAAAACATCCTTTCTGTCCCGCTTAGCGTTCAATGCCTAAATCTAACCAGGCCTGTTTATCATTTGGCGGTCATCAGATTTTAAAATGTTCTTTCAGTTTATTAAGGCAAAATGGCTACGTAGTTTTACAGTTAACACGTTTCTAATTGCCAACGATGAGAGACGAAAACGCTCAAAAGCCGCCAGCGCCTAAAATCAGTCCTTTTGTTCAATTTTTATAGCTAAAAATATCGCACCTTCTCCTCGTTGAACAAGTACTGGGATAGCTTTATTTACAGGTAACTCCTTAGCAATATCTAAAAATTGTTTAGCATTCTTAATTTTTTGATTATCAATGCTCATTATAACGTCACCAGGACGCATACCTGAGGCTGAGGCTGGACCTTGCTTAATATTAGCTACCAGAGCACCACCTTCAGCAATAGCATATTGTTCACGTTGTTTTTCGTCTAAATCAGCCACTTCAATTGCTAGACGCTCATCAACTAATCGCCCTCTGTTCGCATTTGTTTTAGTAATATCTTTATCATCTGGCAATTGCTCAATGATGACATTCATTGTTTTGCGATTATTATTTCGCATCACTTCTACCGGTATCGTCTTGCCAATTGTTGTTCTGCCAACAATTGGCGGTAAATCAGATGATGAAGGTACTTTTTTGCCATCAAATTTCAGAATAACATCGCCTGCCTCAAAGCCCGCTTTAGCTGCTGGACTATCAGGTAATACTTTTGAAATTAAGGCTCCTTGGGGTTTATTCAAACCAAAAGATTCGGCTAATTCACCTGTTACATCTTGAATAACCACACCTAACCAGCCACGACTGACAAAGCCTTGTGCCTTAATTTGGTCGACAACATTCATCACAACATCCATGGGGATTGCAAATGACAAGCCCATAAAACCGCCCGTGCGACTATATATTTGTGAGTTAATACCAACAACTTCACCGTCTAGATTAAATAGTGGGCCGCCCGAGTTACCTGGATTAATCGCAACATCCGTTTGAATAAACGGCACATAACTATCGCTAGGGAGACTACGACCTAATGCACTGACAATCCCTGCTGTCGCAGAATGATCAAAGCCGAAAGGTGAACCAATAGCCAACACCCACTCGCCCACTTTCAAATTAGTTGAATCACCTAATTTAACGGCTGGCAACCCAGTAGCTTCAACTTTTAGTAAAGCAACATCGCTACGCTCATCGCTACCTAAAACTTTAGCTTCGAGTTCATTACGATCACTGAAGCGGACAATAATTTCATCTGCATCTTTAATGACATGATAGTTAGTTAAGATATAACCATCAGATGATAAGACAAACCCTGAACCTAATGAATGTGCTTCATAGGGTGCTGGATTTTGATTTGGCGCATCAAAAAAGTGCTTAAATAACTCATCAAATGGCGTGCCTTCTGGGATTTCAATACCTGGCGGTAATTGTGGCATCTCGCGTTTATTATCGTTTTTCATCGTTGTACTAATATTGACTACTGCCGCCGCATTGTCAGAAACTAACTCAGTAAATTCTGGTAAATTTCCAGCGGTAACATTGATAGTTAGTAACAACCAAGCAAAACTGACAGTAAGTAATGTCCAAATTTTATATTGCTTCATGGTTATTCCTCTATAATTTTGGCTTGAAAGCCGTCTTTTTTATTTGCTAAATGTAATTTAACCCAATAAAACCCTACAAATAGACCGCTCAATCCGCCGAAAATTTCGATGGCTTCATTAAAATTTAAAGCCCGCGCACCTGCAGCAATAACAAACATTAGAACTAAAGGTAAAATGTACATCAAAAAAGCACCTTGTAATAAGGTTTCTTCCGGAATGGCTAATTGCACTTGCTGTCCGATTTTTACATCACCTGTTTTTAAAACTGCAATACTCGAAAAACGCTTACCCACATGCTTTGCTAACATACCCGTTCCACAGCCCTGCCTAACTTGACAGCCGCTACAGGTTGATTGGCGCTCAGCTTCCAGCCAAACCATCTTATCATCACACCTTACTACTTTAGCTGATTGTTCAATCATCGTTATTCACGCTCAATATATTGTATTGAATTACCCACTTTTTCGACTGTACGCTGTGGAACCTCACCTACAATCGTCACAAAATGACTATTGATAATGGTACCAAAGGCATTGGTTGTGCCCATTTTGGAACCGCCACGTAAGTGACTATGTTGGGCACGTATCTTTTCTATAAAAATAGAAATCGAATTTAAGCCATCGCTGTATACATGCTGTTCAATGGATGCTCCATTTTTTGCCTTCAACCGGTTTTGTTGTGCCACGAGAGTAAAACCTTCTGGCATCCACTCTATTTGCCAAGGCGATCTCGCTTTATTTGCCATTGTTTTTATCGCCATGACGTGTTCAGCGCGATTCCAAGTCATTTCATTACCCTGGATCTGAGCTTGAAGTAATGCTTCAGGAATATCATGGCCCATTTCTACCGACGAAAAAGCAATTGTTTCCAACACATCATCCTGATCATCAACTAAATCAGATTGTAATAATAAGTCACTGTTCTTATCGACCCACAAGTGATACCCATATCTATAATTATCAACTGGCATTACCTTTAATTCTTGGGTGTGGTGGCCTGCGACCCGCTCTTCTCGGCCTAAAGAAAACTGATAATAAGCGGAAGCTAAATTCAAACGATTAAGAAAATCACTCGGGAATCCTCGCCCTAACGGACGGTGGTCGGGTTGTACACTTTTACCTTCAGGATAAATACACGTCATCATTTCATTATTGCGAATAACTTCTCTCGCGACACCATTCAATGAGATTAACCGTTCGATTTCAACTTGTTGGTTAGCCCGATGAATAATCCGAATAGCTTGCATTTTCTTACCCGTTCGATAAGAAAAAACGCCCTCATAATTAAGTTGCTTTGCCGCAACATCCATACGCTGTAATAGTGTTACTTCATCATCTGCATGAGCAGTTACGCCCATTAACAACAAACAGCAGCTTATGGAAAAATGAAGTAAAGCCCGCATATTTATTGCCCCGCATCATAAGAAACAACGCGTGCATATGAAAACACACTTGATGCTCCAGCATATTCATTGTGATTCACTAAATAGGTATTTAAGCGTTGTTCAACTTCTTGCTCACCGACTGACCAACGATTACCTGCTTGAGCAACAGTCATCGACTGTGTAGGTGCTTCAATTGAAGCTACCGCTGTAACAGGCATTAATTGAATTTGTGACTGATTCGTCACGCCCATCACTGCCAATGCGCCTACTGATGCGGCAAATGCTAAACCAGTAGCTTGTTTCCAAAATTGTGTTGGGAATGGAATAACTAATGCTTTGCGTTTCACGGGCAACGTTATCGCAGGCTCATCTAATAAGGCATCCGCTATACGACCCGTCAAATCTATCGCCAGATTGTGTGACACATGACCATGTAATACATCACTTACAAGCTGGTGTCGTTGAAACTGTGCTCTTGCTGTGTCATTGGTGCTTAATAGTTGCAAGGCTTGCTCTAATTCGTTGCCTTTGAGTTCACCATCAACTAATGCAGACAATAATTCGTTTTGATTGGCTGTCATTATCATTCCTCTTCACTCATTATTTCGGTTATTTGTTTTTCTATAGCTTCACGTGCACGAAAAATTCGTGACCGTACAGTACCTATCGGGCAATCCATTACCTGTGCAATTTCTTCGTAACTCATACCTTCAAACTCCCGTAATCGAATTGCCGTTGCCGTATCTTCAGGCAAGTCCTGAATCGCTTGCTGGATAGCCCGTTCCAATTCATTACTAATCAAATTACTCTCTGGCGTTTCAAATTCTTTTAATTCTGGCGCATCGTAATAGTTAGTAGCATCAAGTGCATCGACATCCATTGCTGGCGGTCTTCTTGCACGTGCGGTCAAATGGTTTTTAGCCGTATTGATTGCAATTCGATATAGCCATGTATAGAAAGCACTATCACCACGAAAGTTCGGGATGGCCCGATATGCTTTGATAAAAGCTTCCTGAGCGACATCCAAAGCTTCTACCGGGTCGTGTACAAAACCAGTAATGACATGCACAATCCGTTGCTGATATTTTAAGATCAACACATCAAATGCTTTCTTATCACCCTCTTGCACACGTTGCACTAGCTCTAAATCCACATTCATCCTTTGAGCCCGCACACTCCGACTTGCCGGCGATACTTTTTATTTGTTATCTGATTGACCATAATGAATTAACTTTGTTCCCTAGGGACTGTAAATATACTATAAATGCCAGTGATCAGTGGCTAACAATTATTTAATAAATAATTTCGTGCCAAGTTTCTTTTTACGGTGCTACTAAAATGCCAAAAATAACACGTCACAATCTGTCAAAGTTCAATATAAAGAGCTAATTTCCCACTACCCAAATAACCTCAGTGCTGACAGTTCAGTCAGGAAGGCCTGTGAATTGTTTCAATATTATAGTGTAAAGGATAAAACAGAAAGCATGTACAAATGGCGAACCAAAGCATTACCAACATTATGATGCAGGTAATCTGAAGCGACACTTCAAGATAAGTACGGTAAGGAAGTCACTTTAATTTGGCAGGCCGTTCGACAAATGAAATCGATCAAGGCTTCTAATAAAAGCTTAATCTGATAAGAGAGATTGATCTGGGATTGAGATTTGTCACAAAACGGCCGAGCTATGACTCGGCCATTTTGTGACATAAATTTTAGAAGCTATACCCATCCCACTTCAGGTTGCAGGAATTAGCACCTGAAAATTATCATTAATTCTGTCATCTAACGTTTTAGCCAGGCTTGGAAGTGTATTGATGAAGAAATTATCAATCGCCTCTCGAAATTCCTTTGCTGTAGAAAA
>JAGXHJ010000059.1 GCA_024636315.1 Methylophaga sp.
ACCTTGTCATCGACATCACAGAATACTTCAGTTAACTTGTTCATAAGCCTGTTTTCCTTTGGTCAAAATCTTTGTGGTAAAAGATCTGATCGGTAAACAGGCTTTTTAGTTCCCTTGGTTCTTAAACCGAGTTGAGGTTAGTTAATAACACGAGGTAACACTTTTGCTTGTGTTACCCAAGATTCTACTTGAGATGCTGATGACACCTGACGAACCAGGTTTTTTTCTTCATTAACTTCAACCATCTTAGCGTGTAGATTTTTGGCATTTCGTTGGGCCAATTCAGGTACAGTATCGATGCCAGCACTTTCAAGAAGATCCGCATACTGGGTGCTTACACCCTTAATTCTTGCTAAATCTGCACGGTTAACCCAGTTAAGTACTAACTTTTCACTAATGCCTGTTTTTGTAGCTAATTCTTTACGGCCTTTTTTTTCACAGCAACTTTCTAATAAGTTCTCAATTGATGTAATACCCGCATCTGTCAATTTTGCGGAGTATGCTTCACCTATACCTTCAATTTCAGATAGTTTTGTCATGAGCTTTTCCTTACTAAATATTCAGCTTAACTATTAAGTAGATTAGCGTTTAAGTAGATCTCTTATTTCTGTTAGCAAAACCACTTCAGTTGATGGTTTAGCCGGTACCACAGGTGCCACCTCTTCTTTCTTTTTAAGCGAGTTCATTACCTTAACAGTCATGAAAATCGCAAAAGCAACAATAAGAAAATCAACGATTGATTGAATGAATAAGCCGTAGTTTATTGCAACAGCAACGGCTTCACCTTGTGCCTCTTGAATAATATATACGAGCTCTGAAAAATTAACGCCACCTACCAATACACCGATTGGTGGCATGATGACATCTCTAACTAAGGATGCGACGATTTTACCAAATGCAACACCGATGATAATACCAACTGCCATATCAACGACGTTGCCTTTCATGGCAAAGCTTTTAAATTCACTTACAAAACTCATACCGTTTTTCCTTTAAGATGATTAATTGTAATATCAAATAAACTAGGGTTCATAACGATAAGTGTATAAAAACTTATACATTATAAGTTTGATATTATAATAATATTGGCTAGATGGCGAGTGTTTGAATTACAAAATTTACACGCGATAACCACTAGCCATAATCATCCTCATGGCCAAAAAATATAAATTATCTGCTAAGCCAACCGTAATTGTTTTAAAGATGCCACACGATTTCTTTCCCCTATATCGGGCGTAATAATCAGTTCAAGCATGGTCACAGAAGTAAGTTGCACGTGATACTCTTCGATTTGACTTGTAGAGCCTTCAGGGCTGAAGTTCCATTGTTGTCGAACTATTTCTTGATATGACTGACCATTATCAGCTGACCAACGTAAAACATATTCTTGGGTACGTTCTACTGTGAATTCTTCAAATCCCAGCTTAATCCATTCAAGCTGTTGAGGGTGATCAAAGATCAAACGAATGGTCTGCTTTCCTGAATCCGATGCGCGCCAGCCCGAAACCTTATCAGATAGAAGTGCTGCTTCAATTGGATACTCGGCATCTTCCGAGGTCACCTCAACTATTGCGGTTTTCTCGATATCTAGCCACTCTCGTTCAGGGTGTAAACTGTCTTGCTGAACAGGATTGATAATTCGTTTACGCATCATAATTCCTTAAAGATTGAATGAATGTTGCTAATTTTGGGGGATGCTTAACTTAGTTATTAACGACGATATAAATCCTCTATTATCTATATACATATATCGACTCTATGCTTCTGGAAATGATTAAGCAACCTTTAAAGTAAGCGGATTCATCTAGCATTATATGCATATTCACTACCGAGGTTAGGAACCACAGACTGTTTGCTTACGCATCACTGAGGGCTATCTACATTATGAATAAAAGATTTAAATATGACTATGTAGTGAGCTAAAAAACGTTATTAAGCGTTGGGCTGATTAAGCACTGACTTATGAAAATTACTGATATTTTCGAGACATTATTATTGTCTAAATTGCCAAGTGGGATTTTTATTCACATTAATTATTTGGTGCTCGATTAGCCATTGTTGGGCATCTTCTGCATCGTGTTCAAACCATGCTTTAGCTGAGCCTAATCTGAAGGTATAACCCCAGCTATCCATGTCGATCATCATGCGTTCTTTGCCGACATCGGCTAAGTGCTCAGCCAGCAGTATTTGTAAAAAACACACACCATTTTCTTCATCATAATCACCTTCAGCGTCAGTATCGAGTTTTTCTCGTCGTGCCGGATCCATGCAAATGTAGTGACCAGCTTCATGTAAGGCTGAATGTATTGGCGTATCGTGACGAAGGTAAAGTTTATTACCAATTAAGCCCGCTTCTCGTTCACCAAAAAAACTGCCTTGAATTACATCATGTTCTGCAACATGTTCAATTTCAATACCATAAGGTTTAAGTAACTCTGCGAGTTGTTGCTGACGCTGTTGGTCACAATTTAAAACGTTAATAGGATCAGTCACTGGAGCTGAAGTATCATCAGGCACGACGTGCATCACCAATAATATGGTTTGTCACCATGCCTGCTAGTGTTAAGCCAAAGATGGAAGGCATGTAACTCATCGTGCCATTGACTGCTCGTGGTCGGCCATGTGCCACCGCTTCTGGTGGTAATGCGGGTTGTGGTGACTCGATCGAATATACGGTTTGAATACCTCGACCTACGCCATTTCGTCGTAGGTGACCTCGTAATTGTTTTGCCAGTTTGCACATTGAGGTATCCATTATGTCGCCAGTGCGGATGAGTGTTGGATCTAGCTTTCCTCCTGCGCCCATGCTGGCAAAAATGGGTAAGTTTTTACGCCATGCTGTGGCCATTAATTGCGTTTTGCTACTCATGCTATCGATGGCGTCAATGATGACATCATATTCCGATGTAATTACATCGGGGATAGTAGTCGGCGATAAAAATTCGGTAATAATATTCACTTTGCAGGCTGGGTTTATATCATAAATCCGTTTTGCCATGACCTCGACTTTAAGTTCACCTATAGTGGAGTTTAATGCGACCAATTGCCGATTGATATTTGATGCTGACACCACATCGTGATCGACGATTGTGATTTGACCTACGCCCATCCGTGCTAATGCTTCGGCAGTGAAGGAGCCAACGCCACCCATGCCTGCCAGAAAGACATGGCTTTGTTGTAGTCGTTCGATGCCGGTATCACCGATTAAAATATGGGTACGTTCGAAAAGAGGATTAGTATTTGTCATGGCTTATTTTAACCTAAACTAGGCTGACTTCACTATTAAGATTCCCGATAAATGAATTCGGGAATGACGGTGGTACTATTCTTGTTTGGAAGCGCAGGCTACACACATCGTTGATGCCGGATCAATTTCCAAGCGTTTAAGGTTTATTTCTTCATCACATACACTGCAATAACCATAATCACCAGATGTTATTAGAGCTAATGCCGTTGATATCTTTCTGAGTTGCTGCTGTCGTAGTCGCGTTGTTTCAACGGCCATTGCTTGTGATTGCATAGCATCCATTCTAGAAACTCGACCGACACTCGCCTGATCAAGCTCAACCGTTTCAGTTGAACTTTGCGCCATTTGTTGACAATTCATTAACTCCTCACGCTGAGTTTCGAGCAACTGTTTGAATTTTTGAAGATCATTTTTATTCATATTCGTGGGGGCTTAAACGCCTTTATGGCTTGCTTTAGATCACTCATTGACACTGATTTATTGCCATAATGCAAATTAATATAGAGCTGATTTATACGATCTATTTCAGCTGTATTATTAGGATAACGCTGTTTTACTCGATTAGCAAAATCGATAGGACCTTCACTAGCTTCACGATTAATAGCTACTTTGTTGCAGAATTTTTGATATAGATACACAATTGGAACAAGCCGCTTGCGCTGATAGAAAATAAGCACGCTAATAAGCAGTAGGACGATACTGATCGAAACACTTAGCCAAATTACCATTTGCTGCCAGTCAGGATTTGGCATGCCCAGTTTGGACAAAAATTCTTTTTGTAATTCAGGACCATACGCTAAAATCCATTGGTTCCATGAATTATCCAGTGCATCCCAATTATTGCGTAGTGTTTGCCAGAGTTCTGCGAGTGGACGACTATTGGATAGCAGCAGCGGCGACCGCATATTGAGCGGCATAATGGTATTGATACCTTGGTTTATTCGTTGTTTAGCAACGGCCGCCGTTGGGTCGACTCGAATCCAACCTTGACCCTTTATCCACACTTCCGTCCAAGCATGGGCATCACGCTGGCGAATAACCAAAAAATTATCGACTGGATTGATTTCTCCACCTTGATACCCTGTCACAATACGTGTTGGCACGCCGGTAGCTCGCATTAAAATAGTAAAACTGGCGGCATAATGTTCACAAAATCCACGGCGACTTTCGAATAAAAAATTATCAATAGTGTCGCCAGCTAATTGAGGCGGTGACAAGGTGTAATAAAAATCCTGCTGATTAAAATGCGTTAATGCCAATTGCACCAATTCTAGAGGCTGTTGTGTTTGTTGCAACCATTGTTGAGCCAGTTTATGGGTGCGTGGGTGTTGATTTTTGGGCAGTTGTAAGGCATCAACAAGGTAACCATCATTATCCTCATTGAAGCGATATTGCGTCTGTGCACTAAGCTGATATTGTTGACGTTGGCGGAGTGGATCATCGCTGAGTAATTGGCCATCTTGTGTGAAATGAGTCTTGATGCCAGCGGGTAAGGCATTGGGAAAATCTAGTGCAAACAGCCAATGAGCATTATGTGCTTCTAGCATTGCAGTGTAGTTATAGGTAGGTCCTAGGGTCACAATGTTTGGCACGGCGGACGATTTTTTATTCTTTAGTTCTGTCCATGTCGTGCCATCGCTATGCCATAAAACAGGACCACGCCAATATAATTCAGATTTGGCCGGTTGTTGACCATTAAATTTAGGGACTAACATACATTAATACCACTTTCAGGAAAATACGATTTTCCAATAAGTGCTTTATACCCCAGCGTTTTACCTGCAGCCCCTAATATCATTGATTCGATTCGTTCTAATGTATGACGTTTCACATTGC
>JAGXHJ010000003.1 GCA_024636315.1 Methylophaga sp.
CGGATTGCTCTACAGAGCAATGTGCAAGTCGACATGGACGCAGGACGGCTGGTGAATTATTAACCGTCACGTACTCCTCAGCAAAAAGGGCGACTTGGATGTCCCGTTTTTGTATCCTGGGGATCGTGACTCGCTTGTTAAAGGATCTTTCTTTCTGGCCTGAAAATTGTTCGTCACGACTGACAGAAAACCAATATTTAAACAGACGAATGCCACTATCAATTAACATTTTCTCAAATTCTGGTACTTGAACTAAAAATTGCTGATATTGATCTTCAGTGGAAAAATTCATCACTCGTTCAACACCAGCACGGTTATACCATGAACGATCAAACAAGACGATTTTACCAGCAGTGGGCAATTGTTCAACATAGCGTTGAACAATTGCCCACGTTATGTATCACTAGGCTTTTCTAATGCTACTACGCGCGCGCCGCGAGGGTTGAGATGCTCCATAAAGCGTTTTATGGCACCACCTTTGCCGGCGGCATCTCTCCCCCCTCGAACAAGACAATAATTCGTTCGCCATTCTTCTTCGCCCATTTCTGGGCTTTTAAGAGCTCAATCTGTAATATTTCTTTCTGTTTTTCGTATTCTCGTCGAGATAAACTATTTTGTTCGGACATAATGTGAACAATTTAGCCTATTTTACGTAATACTAAACCTGCAAGCGGCGGAAGGTTTAGCGAAATAGAATAAGGTCGGTCTGACCAGGGCTGTTGTTCAGCAACAATTTCCAGTTTATTTTCAAAGTTACTGCCACCATAAAATTCAGAATCTGAATTCAGCATGATTTCATAACGCCCTGCCTCAGGCACTCCTATCCGGTAATTTTTTCTAGGTACTGGTGTGAAATTGAAGATTGTTATGACAAAATTATTACCATTTTTACGCAGGTAACTGAGTATGGAATGCTCGCGGTCATTACAATCAATCCATTCAAAACCATGTGGGTCAAAATCATGTACGTGTAAGGCAGCTGTTTCAGTGTAAGTTTTATTTAAGTCGGATACTAGGGTTTGCATGCCCTTATGAAGTGGATAATCAAGTACGTACCAATCTAAACTTTGTTCACTATTCCACTCTGTGCCTTGAGCAAATTCTGAGCCCATAAACAGTAGTTTCTTACCTGGGTAAGTAAACATGAAGGTGTAAAGCAACCTTAAATTAGCAAAGCGCTGCCAATCATCACCAGGCATTTTGTTGAGCATTGATTTTTTGCCATGAACGACCTCATCATGTGAAAACGGTAGGACAAAATTTTCGGTGAAAGCGTATAGCAAGCCAAATGTAAGTGCGTCATGATGGTAGCGACGATGGATAGCATCTTGTTGCATATATTCAAGAATGTCATGCATCCAACCCATATTCCATTTCATTGAAAAACCAAGACCACCCATATGTGCTGGACGCGAGACCATTGGATAGGATGTTGATTCTTCAGCAGCAATCAAACAGCCAGGGTGTTCTTTATGTAATATGGTGTTCATGTGTTTTAAGAACTCAATCACTTCTAGGTTTTCACGACCACCGTATTGATTGGGTATCCATTGACCATCTTCACGTGAGTAATCAAGATATAACATTGACGCTACCGCATCAACCCGTAAACCATCGATATGGAATTCTTCTAACCAATAAAAAGCACTGGATAATAAGAAGTTAGTGACCTCACTTCGGCCATAGTTGAAAATTAATGTGCCCCAATCTTGATGTTCGCCTTGGCGAGGGTCAGCGTGTTCATAAAGGGCACTGCCATCAAATTTAGCTAAACCATGAGCATCTTTAGGAAAATGTCCTGGTACCCAGTCAAGAATGACGCCGATGTTATTTTGATGACATTGATCAATGAAATAACGTAACTCATCAGGCGTACCAAAACGACTGGTAGGTGAAAAATAGCCTGTTGTTTGATAGCCCCAAGAAATATCAAGAGGATGTTCTGTAATAGGCAATAGCTCAATATGAGTAAAGCCCATTTTTTTAACGTAGGGCACCATTTGCTCAGCAAAATCGCGATAGGTAAGGAATGCGCCCAATTCATTACGTCTCCATGAGCCTAAATGCACTTCATAAACTGAATGTGGTTGATGTAGCCAGTCAGTACCGTGGCGCTTTGTCATCCAATCAGAATCTTGCCATTGATGAACACTTGTTGTCACTACAACGGATGCGGTTCCTGGGCGTAATTCAGCTTGCTGGGCGTAAGGATCCATTTTTGAATGTAGCGAACCATCGTGTTGATTTTTAATTTCAAATTTATATAAGTCACCTGCAGTAAGGCCAGGAATAAACAATTCCCATACCCCACTTCCACCGCGGACACGCATAGGATGGCATCGACCATCCCAGCTATTGAAGCCACCTACAACACTGACACGTTGAGCGCTTGGTGCCCAAGTTGCAAACAATACACCATCAACACCATCTACCTGTTGTTGATGGGCTCCTAAAATTCGATAAGCATGCCAATGTTTACCTTCAGAAAATAAATGGATATCAAATTCTGATAGTTGAGGTGGGAAGCAATATGGATCGACCTGACTAACAGGGATGCCGCTGCCTGTAAGACGATTAACTTTATACGGCACGATGAGCTCGATAGTATCACCAACCCATTGAAAAATATCAGTACCTTCAATTCGATTTAAAATGAGATCATTATTCAACCACGCTTTATTTGTATCAGGTAAGAACAGCGTAACTGTTGTCGTCTGTTGATTGGAATGTGGTCCTAGAATACTGAAAGGATCATGGTGACTAGCTTCTATAATTTTAATTAAGTCATCGGATAAAGTTTTGGCTACAATCATGATTAAGATCCTAAATTTTATTTTTTTATTGCCGTATTTGAGTGCTTGTGGCAGGCTAATAACCAATTGGTAACGATTTGCTTACCCATCCAACGGAGAACTCTTATGGCAGATAATAGCACGCGATTCGTAAGTCGTCTTACTCGTGATACTTTAGCACTGGTTCTAGCTGGAGGAAGGGGCTCTCGACTCAAGCAGTTAACTGATTGGCGAGCGAAACCAGGCGTACCATTTGGCGGTAAGTTCAGAATCATTGATTTCCCCTTATCAAACTGCGTGAATTCAGGTATCCGTAGAATTGGTGTATTAACCCAATACAAGGCGCATTCATTAATGCGTCATATTCAACAGGGCTGGGGCTTTATGCGCGGTGAGTTGGGTGAGTTTGTTGAGTTATTACCTGCATCGCAACGAACCGAACAGGGTTGGTATACCGGAACAGCGGATGCAGTTTATCAAAATGTCGATATTTTAAGAGCTCATGGCCCAGAATATGTGCTAATTCTTGCTGGCGATCATATTTACAAAATGGATTATGGTGACATGATAGCTGAGCATGTCGCGCAAGGCGCAGACATGACAATTGGTTGTTTGGAAGTGCCATTGGAAGAAGCAAAATCCTTTGGTGTAATGTCGGTTGATGTCAATCGTCGCATAGTCGCATTTGATGAAAAGCCTGATAATCCAAATCCGATGCCAGGTAGAAACGATTCTGCTCTTGCCTCTATGGGTATTTATGTTTTTAATGCGGCATTTTTATATGAACAATTAATTAAAGATGCGGATACACCAAATTCAACACACGATTTTGGACATGACATTATCCCAGCCCTGATTGAAAAATATAAAGTTCTGGCTTTCCCTTATAAAGATGTACAAGGAAATGATCCTGGTTACTGGCGTGATGTAGGTACCATTGATGCATTTTGGTCTGCTAATTTAGAACTGATAGGCATTACGCCCGAATTGAATTTATACGATGATGATTGGCCAATCTGGACGCATCAAGCGCAATTACCGCCAGCAAAATTTGTATTTGATGATGATGACCGTCGAGGTATGGCTGTTGATTCTATGGTTTCCGGCGGCTGTATTATTTCTGGTGCGGTAGTAAGGCACTCTCTGTTGTTTTCTAAAGTAGCCGTGCAAAGCTATTCAACACTGAATGATTGTGTCGTCTTACCTGATGTGACTATTGGACGAAACTGTCGTTTGACAAAAGTCGTCTTAGATAAAGGCTGTGACGTTCCTGATGGTACGGTTATTGGCGAAGATCCGATTGCAGACGCAGAAAAATATGAAATATCTCCATCTGGCGTAGTGTTAGTAACTCCTGAAATGTTAGGGCAGAATTATCGATATGTTAGATAAGTTACCCGTTTTATGCAGGGACACGCAACAACCTTTTTATTTTTATAGTGAGTTCAATCGTTATGTCAGATAAGTTAAAAGTGGTTATATGTTGGCATATGCATCAGCCACAATATAGTGAACCTATGGGTGGAATGTACCAGTTACCTTGGACTTATTTACATGCGATTAAAGATTATGTAGATATGGCATGGCATTTAGAAAATGTGCCAGGGGCAAAAGCGGTTGTTAACTTTGCGCCAACATTACTTGAGCAACTTGCTGATTACGATCAGCAGTTAAAATTACGTTTTAAAGGCACAGGGCGATTGAAAGATCCTTTGTTAATTGCCTTAGATTCTCCCGTGCAACCAGCCCATATTGAAGAGCGACAAAAGCTGATTAATGATTGTTTACGAGCCAACGAAGAAAAACTGATCGCACCATTTCCACACTTTGCAAAATTGGTGAAAATGGCACGATGGTTTTTACAACTGCCAAGCAGACTGCATTATATCAACGACCAATTTATGATTGATCTAGTGGTGTGGTATCACTTAGCATGGATCGGTGAATCAGTCAGACGCTCTGATGTCCGGATTCAAGAATTAATGAAGAAAGGTAAGCACTTTACCTTTCATGATCGTCGTCAATTAATGACCGTTATTGGCGAATTGCTCAGTGATTTAATTCCACGTTATCGTCGCTTAGCTGAGACGGGCCGTGCTGAATTATCGGTATCGCCTTATGCTCATCCCATTGTACCGCTACTGCTAGATATTAATACCACGCATGAAGCCATGCCTGATGCTCCATTGCCTAAAATAACAAAATATCCGGGTGGTGAAGAGCGTGTGCATTGGCATATGGAAGAGGGGTTACGCGTTTTTGAATCATTTTTTGGTTTTAGACCTAAAGGATGCTGGCCATCAGAAGGTGCCGTTTCAACTGAAACATTAAAAATAATCACCCAGCATGGTTTTGACTGGGCGGCATCAGGTGAAAATGTGTTGCGAAATAGTTTGCACCTATCTGATATGCAGGACGCAAGTATTCACAAACCGTACAAATTACCCGGTGCATCTCCGGCTTGTTTCTATCGGGATGATGGGCTCTCAGATTTAATCGGTTTTACTTATACTAAGTGGGGCGCAGATGATGCTGTAGATGATTTCATTAAACATCTATTAACGATTAAATCTAATTCAAAAAACGATAAAAATCGTGTGGTCTCCGTTATATTAGATGGTGAGAATGCGTGGGAATATTACTCTTATAATGGTTATTATTTCTTGCAAACGCTTTATAGCCGCTTAGCGGAACACCCTGAAATTGATTTAACGACCTTCTCTAAATGTTTGAATAAAGGTGTGCAAGCAACTGAATTACCTAAAATGATGGGTGGTAGTTGGGTTTATGGCTCCTATTCAACATGGATTGGTGATAAAGATAAAAACCATGGCTGGGATCTTTTAAGCGAAGCAAAACAATGCTACGACAAGGTAATGGCTAAGGAAAAATTTGATCCAGAAACGTTACATGCCTTGCAACGTCAATTGGCAATTTGTGAAGGTTCGGATTGGTTTTGGTGGTTTGGCGATTACAACTCAGCAGATAGTGTTAGTGATTTTGAGCGTTTGTTCCGTCTGCATTTATTTAATCTTTACCATATGTTAGGTCAAGAAGTGCCTGATACTTTGTCCGTAGCGGTTTCACAAGGCGGCGGTGGGATTGAGCAAGGTGGAACCATGCGGCGTGGTGGGTAAATTATGAAACAAGCACAAGTGTTTCATAAAAGACGAACTGGTGTATTACTTCATATTACTAGTTTACCTTCAGGCAGATTAGGTGAAGATGCCTATCGATTTGTTGATTTATTAGAAAATGCTGGTGTCTCTGTTTGGCAGATGTTGCCCTTAGGGCCAACACATAGTGATGGCTCGCCTTATCAATGTTTATCGGCACATGCTGGCAATACGAAGTTAATCTGTATGAAGATGCTCAAGCTTCAGCCATGGGCCAATGCAGTCGAAATTGATGGCTTAAAGCGTTCCGCTAAAATGGCGCAAGCCTACCACCAGTTTATACTGCGAGCGACTAACGAAGATAAGCAAGCATTGAGTGGTTTTATTGATTCACAGCAATATTGGTTAGAAGATTATGTATTGTTTTGTGATATTAGGCTGTTGCAACAACAGACGGCTTGGTTTCAATGGCCAGCAGCATTACGTGACCGAAATGAAATGGCTCTACATAAAGTGCGTGCTGATCGTGAAGTTGAATTAAATATTAGGCGGTTTGAGCAATTTATCTTTGCTAAGCAGTGGCAAGAATTAAAAAGCTATGCCAATGAACGTGGTGTATTGTTGTTTGGTGATATGCCAATTTTTGTTGCACATGATAGTGTTGATGTGTGGGCTAATCCGGAATTATTTACTTTAGATAGTGAAGGGCAGCCAGAGAAAGTGGCTGGTGTACCACCAGATTATTTTTCTGAAACAGGTCAGCGCTGGGGAAATCCACTATATCGTTGGGAAGAACATAGTAAAACGGATTTTTTATGGTGGCAACGTCGCTTACAAACCCAGCTGGCATTATTTGATCTAATTCGTATCGATCATTTCAGAGGATTTGAAGCCTGTTGGGAAATCCCTGCCGATTGTGATACGGCGATCGATGGCCAATGGGTACCAGCACCAGGAGATGCCTTGTTTGGTGCCTTATTAGCGACTTTTGGCGAACTACCTTTAGTTGCTGAAGATCTCGGTATTATTACTGATGAAGTGACTGCTTTACGTGAAAAGTATGGCATGCCAGGTATGAAAATTTTGCAATTTGCCTTTGGTGGTGATGCCAGTAATCCTTATTTACCACATCAACATTGCCAAGATAGTGTCGCTTATACAGGAACGCATGATAACGATACGACTATGGGGTGGTTTGATAGCTTGGATGAAGCTACCAAAGCGCATGTCCAAGAATATTTTGGCGAAACGACAGAAGCGATGCCATGGTTACTGGTTCGCGCTGCACTGCAATCTGTTTCACAGTTAGCTGTGGTGCCAATGCAAGACTTATTGGCTTTGGGTGGTGAACATAGAATGAATGTGCCAGGCACTACTGAAGGTAATTGGGCATGGCAACTTGATTGGGACATGGTTGATGACAACTGTGCACCTAAATTGAAAAACTTAAATATATTGTATGGGCGTAGTTGAATATGAGTAACCCGAGTTCTTTAAAATATGCAGAGACACATGAATGGATTCGCCGCGAAGAAGGCGGCGAATTAACCGTAGGTATAACTGAGCATGCGCAGGATTTGCTCGGTGATCTCGTATTTGCTGAGTTGCCAGAAGTTGGGCAACGCTTTGCGGCAAAAGAAGAATGTATGTTGCTGGAATCAGTGAAAGCGGCATCAGATATTTATATGCCGGTGAGTGGTGAGATCACCGCGATTAATATGGCATTAGTCGATGAGCCTGAACTCATAAATCAACAACCTTTTGGCGATGGCTGGTTGTTTAAAATGCAGCCTGATAATGCAACAGACATAGATGGACTTTTATCAGCAGGGTCTTACGAACAATCTTTAGATGAATAAACCAAATTAGGCTGGGTAAATAGCACCCAGTACTACTGGGTGGTTGGCACCAGTAACAGAAGGCAAATTGCCGGTTTTCTTGTTAATCGTTCTATAGGCTAACCATGCAAATGCTCCCGCTTCAACCCAGTCGGGGTGCAGGCCTAGCTCGGAAGTTGTAGCAACTTTTTTATCGCCAAGTAAAGCTTGTAGCCGGCTTATTAGATGGTTATTGTGAGCACCACCACCACAGATAAATACTGAACTATTAGACTTGGCATAAGTAATAATGTCATTAGCAATAGTTTGCGCGGTCAGTTCGGTAAGTGTTGCTTGGATATCGGCAGGGGCTATTTCTTGTTTGTAGCCCGCTAACTTGGTCTCACACCATTGCTGGTTGAATAGTTCTCGACCGGTACTTTTAGGAACTGCTTGTTTAAAATAAGCCTCATCAAGTAACTGTTCTAGAATTTCATTATTGCATATTCCCGAAGCTGCCCATTCACCGGAGTGATCATAAGGTTTGTTCAGTTGTAGTTTTGTCCAATAATCGAGCAGGACGTTACCTGGTCCAGTATCAAAGCCTGTAACAGCTTCTTCAGATGAGGCAGGTAGCAAAGTAATATTGCTAATCCCACCAATATTGACGATGACTCTATCTTCATCGGGCGTACTGAATAATGATTGATGGAATGCAGGAACAAGTGGAGCACCTTGGCCTCCAGCGGCTATGTCACGCTGTCGAAAGTCAGCTATGGTCGTAATGCCAGTAATTTCAGCTATCAGGCTAGCGTTGCCAATTTGTAAGCTAAATGGGAATTCTCCTACAGGAGAATGGAATATGGTTTGGCCATGACTGCCTATCGCAGTAATATCTTTTGCATCTAGCTGTTGCGCCGCTAGTAATTTATTAATTGATAAACCAATTAACTGCCCTAAAGCAATGTCGATTTCACCAAGATCTTGTAGCTTAGATACCTGATTAACAATGAGCTGTTGCAGTTTTCGATAGAGCGTTTCAGGAAATGGAAATGTTTGCGCTGTAACGAGCTGGAATTCACCTGACTCTGATAGCGATGTTAATGCAACATCAATCCCATCAAGGCTAGTCCCAGACATTACCCCAATAAAATAACGCACTTGCTGTTTATTGATCGTTAAGTGCTAAACGTATTTTGCTAAGATTGTTAAGCTGGGCAAGTAAAGGAAGTGATTTTTGTTTAAAATCATTTCTATATTTCTTAGGTAATGCTTCTGCTTTTGGTAAGGCAACGGTGAGAGGATTACGGTGAACACCATTAACTCGGAACTCATAATGTAAGTGAGGACCAGTAGCTAGTCCACTCATGCCAAGGTAGCCAATGACATCGCCTTGTTTAACGCGTGTGCCTCTGTTTATACCCTTCTTGAACTTAGACATATGTGCATATAACGTGGTGTATTTTCCACTATGAGATAAGATCACCGTGCGTCCGTAACCGCCTTTATTACCAACAAAATCAACCTTTCCATCGCCTGTAGCAAGTATAGGTGTGCCGATAGTTGCAGCATAATCAACACCTTGATGGGGACGACTCGTCTTTAGAATCGGATGTTTACGGTTAGGATTAAACTTAGAACTTATACGAGAAAAATGCACGGGTGTACGATTGAATGTCTTACGCATACTCTCACCTTTCGGTGTGTAATAATGGCTAGAGCCATCGCTATCTGTATAACGAATAGCGCGATACGTGTTGCCCTGATTAGTAAATTCTGCGGCTAAAATGTCACCATCAGCGATTTTATCACCATCCAAATAGTCTTCTTCATAAACTACAGTGAAATGATCACCTTGACGAAGATCTAAAGCAAAATCGATATCCCATCCAAATACATAAGCTAATTCCATCACTAAGTTATCTGATAAGTTTGCTGCTATACCGGCTTCAAATAAAGAGCTTTGAATGATGCCTGACGTATTGGTTTGACGTTTTTCAACTTCACGAGTGACTAGATTTGTCTTATAACCTTCAGCGGTGAGTTTAATATTTAAGGTCTCAATAGCACTTAGTCGTAGTTGTAATTGCTGTAAAGTTTTAGGATCTTGCGTATTGTCAAAACCAAACCGTAATACTTGGCCAGGTCTAAGGTTAAGTAATGGTTTTATGTCTTTTCCCAATTGAGCTATGTTATGGGTCTCACTGGCACCAAGACCAACACTTTGGAAAATAAGAGATAGATTGTCACCAGATTTAACGGTTACTTCTTCCCAATTTAATCCGGAATTAGACGTTGTTGCCTGTTCGGAATTAGCGTTAGTTTTGTTATTAGTATTAACTTTATACTGCAACTCATCAATTGCTTGCTGTTCAACCGCGGCAAGTTCGATATCATGTTTTTCGACCGATGTAGTGGCCGCTTCAGCCGTAAGGTCAGGAGTATCAATGGCATTAATCGCGGCCAAATTATCTTTTTTAACCTGGAGCGTTGATATCGATGATATTGATTGCATTTCTGCGGACAAATTCGGTAAATCTATAATTTTAGATTCCAAGCTTGTGTCAGAAGGTTGGCTGGTTGCCAAAACGATGCCGGTAATAAATACGCCAGCAAATGTGAGCAATGACAATGCTAATAAATGACTGCGCTTGGCGAAGCGTGGCTTTGTAGAAAATATATTGGCTTGTTTAGATGATGGGATTAGTCTATTTCGTTTCATCGCTAAACTCTATAGTAGATGCATAAAGGAGCATTCTCTCAGTATTTTCGCAGTATGGGAAGCCTAATGGTTCACAGTTAGGAATAATTCAAATAATTAATCTCGTTTAACGCCTTACACACTGCTAAGATTATCAGTATGAAAAGCAATAAAAATCTAATCTTTGATGCTCAGCACATTTGGCATCCATACAGTAGCCTCGTTAAACCATCATCTATTCATGAAGTGGTATCCGCTGAGGGCGTTCGATTAAGCTTAGCAGATGGCCGTGAGATTATTGATGGCATGTCATCATGGTGGTCAACTATTCATGGTTATAATCATCCGCGACTGAACGATGCCGCAAAATCTCAGATTGATCAAATGTCACATGTGATGTTTGGAGGGCTGACGCATCAGCCTGCTGTTGATTTAGTTCGTAAATTAATCGACATGACCGCAGAACCCTTGCAGTATGTATTTTTAGCTGATTCCGGTTCCATTTCGGTGGAAGTGGCGATTAAAATGGCCATTCAATATTGGTTTGCTCAAGGTTTTACTAGCAAACAAAAGTTATTAACTGTTCGTAATGGCTACCATGGCGATAGCTTTGGTGCCATGGCAGTTAGTGATCCAGAAAATGGTATGCACAGCATGTTTGAGCAAGTATTGCCTAAACATCTGTTCGCGCCTGCGCCAACGTGTCGCACCGATGAAGAGTGGCAAGATAGTGATATTGCGGAATTTCGCCAGTTATTAATAGATAACCAGCAGGAAATAGCCGCTGTTATTATTGAACCTTTAGTGCAGGGTGCAGGCGGAATGCGTTTTTATTGCCCTGAATATCTTCGCCAAGTACGAGCATTGTGTGATCAATACGATGTCTTATTAATTCTTGATGAAATAGCCACCGGCTTTGGTCGAACAGGTAGTTTATTCGCCTACGAACAAGCGGCAATCTGTCCAGACATCCTATGTGTAGGAAAGGCACTAACAGGCGGATACATGACCTTAGCCGCTACCATGTGCTCTGATAAAGTGGTTAATGGCATCGCGACTGATGGCACTGGCGCATTAATGCATGGCCCTACATTTATGGGTAATCCACTAGCTTGTCGTGTGGCCTGTGCAAGCTTAGATTTATTATTGGAATCTGATTGGCAAGGCCAAGTGCAAGCTATCGAACAGCAACTGACAAATGAATTATTGCCATATCAATCTAATGAGATAGTAAAAGAAGTACGAGTGATGGGGGCAATTGGCGTAGTAGAACTACATCAGCCGATGGACCAATATATGGATTGGTTATCAGAATTTATTGTCGATCAAGGTGTGTGGATCCGACCTTTTAGAAATCTGATTTATATTATGCCGCCTTATGTTATTAGCTCCGAGGATCTAAGCCATTTAACCACTGCCATAGGCGCGATTATTGATCGACTATCGTTGTGAAGGGTAGAGAGGCAGTAACGGCTCATCAACATTTTTAGACGATGATGGTTTTGTTTGCTTCGCCATAACGGCTTGCAACAATCCTGAACCATCCCACGCTGATTTGTCCTTGCCATATAAAGCGTGGTTAAGTTTTGTTAATTCAGCCTGAAAACCATCATCACAATCGGTATTTAGCTCGACTAAGTTGGTAATGTTATAACTGGCCGTTACCCATTTAATCAATGCCTTATGGGCGGCTTGAGGATTATTATCCGCACAGGCAGTGTTAAGTTCTTTGATGCTTTCTTTAAGTTTAATGGGTGTGTTTTCCATTGTAGATTTTATCTTTGTTTGGGGTTTATAAAAACGCGACCACAATATAAATAATAAAGTGAGTAACCAAGCAAAGCCAAACCCCAGTGTTGCCCACATCCACATATCACTGGGTGCTATAGAAGATGGCGTTGGCATTATCTCTGGTGGTTGTTGCGGTGATTGTATTGCTGGGGCCGTAGGAATGTTATTTACACTGGTGCTTGCTTGTTCCGATGCAATGGCAACTAATGTCACTGCTGGAAGTTGGGCTTGTTCTATCTCTTGAGTTCGAGTGTTAAACCAAGGAATATTGATTGCAGGTAAAGTGAAATTACCCGCTGTTGACGGTATAAAGGCTATTTTTTGTTCGCGCATGGCAATAATGCCATCGCCAGCTTTTTGATCGTCAATTACTGCTTGATCAGGATAAATTTTAAGCTCAGGGTTAACTTGTTGCATGCTGAGTTCAGGTAACTGGCTCGATGTTGCTCCCTTGGCAACAATCGTTAAGGTACGGGTGATGGGTTCACCGACCTTGACTTGTAAAGCGTTATTTGACCATGTTTCTTTTAAAGCTAGTTGTTGAGCAGGCAACCAATGATCGCCGTTAAAAGTGGCGGGTGAAGCTTGTACATTTAAGTTAATCGCTTTAGATAAAATACGCTTAGTGAGCGTACTTTGGTTACTGAAAAAGCTATTAAAACGTGAGCGAGGATCATCGGTGATGACATCTGCCGTTAACACTAAAGGCGCAATCGTCATTGCACCACTTTGTTGAGGAAAAATGGCGTAATGACGTTCGGTTACCAAATAAGTGACGCCTTTTACTTTTGTATTGTACTGATTGTCTTCTCCTAGTTTTTCAACTACAGCATTATCAAGCTTAGGATCTGACAGCGTCGCTTGAGCAAGATTAATCCTTTGATACAAGCGTACAGTATATAAAACTTGCGCCTGTACATACGCGTCAGTAGGGCTTGCTTCAACTTCTAGAAATAACTCATTATCATCCGATATCGCACTCAATGGCGTTGTTTCAATGACCGTAATCGATAAAGGTTGAGACATATCATTGCCAAAAGAAATCGCCGGTATTTGTAACTCACCACTCCGTTTTGCCATAACACTCAACGTCCATTGAATCGTTTTGTTAGTTGAGCCGTTGACCCAGGATAATTGACTACTTTTTTGTTGATTAATAATGTCAAAGTCTTGTTTCAACGGATCGAAGTTGGGATCGTCATCAGGTGAGTCTGTTGTGGAAAAAGTTAATTGGAATGAATCGGTAATTGTAATAGGGTTTCTGTCTACAGATACGTCAATTTGAGTAGCATTAACCGTCGCCGAAAATAGCATCAACAGCAACATCATTGATATAGATGAGCTGACAGTTCGGCCTTTATCAAGGGCTATTAAAATGGTCGATGTAAACGTATTTACCATGTTTTTTCCTGTTGAGTAGTTTGATTACGTTGACTATATTGATATTTGAATTTGCGTTTTAATAGACCGGCAGGATCATCTGGAATCCGTTTTAGCCATTGCTCCTGTGCCTGTTTTTGTTCACTGTCATCATTAGCTTCTTGATCAGTTTGCTGTTGAGCTGATTCCTTCTGTGCATCTTGTTGTTGTTTTGACGCTTGTGCTGATTCAGCTTGCTTAGCCTGATCTTTTTGTTCTGCTTCAGCAGCTTTTTGTTGTTCATTTTTTGCTTGTTGCTGAGCCTTGTCAGTTTCCTGTTTTTGTTCTTTCTGATCTTGATTCGCTTGATCGCTAGCAGAGTCTTCTGACTGTTTATCCTGCTGAGCTTGTTGATCATGTGATTGAGCTGACGGTTTACTATCTTGATCATCGCTTTGGTTTTGCTTAGCCGAATCAGCTTGTTGCTTGTCTTTATCCTGCTTTTGATCTTGTTGCTGTTTTTTCAACGCTTGTTCGACTAGCTTTTTATTGTAAAGCGCATCTTGATGTTGAGGATTAAGCTGCAATGCTTTTTGATAGATTTCTAAAGCCTGTTCTAATTGACCTGCTTTTGCTAAAGCCGTCGCTTGATTGTAATAAACATCATCGCTGTGTTGCACAAGCGGCTGCAAAGTTTCAGCGGCTTGTTGATATTTTTCAGCTTTATATTGCGCGGCGGCTTGCCATTCTGGTGATTGAAACTGAGTAGCTGCTCGGTCATATTGCTGTTGATTGAATGCCTGTTGTGCTTGTTGATCGGGTGTTTGCCATAAATCTTGCCACTCATAGGCATAGCTATCTTGTGGATAATTCATTAAAACGACCAGAGGAATGACCAATAAACCTTTTCTAAAGTACAAAGCCGCTAATGGTAATAAAATTAGCAATAACCAAGGCCCTTGTTCAACCCATTGTTCGACTAGGTGTTGGGAGTCATCTGTCGCTTGTTGTGTGGTGGCAGTATTCGTATTGGCTATCAGGGTTTTAATATCACTATCGTCGCTAGTGATCGTTTGATATATACCGCCGCCAGCGTGGGCAAGTGCTGTCAGTTGTGATGAAACTAGTCTTGGCACAACAATATTACCTTGAGTATCTTTCAAAAAACCACCGTCGGCCAGTTTAATCGGGGCACCTTCAACCGTACCAATACCCAATATTGATAGTTTATAGTTGCCTAAAATGTCCTTAGCTTGGGCAACTGCATCAGTACTAATGGCATCAGCAATAAGTAAAATTGAACCCTGTTGCTGTCCGCCTTGTTGTAATAACTCAACGGCTAGCTTGACTGCGGCTAGTGTATTACTACCCTGACTTGGCATAATGTCGGTATTTAATGCATTGAGCTGATTGCTGATTGTTGCAGTATCGCTCGTCAATGGTGTCACGGTGAAGGCATCGCCGGCATAAACCAGCAAGGCGGTTAAACCATCTTTACGCTGCTGCAAAATATCGGCAACTTTATAACGTGCTCGAATTAAGCGATTAGGTTTGATATCGGTTGCATTCATCGAGCGAGAAAGATCGAGTGCAATGACTAATGCCGCATCATTACGAAAAGTGGGTGTTGGCAAGCGTTCCCAAGTTGGGCCAGCCAAGGCAATAATGGCTAACAGACTAGCAATCGACATCGCGATTGATGACCAGCGACGCTTAGCGTGTTGATCGCTGTCTTGCAAAATGAAGGGTAGTAAAGCGTCATCACATACTTCTGACCAGTTGCCACGAGCTAGCTTATTCCTAAGCGATAGTATGATAAATATTGCCACTGGTAATAGTGCTAGAAACCAATACGGTCTTATAAAATGAAAGTCAGCTAAACTCATGCTCATCTCAAGCGCCCCCCTAATCGAACAAGGGCTATAATCCCAGCCAGCAGCAAAGCAAGTCCTAAAGGCCAAGAATACAACTCGTGTAGCGGCCTAAAATATTGCTTATCTTTTTCTACTGGTTCTAGTTGATCGAGTAATTGATAGATCGTCTCAAGCTCTTGGGTATTTCGAGCTCGGAAGTATTTGCCGCCCGTTTTATCTGCAATCGCTGTCAATGTCTTTTCATCCAAATCGTTTGATGGATTGATCTTTTGGTCGCCGAATAGACTGCGGATGATCATTTCATCGGCACCGATACCAATCGTATAAATTTTCAATTGATGACTTGCCGCTAACTCAGCTGCTTGTAGTGGTGACACTTCACCTGCTGTATTGGCGCCATCGGTGAGCAGAATAAGTACATGACTATTTGCTTGTTGATCATCCATTCGTTTTACAGCAAGGCCAATAGCATCGCCAATTGATGTCGCTGGTTTATCGTCGGTGATGCCGATAAAGGCTTCATCTAATAAAGTGGCGACTGTCTTGTGATCAAAGGTCAGTGGTGTTTGCACATAAGCCGTGGTGCCAAACAATATTAAACCCACACGGTCGCCCACTCGGCGATCGATAAAGTCTGTAGCAACTTGTTTTGTAGCGGCTAAACGATCGACACGTCGGTTACTAATAATAAAGTCTTCTTGTTGCATACTGCCAGATACATCGACTGCTAACATTAAATCGCGCCCTGATATGGCTTGTTCAATGGGTTCGCCCAACCATTGTGGACGACAACTTGCCGACACCAATAATACCCAAGCGATAGCGGCCAAAATGAGTGGCCATTGCTGTTGAGGTAAAACCTTGGTGGTTTCATCACTAGCAAAATCATCGAGAAATGGGACTTTTAAAGCGGCCTGTTCAACAGGTGTTTGTGAAGGCAGTAACCAGCGAACTAACAAGGGCAAGGGGAGGGCAAGTAACAACCAAGGCCAGTCAAAATGAATCATTGTTTCTGTCCTTTTAACCACGTTTCACAGAGTGTGATTAAGGCATTAATATCAAGATCGTCAGGTGCTTCTTGTCTAAACTGTACATCGCCTAGGCATTGCCCAATACCTTGGCTAAATGGTTCGCCTTCAACACCATTATCTAAATAAGCTAGCCACGCTTTGCCCGTTAAACCGGCATTGTGTTGCTTAGGGGCTACACTCATGGTGACGCGACGTAACCATGTTGATAGTTGCTGTAGTTTTTGCAAATCATCGGTATTTTGATCATCTTTAATTGTTGCAAGTAAGCGTTTAGCACTTTTAACGGCGGTGTTACGGGTCAGGCGTTTATATAACCACCAAGTACCAAAGATGACTAGGGGAATTAACACTAACAATAACCACCAACCGATCGCTGGCGGCCACCAAGAGATGGCATCAGGTAAATGAATATCACGTAAAGGTAAACTTTGTTCCATTAGCGTATAACCTCTAGCGGATCATCGTTGGTACTGCATTGCAATAAGGTCATTCGCCACTTTTTGCTCAAGGTTTGTAAATGAAGTTGTTGTTGCTGAAAGCGTTGTTGATATTTCGCTAATCGTTGCTTATCACTACTATCGACAATAATGTCGCGAATGGCATCGGTAAAGCGAAAACGACCTTTAGTTGGTAGCTGGCTTTCTAGTGGATCGTAAATATGAATTAACACTACTTCACAGTGCCGACCTAGTTTTGATAGATGTAATTCAGCTGTATCTGTCAAACCACGAAAATCGCTAATCACATACACCAAACTACCGGGGCGAGTGTGTTGAATAAGCCGTGTTAATACGCGTTCTAATGATACGTTGACATCATTGGAGCAATCAGGTTTTACCAAGGCATTTAAAAAATGTAAGACCGCATGTTTTCCGCCTTTGGGTTTAATTTCCTGACAGCCGTGTTCATTGAAAATTTGACCACCAATGCGATCGCCATTGGCTTGTGCCGACCACGCCAATAAACCTGCTATTTTTGCCGCTTGAACTGACTTAAAAACACCGCGCGTTGCAAAGGCCATGGCGGGACGATAATCCACCGAAATAAATACCGGACGTTCACGCTCTTCACGATAAACTTTAGTATGCGTCTTGTCGCTACGTGCTGTTACTCGCCAATCAATACTGCGAATATCATCGCCAGGTTGATAGATGCGTGTTTCATCAAACTCCATGCCTCGACCCTTAAAACGAGACACATATTCGCCATTTTGGCCTGCTTGAATTTGATGGCGGCGTAGTTTTAACATGGCGATTGATTTAGCCAGATCAATCAGTGTTTTTAACCGTATCGAAACAAGGTCAGTATTAGTTTGTAGTGCTGAGTTCACCTTTGATTATCCTGCTTAAGGAACGGCAACGCGGGCAATTAATTCTTGAATAACACGATCAGTGGTAATGCCTTCTGCTTCCGCTTCATAAGATAAAATCAAACGATGGCGTAATACATCAAAGGCGATATCTTGAATATCTTCAGGGGTAACAAAATCTCGTTGTTGTAGCCATGCTTTTGCACGGGCGCCGCGATCCAAAGCAATGCTGGCACGCGGGCTAGCACCATATTGAACCCATGAGGCCATGTCTTCGCCATAAACACTCGGGTTACGCGTAGCGATAATGAGTTGTAATAAATACTCTTCCAAGGCATCACTCATAAACACATCTAATACTTCTTTTCGTGCCGTTAACAAGCTTTGTTGGCTGATCTTTGTTTGTGCTGATGGAGCTGGATTTAGTTCGCCACGTGCTTCTGCACGGGCTAAATGTAAAATGTCTTTTTCATGTTGGGCATGTGGATAGTCAATTTTTACATGCAACATAAAGCGATCTAATTGTGCTTCAGGAAGAGGATAAGTGCCTTCTTGCTCAATCGGATTTTGTGTTGCCATCACCATAAATAATTCGGGCAATGGGTAGGTCGCGGCACCGACCGTAATTTGTCTTTCTGCCATCGCTTCTAATAATGCTGCTTGCACTTTAGCAGGCGAACGATTGATTTCATCTGCCAGAATCAGGTTATGAAATAACGGGCCTTTTTGAAATTCAAAGTTACCTTGTTGTGGGCGGTATATTTCGGTACCCGTTAAATCAGCAGGTAATAAATCTGGGGTGAATTGCACACGATGGAAGTTAGCTTCAATGCCTCTACTTAGCACGTTAATCGCCCGTGTTTTAGCTAATCCTGGAGCACCTTCAACCAATATATGTCCATCGGCTAAGAGTGCGATGAGCATCCGTTCTACTAAGACTTCTTGGCCAATAATCTGCTTACTGATGTAGGTTTTAAGTTGTTGAACCGCGATCTGTGAATTAGTCAAACTTGCCTCTATCATGCTTGGTATTCCTTAGTGTTATACGATGTAGTGTGTCGTTATTATTATATTTGAGCCATATTGCGGCATCAGCAGTTATTACAGGACTGTCTGACGATAGTCTTGTTTAAAAGTTCCGTTTTATATCGGATTTTTGTAGTGTTAGTTAATCCATTGAGCAATGCAGGCAAAATGAAGCCAGATAATCAAACAACGTATCTGCTTTTAACAGATGAGACTTTAAAGTTTGATGTAGCTGATCCTATCAGAGAATGGCTGTGGTCTGATTTTGAAATTTAAATCACAGGGTTTAAATATAATTAAATCGTATAACAAAATACAAATATAGTCTTTAAGCAAATAAAGAAAGCGTCGTAGAATAGCATTCTTAAATCAGTGCGACTTTGCCCTGCTTGCCATTACTCGGAACGCATATTATGAAAATTCGTCGATTAGATCTAGATGATCAATCTATTAACCAAGAACATGAGGCACTGGGTATTCCACCTGTAGAATATGAAGTAACGCACCCGTCTGATCATCAATTACTCCGTATTGCCAGCTATTTGGTATTTGCAATATTAACGGGATTGCTTTTATGAGACCTTTGCACGAAACCGGCAAAAACATACTAGAAATGAGATAATACACCCTACGAAAATCATCAGGAATGGGCTCATACATGGCGTGGAAAAACCTACAACAAACTAGTTTTGCCGATTCAATGCTGATTGACCA
>JAGXHJ010000004.1 GCA_024636315.1 Methylophaga sp.
CAAAATCGACCTAACGAAAGTACCCACACAAATTACTTGATACTATTTTTTTAAAGAGCTATTTGGTGCAACGTGTTGTCTGCAACAAAGAAGCGAGAATTATACAGGCTCTCACTAAACTGTCAATCTTTATTCTTAAATATTATTTCTAATACCAATCAAACTAATTCTTAATTTGGTGGGCCGTCCGCGATTCGAACGCGGGACCATCGGATTAAAAGTCCGGTGCTCTACCAACTGAGCTAACGGCCCTAACCAAGACGCGAAATAATACGCTATTCTGACGAAATAACAACCCTTTTGAGAATTATTTTATCTTAAACCGTTATCAAGAAGATTATTATCAATTAAAATTCTTACAGAGCAATAAGTTAAGTTATAAGCTATCTGATATGGATGTTTTGAATTACTTGTTTCGGACTAATCAAATAAAGAAATTATGCGTTTATTTATACAATACCCGCGTCAGTCATTACTCTAGGTTATCTATCTACTATATATAATAGTTAGACATTCTATTTTGATTAAATTTTGTATTGGGTGGGATCTACTATTCCTGCCTGTTCAAATCCTTGCCGTCTTAAACGACATGAATCGCATCGTCCGCAGGCCTTACCATCGTTATCAGCTTGATAACATGAAACGGTTTGGCTGTAGTCGACACCTAATTGTATGCCCTGCTGAATAATCTCTGCTTTTGTCATATTAATCAGTGGTGCATGAATTGAAAGCTTATTACCTTCAACTCCCGTCTTAGTAGCAAGATTAGCTAAAGTCTCAAACGCGGCAATAAAGTCCGGCCGGCAATCTGGGTAACCAGAATAATCAACCGCATTAACACCTACATAGATAGCTTGTGCATTTAATACTTCAGCCCAACCTAACGCAATGGATAGAAACACCGTATTTCTTGCAGGCACGTAGGTGATGGGAATACCTTGTTGCTCTTGCTCAGGTACAGCAAAATTGTCATCTGTTAAGGCTGAACCGCCGATAGACCGTAAATCAATATTTATTACTTTGTGCTCAATAGCGCCGTACAACTTTGATAACTTAGCTGAAGCCACTAGTTCTGAATCGTGTCGTTGGCCGTAATTAAAGCTTAGGGTATAACATTCAAAACCCTGACTTTTTGCCATTGCTAGTGCGGTTACGGAATCAAGACCACCAGACAAAAGGATAACTGCACGTTTCATCGGCCTTGCTCATCGTTCCATAGATATTTGTGCATTTGTATTTGCATTCGAACAGCTAAATTGTCTTCCATTATCCATTCAGCTAGATCTGCTGGATTTAATTTGCCGTGTATCGGTGAAAAAAGAACTTCACAACGATCGACAAGGTTGTATTCAGTTAGCTTCTGACGAGACCAGTCATAATCATTACGATCACAAATTACAAACTTGACTTGGTCTTTAGCTTTTAACTTATCGATATTGCTGTATTTATTTTTGGATTCTTCACCTGATGCAGGTGTTTTGAGATCCATGACACAAACAACGCGTGGGTCAACGGCGGTTATATCGATTGCACCGCTCGTTTCCAAAGATACTTCGACATCAAGGTTACATAAAACCATCAATAATTCGAAACAGGATTGCTGGGCAAGTGGTTCGCCACCTGTTACGGTGACATAACGAGGCTTATAAGCAGAAACTGCACTTACAATATCAGCAATCTCCATCTTTTCACCGCCGGTAAACGCGTATGCGGTATCACAGTATCCGCAACGCAATGGACACCCCGTCAGACGGACAAATACCGTTGGCAAACCAACGGTACGTGTCTCACCTTGTAATGAATAAAAAATTTCTGTAATTCGACACTGCGCCATAGCGACCTCTTCTGCCTTTATGGCTTAACGTGTTTCTTCTTTAATGCGATCCAATCTTACTTTTGCTAACTTAGCTGCAGAGGTATTTGAATATTGCTGCATCACATTATTTAATATTAGTTTAGCGCCATCAACGTTACCCAGCTCATATTGACTGAAGCCTTGCTTCAACATCGAATCAGGCACTTTAGTACTCGCTGGAAATTTATCAATGACCGTCTGAAACACCACTATGGCAGCTTCAAAATGGCGAAGCACATAGTTTGCTTCGCCTTGCCAATAATAGGCATTTGCTAAATAACTACTTTGTGGATACTGTTCAGGAAAAGCCGCTAAGGCAGCTACAGCCTGTTCATACTGACCACTACGCAAAATCTGCAAGGCTGACTGATAAGCTGCCTCACCATTTTCTACAGCAACCGGCGCGCCTTCAGGTTGTTGCGTATTAATAGCCTGATCTACGGATTCTAGCTCGGTATCATTTACGGATGAACGAGGTAACTCTGCTTGATTAGTTTGCCTAATGACAACAGGACCTTGTTGTGTAGCTGCAACCTGTCCTAGCAATCGCTTATCAAGATCAAGATAAAGTTCACGTTGTTGCTCTTTCATCAATTTTAATTCATGGCGTAATGACTCATTTTCGCCATGTAATTTCTGAATTGCATTTTGCTGCTGATCGACACGACCTAGTAGTGATACTAGGCCTTGTCCTTGAATAATCCGCTCTAACCGCTCAATACGCTGTGATAATGCTGCTTCATCAGCCAGAACGACGGTCGACATTATCGGTGATAACATCATGGCAATCACTACGGCTTTTTTAGTCAACATTTTCATTTATTTAGCGTCCTAAGTAAGTCAATTCAACACGGCGATTTTTCGACCAAACAGATTCATCATAACCTTCTGCTGCTAGGCGTTCTTCACCATAGCTAGTTACTTGAAACTGATTAATACCCGCACCTTGTAACATTAATATTTGACGAATGGCTAAAGCACGACGTTCGCCTAATGCTAAGTTATATTCACGAGATCCGCGATCATCAGTATGTCCTTCCACACGAATAGTTACGTTTGGACGAGCACTCAAATAAGCCGCGTGTGCTTCTAATATTGGTAAATCTTGTGGTCTAACCGAACTACTATCATAATCGAAGTAGACAATACGATGTGATAATGGGTTAGCAGGATCATTAAACTGACTATCTGAATAGCCGTCTTCACCTACAATAACTTGTCTTTCTGAGTTAACATCAGAGCCATAAGCCTTACCACCTTCAAGGCCTGAAGAATCAGCATTACGATCTTCAATCGACACATCGCCATTTTGCATGGCATCAGAGTCTTTTTTGCTTGAACCTAAACTGCTACAGCCAGCTAATCCTATAAGTATCAGTGATACCGTTAATAATTTAATTACTTTCATTTAATTGCTCCTCGAAGCTTGTTATTTGGTTATTTGGTTATTTGGTTATTTTCTTATTGGTGACCATGCGGGTTCGCGTACGTCAATCCCGGCCTCTCCTAAACGTTGTTTAATTCGACCATCAACCGACACGGCGGCTAATACCCCTTTACCATTTCTTTCCGTAGCGTACAAGATCATACGGCTATTAGGCGCAAAGCTCGGTGATTCATCACGCCCCGTTTCAGTCAAGACTTGAACAGCCCCTGAGGCTAAATCTTGTACTGCAATATAATACTTACCACTTATACCATGTACCATCGCCAAAAAACGGCCATCAGGTGACACATCTGGTGATGAGTTATAGTTTCCTTCAAATGTTACCCGTGATGCCGTACCGCCATCCACTGATACTTTATAAATTTGTGGTCGACCACCACGATCGGAGGTAAACAAAAGGTTATTACTATTTGGTAACCATACAGCCTCAGTATCAATAGACTGTGAGTTATGGGTTACTCGCGATAAATTTCCAGATGCTAATTCCAATACATAGATCTCTGGATTACCACCCTTCGATAAAGTTAACGCTAATTTTTTACCATCAGGTGACCACGATGGCGCGCTATTTATACCTTTAAATGCTGCAACCGAATCACGACGACCACTGGTCATCTCCTGCACAAAGACCTCTGTCTTACCATTTTCAAATGATACATAACTTAAACGATCACCATCTGGAGACCAGTTTGGCGACATAATTGGTTCTTTAGATTGCAATACCGTCCGTGGATTAGCACCATCGGCATCGGAGACTTGTAAGGCAAAGCGCTTACTACCATCAGCATTGTTAATCACCGTTACAAAAGCCAATCGAGTAGCAAACACACCGATTTCACCGGTTAATGCCTGATATACTTGGTCAGCTATCTGATGAGCTAAGCGACGTAAGCCTGACGCGGGTACTTGATAGCGTTTACCTACCAGCTGCTGCGCTTTATATACATCAAATAATTGAAACTGCACGTCATAAGTTTGCCCATCAACGCTACTTACTTTACCAATCACCAATCCTTCCGACCGTAATAAACGCCAATCAGCAAAATTAACTTCTGCTTGTTCATGCGGCTGAGAGATCAGATCTTGTTTTGGTAGCGGTGCAAACCGACCACTACCCGCTAAATCATTACGAATAACTTCTGACATATCTAATGGTGCGGTAAAGCCTTCACTGCCAAATGGCACCAATGCGATAGGTAATGCGGCTTCTGAGCCACCGGTTATTTCAATTACTAATTCAGCATGTGCTTGCCAAGATAATACTGAAGCTAATAATCCTAGTGCAATTAACCATCGTTTGGTCATTACGTTACCCTCTTACTCAGGTTTAAAAATAAATTGAAAATCGCGTAAAGCAGCCGCGGCTTTTGGATCTGCTGGTTGAGGCCATGGCGCAGCTCTATAAACAGCTGATTCTGCCGAGCGATCAAAGATTGCATTACCACTGCTTTTTACCACCACTACTTGTTTTATATCACCACTCGGCAACAAGGTTACGCGCAAGGTACTTTGTAGCCCCGTCTCAGCTATGCCAGGTCGTAACCAATTACGTTTAATTCGCTGCTGAATCATTGATATATTTTGATTAACCACATCTCCAATTCGCTTTGATTCTCGTTCCTGCTCTTCAGATGCTAAGCTAGCTTGTAGCAATTTATCAGCTTCGGCAATTTGTGCTTGTCGTTCCGCTTCGGCTTTACGCGCTTCTTCTGCCTTACGTGCATCTTCAGCTTTAAGCTTTAACTCTTCGGCTTTTTTACGATCCGCTTCAGCTTTAAGCTTACGACCTTCTTCTGCTTTGCGTTCTTTTTCTGCCTGAAGCTTGCGATCTTCTTCAGCTTTACGATCAGCCTCCGCCAGTTGCTTTTTCTTTTCCGCCGCTTTACGTTCTTGTTCAGCTTTGTTTTTTAGCTCTTCTTCGTGCTTACGTTCCTGCTCAGCTTGTTTTTGTTTTTCTTCAGCGACTTTCCTCTCTTGCTCAGCTTTTTTCCGTTTTTCTTCCGCAATTTTACGCTCAGCTATCGCTTGTTGTTGTTTAATTTCTTCCTGCTTACGATCTTGCTCTAATTTTGCAATTTTTTCTTGTTCTTGCTTAACCTTGGTTTCACGTTGTTGCTGTTCGATCTTGGCACGCTCTTGCTGGTCTTGATACTCTAACTCTTTACGCGCTAATTCCTTTTGCGTGTCTTCAAGGCGCTGTTGAACAAGGTTTTGCCTTGCTTGTTCATCATTGCGTTTTTTATCTTCAAGCTCTTGCTGGCGTACCATTTCTTGAAGAATATTAGTTTCATCCATCATCGTTGCTTGCACAATCTCAACTTGTTCCGGTTGCGCAATAGATATCGGGACCGATTGCGAATCCATCCCAAGCACAAATAAGCCCAGTAATACGATATGCAACAGCAATGAAAAACTGCCAGCGGTAATATTTTCTACGAATGTATTTTTCATTAGTAATTAGTGTGCTGCGGTTATTTCAGGTTGCTTAGTAATTAAACCTACACTAGGCGCTCCTGCTAGTTGTAACAAGGCCATTACGGTCACAACTTGTCCATAATTAGCGGCATTATCACCTTTTACCATCACGGGTGTTTTAGGGCTACGGCGTAACACGGCTGCCACTTTGACCTGCAATTCCTGCGCATCAATGGGTTGATCTTGCTTATCACCAAATGCTAGGTAAAAATAACCATCTGCATCGACGGAAACCACCAAAGGTTCACTATTGTCGTCTGGAGGGACGACGGCATTAGCCGCGGCTTCGGGCAAATCGACCTTTACACCTTGGGTAAGCATCGGTGCCGTGATCATAAATATAATCAGCAGTACCAACATAACATCAATGTAAGGAACTACATTGATCTCAGCCATCGGTTTACGACGTTGTCTTTTATTATTAACGGCCATGAGTCTAACTCGCGATTAACTATGTTGGCGGTGTAAGATAGAAGAAAATTCTTCTAGGAAGTTATCGTAACGATTAATCAATCGTTCAGCCTTATGGGAATAACGGTTGTAAGCAATTACTGCAGGAATAGCTGCAAACAAGCCCATTGCAGTAGCAATAAGTGCTTCAGAAATACCTGGCGCTACCATCGCTAATGTGGCTTGTTGAACCTCGCCAAGGGCGCGAAATGAATTCATGATTCCCCATACTGTACCGAATAAGCCGATATAAGGACTCGTTGAACCCGCTGTTGCCAGAAAAGGTAAGGTCTCTTCTAGGCGATCAATTTCACGAGCAAGTGATATACGCATTACACGTTGAGCACCATCCAGCACGGCCGCTGAGGCAGGATCTGATTTTTTAAGTCGCACGAACTCTTTAAAGCCTACTTCAAATATCCCTTCCATGCCTCGACTAATGTGAGGCCGTGCTGAAATATCTTCATATAAGCGATTTAATTCATTGCCTGACCAGAATTTGTCTTCAAATGCATCAGCATCACGTACTGCCAGCCGCAACTCACTGCGCTTTTTAAAAATAATCGTCCACGAATATATGGAAACTAACAATAATATCAGCATCACTAATTTAACCAGCAAGCTGGCTTCTGCAATAAGGGTCACTAAAGAAAGATCAGCGTTCACCTTGTATCTCCATCAAAATAAAGGGGGGAATCGACATTGGTCGAAACCTGTTGGAATCTAAACAAGCAATTTTGACTGTCGCTTCGCACAACAGTTCATCAATGCGAAAAATTTTTTGTTCAAACGTCATACTAGCACCTGCCGCTCTAACTAACTGTGAACGAATCAACAACGCATCATTAAAGCGCGCAGGGCGACGAAAGTTTAATTGCATAGAATGTACAGCAAACAAACACTGATGGTCTGAGATTAATTTATCTTGCTCAAAGCCTAAGGATCTTAGCCATTCAGTACGCGCACGTTCCATGAAGTTGAGATAGTTTGAATGATAAACGACACCTCCGCTATCAGTATCTTCATAATAAATTCGGATGGGCCATTCAAAGTAATTCAAAGTAAATCATTCTCATTCATTATTTGGCGTTAAACCTAAATGTAGCCACGCTCGCTTGGTCGCTACACGTCCCCGTGGCGTTCGCATAATAAATCCTTCTTGGATTAAAAATGGCTCCAAAACATCCTCAATAGTGCCACGCTCTTCACCGATTGCGGCGGCAAGATTATCTACCCCAACTGGACCGCCATCAAACTTTTCAATAATCGCGCGTAATAATTTACGATCTAGCATATCAAAACCATTATCATCGACGTCAAGTAGGTTTAGCGCTTGTCTGCCAACTTCAGCGGTAATATCGCCATTAAATTTTACTTCTGCATAGTCGCGCACTCTGCGTAACAAGCGATTGGCAATCCGTGGCGTACCGCGTGACCGTCGAGCAATCTCATTTGCACCGCTAATATCAAGCTTCACGCCAAAAATACGAGCGCTACGCTGAACGATGGTACTTAAATCTTCACTAGAATAAAATTCGAGTCGCTGCACAATGCCAAAACGATCACGTAAGGGCGATGTTAGTGAGCCTGCTCGCGTCGTCGCACCCACCAGCGTAAAGGGTGCCAACTCAAGTTTAATTGAACGGGCGGCTGGCCCTTCGCCAATCATGATATCTAACTGATAATCTTCCATTGCGGGATACAGGACTTCTTCGACAATTGGACTTAAACGATGAATCTCATCAACAAACAACACATCGTTAGGTTCAAGATTGGTGAGTAGCGCGGCTAAGTCACCTGGTCGCTCTAATACCGGCCCGGAAGTTTGTTTAAGATTCACGCCCATTTCATTAGCAATAATATGGGCCAGAGTCGTTTTACCTAATCCCGGTGGACCAAAAATCAAAGTGTGATCCAAGGCCTCCTTACGATTTCTAGCTGCCGTAATAAATAAGTCCATTTGCTCTCTTACCGCTGGCTGACCGATATAATCTTTTAAGGTCGCAGGACGAATCGCGCTGTCTTGATATTCTTCATTCATTTTGGCGGTAGCATTTACAAAACGTTCATCTTCCATGACTTATTTTCTCTGTAAGGCTAGGCGAATAAGCTCTTCCGTCGTCAGACCATCACTGTCTAGAACGCGAATCATTTTATCGGCTTCTATCGGTTTATAACCAAGTGAAATCAACGCTTCTATCGCCTCATCTTTTGCACCAGCTAAACTTGCGGCCGCTGAGACGACCGGTTTTAGGCCCATCGCTCCGCTGATATCTTTAAGGCGATCACGCATTTCAATAATCAAACGTTCTGCCGTTTTTTTACCCACACCAGGCAGGCGCGTCAGGCTATCCGCATCGCCTTCTTGTACGCTACGAGAGAAATCATCGACATCGCTACCCGACAAAATAGTAAGCGCTAACTTTGCTCCTACACCATTTACTTTTAGCAAGCTACGAAATAACAAGCGCTCCCGCGTAGTAGCAAAACCATATAATAACTGGGCATCTTCACGAACGACTAAATGGGTAAATAATGAGACTTCTTCATTGATAGCCGGCAAGCTACAAAATGTCGACATCGGCGCGGCGACTTCATAGCCAACACCCTGCACATCTAGCACCAAATCAGGCGCTTGTTTTTCTAAAATAATCCCGCGTAAACGACCAATCATCGGCTGTAGCGACCTCCACGACGAGAAGTACGCATACCTTCTGGTAACTTACTTGCTTGACTACCGCCGACTGCGGCAAAGTTTGCATGCGTTATGGCACAAGCCAAAGCATCAGCAGCATCTTCGACGGGTACTTCCGGCAAGGTTAAAATAAGCGACATCATATATTGGACTTGCTCCTTTTGAGCGTGACCGTTACCCACAACTGCTTTTTTTATCTGCGTTGCCGTATATTCGTGAACGGTGAGATTTTGGCTCACCCCAGCACAAATTGCAGCTCCGCGTGCCTGGCCCAGTTTTAGGGCAGAATCAGCATTTTTATGTAAGAACACTTTTTCTATCGCCATCATATCTGGCTGATAACGGAGAATAATATCCGTTAAACCTTCAAATATTTGTTTTAAACGGCCGGGAAAATCACCATCACCAACCATCAAACGACCATTAATCACATGTTTTATTTTTCGACCATCTAGCTCAATGATGCCAAAGCCCGTCTTTCGCGAGCCAGGATCAATACCTAAGATCCGTGACATATTAAATGAAGATTTTTAATCTTCATCCAACTGCGCCATTACCTCATCAGAGAAGTCGGCATTAGAATAAACATTTTGCACATCATCAAGATCTTCAAAAGCTTCGATCATGGCCATTGCCTTACGAGCATCATTCACATCTAAACTAGCGGTTGTTTCTGGGTGCATAGTCACCTCGGCAGATACAGGTACTAACTCTGCAACGATTAACGCTTCTTTTACCGCATCAAAGTCTTCAGAACTGGTAAATACATCAACCGAACTATCATCATTAGTGACAATATCTTCTGCGCCGGCATCTAATGCCACTTCCATAACGGCATCTTCATCGGTACCTGCTGGCAAACTTATAATGCCTTTTTTGTTAAACAGGTATGCAACTGAGCCATCAGTGCCCATATTACCGCCACGTTTACTAAATACATTACGTACTTCAGCAACGGTGCGATTTTTATTATCCGTCAAGCAATCTAGCATAATGGCAATACCGCTTGGACCGTAACCTTCGTAACGAATTTCTTCGTAAGTCACACCTTCAAGCTCGCCTGCGCCGCGTTTAGTCGCACGCTCAATCACATCACGCGTCATGTTGCCGCTTAAGGCTTTATCAATGGCAGTTCGTAAACGTGGATTATTGATAGGATCACTGCCGCCTTCTTTGGCTGCAACACTAATTTCACGGATAAATTTAGTAAACAATTTGCCGCGCTTGGCATCTTGTGCACCTTTTCTATGCTGGATATTTGCCCACTTACTATGACCTGCCATTAAACTTTACCTCTAAATTTTTAACCATCATAAATTGAATAACATCTTCAACTTATTAAACTACTTTACCGGTGTATTCCAGTTTTTATAGACATCACTACGACCATAAACCTGGTCAAAGTACATGCTTTGCAATTGTTCGGTAATTGGACCTCGACCACCGTTGCCGATAGTGCGATTATCTAATTCACGAATGGGCGTAACTTCGGCTGCTGTGCCAGTAAAAAAGGCTTCATCTGCTATATAAACTTCATCGCGAGTGATTTGCTTTTCAACCACCTTCAAACCAATATCTTCAGCTAAAGTCATAATCGTCGCACGAGTAATACCTTCTAAAGCCGCCGTAATGCTTGGTGTATACAACACGCCATCACGTACCATAAAGAAGTTTTCGCCACTGCCTTCAGCTACAAAACCCGTCGCATCAAGCAATAATGCTTCGTCATAACCACACTGAACAGCTTCTTGTAAGGCCAGCATAGAGTTCATGTAGTTACCATTTGCTTTAGCTTTACACATTGCGATATTGACATGATGGCGCGTGAATGAAGACGTTTTGATACGAATACCTTTTTCCATATTCTCAGCACCCAAATATGAACCCCATTCCCATGCCGCAACCATCACATGTGTTTTCAAGTTATCAGCACGAATACCCATGCCTTCACTGCCATAAAAACACATCGGGCGTAGATACGCTGATTCAAGATTGTTTTCACGAACCACTGCGCGCTGTGCTTCGTTTAGCTCTTCTTTACTATACGGCATGCCCATACCCAAGATTTTAGCTGAACGGAACAAGCGATCAGTATGTTCTTGCAGGCGAAAAATAGCGGGGCCCTGTGAAGTGTTATAGGCGCGAACACCTTCAAAGACACCCATACCATAATGCAGGGTGTGTGTTAATACATGAACTTTTGCTTCTCGCCACGGTACCATTTCGCCATCTACCCAGATAACACCATCACGATCAGCCATTGTTGTTGGTATAGCCATAATTACCCTACTTTATCTTTCGTTAAACATATTATATTAAGTTTCTGTTAACCATTGCGCCCAAAGCGCCTTCACACGAGGTTGAAATTCACTCACCTCCGCAATGGTCACAACTGTCGGCATCTCCTGCAAAACACAGTGATTTGCCAGTTTGCGATAAAGACGATACGCATTTGCCAACAACGTGCCATCTTCTTCGCTTAATTTACCCGTGGTCACTAATGCGTCTAAAATCCGGATATTATCGGTATAAATCAATAACTCAGGTAAGGTAGTTGACCACGCTAGAACAGCATATTGCACCATAAATTCAATATCAGTGATACCACCGATACCTTGCTTAAGATCAAAACACTGTTCTGTAGTTTTATCTAATTGACCGCGCATTTTAGCACGCATATCACTGACTTCCACTGCCAATAGTTGCTGATCACGCTGTTTTGCTAGTACTTGTTGACGAATAGCGGTCACTTGTTGCGCCAAAAGGGTGTCACCAACAACACATCGCGCTCTAACTAAGGCCTGATGCTCCCATGTCCATGCGTCATCGGTTTGATATTCTGCGAAGCCTGATGCACTGGCCACCAGTAATCCCGAATCGCCATTTGGTCGCAATCTCATATCAGTTTCGTACAAAATGCCGCTAGATGTCACCGTATTAAGGAAATTGATCATCCTTTGTGCCAAACGAATATAGAACATTAAGGCATTAATGGGTTTTGGACCATCGGTATCACCTTGATTTCGCGTATCGTCATAAATAAACACTAAATCAAGATCAGAGCCATAACCCAATTCCAAGCCACCCAACTTGCCATACGCTAATGTTGTAAAACCACATTCATTAATATCATCGCTTTGCGTGCAGGGTGGTCGGCCATGTTTTGCTACCAAATGTGCCCATGACAACTTAAAGACCTGTTCCAATTGAATTTCTGCAAGCTCACTTAACTGATCGCCCACCCGCATCAACGGTAATAAATCAGTTACATCAGCCGCCGCGACATGCAAGGTTGCCGCTTGTCTAAACTCTCGTAGCAGATTCATTTGCTGTTCTAAGTCATCATTATTAGCGGCACTCAATGTCTGCATTAACAGCGTTGTTTGCTGTTGTCGATCTGGCACCGCATACAAACTTCGCGGATCGAGTAACTCATCTAACAACACAGGGAAACGTGTTAACTGACTACTGATCCATGGACTTGCCGCACACAATTTAATAAGTTGCGATAATGCCAACGGGTTTTCGACCAATAAGGCCATATAAGCTGAACGACGCATGATCGATTCAATCAGCGACATCAATCGTGACAGACAATCATTAGCATTGGTCATATTGGCCGCTGCCTGGATCAATAACGGCAAAAGCTTTTGTAAACGAACCAGTCCGGTATGACTTAAATTACGACAAACATGGTTGTTTAATAAGCCCGTTAACTCTATTAGACAAGCATCAGGATCAGCAAAACCCAATTGCTGTAGGTACTTTAAAATATCTTCATCACTACTACTAAATAAAGAAACACTCTGTATTGGTGTGTCATCAGCTTGGGGGGAGGTCAATAACTGCTCAAAATGACTTTGCACCAGTTGACGGTGATGAACTAACTCAACAACAAAACCATCCCAGTCAGTAAAGCCCATTAAGCTTGCAATACGCACCCGCCCAGCATCATCTTTAGGTAATAAATGTGTTTGTTTATCTGCCCATGCTTGAATCCGATGCTCAGTGCGACGCAAAAAGTCATAAGCCGCCTTTAAATCTTTTACCACATAGGCCGTTAGGCAATTTCGCTCGGCTAGTAAATCTAAAATAGTCAAAATTGGACGTTGCTGTAAAGGTTTGTCTCGACCGCCATAAATAAGCTGGAATACTTGACCTATAAATTCGATTTCACGAATACCACCAGCACCGAGTTTAATATTGTCCTCCATGCCTTTATGCTGCAGTTGCTCTGCGATCATGCTCTTCATTTCACGCAATGAATCAAAGACGCCATAATCTAAATAACGTCGATAAACAAAGGGCTGAAGCAAGTCCATCAATTCTGTCTTCCCAGCTTCTGAACCGGTAATTGGGCGCACCTTAATCATCGCGTAGCGTTCCCACTCCCGCCCCTGCGTTTGGTAATAATCTTCCATGGCACCAAAGCTAGCCGCCAGCGCCCCACTCTCACCAAATGGTCGTAATCGCATATCAACGCGGAACACAAAACCATCAACAGTGACATTATCTAAGGACTGAATTAACTTTCGACCCAAACGAGTGAAAAATTCTTCATTACTTAAACTACGCCGGCCGCCATGAGTTTGACCAGCATCTGGATAAACAAAAATCAAATCCACGTCTGACGATAAATTTAGCTCACCAGCACCCAATTTACCCATGCCCAACACGATCAACTGCTGATCTTCTAGTTGGTCATTGGCTGGCTCACCAAAATCAGCCGCCAGCCACTGATGTAAGATCGTCAGGGATTGTTGAATACAGGCATCGGCCAATGCAGATAATTCACCTACCGTTTCAGCTAAATCAGCCCAGCCCGCCAAATCTCGCCAAATAATCCGCACCATTTCACGTTGCCGGAAATAGCGTAATTGTTGATGCAACGTCGTCTCATCAGCCACATTTTTCAGTAAGCGTGTTAATTGTTGAGAGAAGTTCTCGGCATCATAAACGCGGAATAAATCGCCTGACATAATAAGCTCTGAAGCACGTTCGGGATGACGCCCCCCCCACTGGGCGACATAATCACTCCCAGCCAACACGCACTTGGCAGAGTCAATTAGCTCATTACCTGCCAGCAATTCTTGCCATGATGTTGAAACTTGATAACTCACAATGATGCGCTGTTTACTCCAACTAACTAATACCTTTAGAGGTAATGACTATCATCTTATCGACTTGCATATCTTCCATAGTGTAGGGAATACCGCCAGTGCCTAGCCCTGAATGTTTCAAGCCAGCAAAAGGCATCCAGTCGACACGAAATGCTGTATGTTCATTGATCATCACTGCAGAGGCATCTAATCGATTAGCAACGTACATTGAGGTATTCATATTTTGACTATATACCGAGGCTTGAAAAGCAACATTAAGCGAATTGGCAGCCGCAACAGCCTGATCTAAATCATTAAATGGATAGATACAAACCACGGGGCCAAAGATTTCTGCCTGAGAAATCTGACTGTCATTGCTTGGATTATAAAGCACTGTTGGTGCATAACAGTTATTCGGAAGTGAGTGCCCACCACACAGCAATTCAGCGCCATCACTGACAGCATCCTTGACCCAACTATCAACACGAGCCACTTCACTGCTTCTAATTAATGGTCCTACTTCAGTCTTAGCTGACAAAGGATCACCGACCACCATATTTTTTGCCGCATCTACTAAACGCGTGGCCACATCACGGGCTATAGACTCGTGAACATAAAGTCGTTGCACTGATACACAGACTTGCCCTGCGTGATAGAAACCACCTTTAGCTAGTCCAGGTATGGCAGCAGCAACATCGGCATCTTCTGCCATAATAACAGGCGCAACGCCGCCATGTTCTAATGCACAGCGAGTGCCAGCAGCCAGCTTAGATCGTAAATACCAACCTACTTTAGCACTACCAATGAAGCTGAAAAATGCGACCCGAGGATCGGTGACTAGTTTTTCTGCCACTTGATGATTTTCAGGCATTACCACCTGACACCATTGCGCAGGTAAACCCGCTTGATGAAAAATTTCAACTAAGCGGAAACATGACAATGGAGTATTTTCAGCCGGCTTGACGATAACCGGACAACCCGCCGCTATAGCCGGACCGACTTGATGCGCAATTAAGTTCAAGGGATGATTGAATGCACTCACCGCGACGACGACACCGATAGGCTCTTTATTCATGATAGTCAGTCGATGTTGCGAGGCAGCATTCGCCCCCATAGGCACCGGCTTACTCACATCATGGCGTAAGGTATCAGCACAAAGACGAATACTATCGATACAACGAACCATTTCAACGTGTGAATCCATCAGCGGTTTACCGCCTTCATGAGCAGAACCAAGGGCTAAGCTTTCGGCCTGTTGCTCCATAAGCGCAATAGAACGTTCAAGGATAGCTATACGTTCAGCCTTCGGTAACCAATTAGCACGGTCAGCAAATAAACGGCTCGCGGTGCCTAGTGCATAATCGATATCACTCTCATCGGCCTTAGCGACTGTCCCTAACAAGGTGCCGTCGAAGGGTGATGTAACTTCAAAAGATTCCGAGCGTGTTTTAGACAGCCCTGCGATCATCAACGGGAAATGTTGAATGGTGGTTTCCATAATTATTGCCTTTATAAAATACAGATTTTTTTTTTAAGACTCTGATTTAAAATTACGTGATTCAGTGAATAGTCCACAGCCACATCAATTAAATGTACGCCTTTGGAATTAAGCGCCAGTTTGAGTGTGTCTTGAAATTCTTGATGGCTCGTAGGACGATGGCCTGTAGCACCATAACTTTCAGCATATTTCACAAAGTCAGGATTAGCATAATCAAGCCCAAAATTTTCAAATCCCATGCCTTGTTGCTTCCATTTGATCATACCGTAAGCATTGTCGTTTAAAATAATCACCACCAGATCAAGATTCAAGCGCACTGCCGTTTCCATTTCTTGTGAGTTCATCATAAACCCTCCATCACCGCAGACACTCACAACCTTGCGATCGGGGTTGATTAGTTTTGCCATCATGGCAGAAGGCAAGCCCGCGCCCATGGTTGCCAAGGCATTATCCAGCAATAATGAATTATTTTCATAACATAGGTAATTACGAGCAAACCATACTTTGTAGATACCATTGTCTAGAGTAACAATGCCATCTTCATTTAATTCTTCACGAATAATTTTCACTGCGCTTTGCGGTAAAATAGGAAAGCGTTCATCTTCACTGTATTTGGACAAACGGAATCTTACTTCATCTTTAACCCGATAAAAATAAGTAAAATCCCAATGTGGCTGTCGTGTAAGCGCATCTCGAAGTCGGTTAACCGTTGTGGCGATATCGCCCACCACATCTAATTGTGGAAAGTAAACTTGATCGATTTGTGCCGAGTTAAAATTAACATGAATAACTTTGGGGCCGCCATCTTTCATGAAAAATGGTGGCTTCTCAATAACATCATGACCAACATTTATAATCAAATCTGCTCTGTCAATCGCACAGTGCAGAAAATCATTATCAGATAGTGCCGCAGTACCTAAATAGTTATAATGGCGCTCATCGATTACCCCTTTGCCCATTTGAGTATTAAAAAACGGAATACCCGTCTTCTCAATGAATTTTGTTAGTGCTTTACTAGCTCGCTTCCTATTTGCTCCTGCCGCAACCAATAACAGTGGCATTTTGGCGGCTTTAATCATATCAACAGCATCTTTAATGGCATTATTATCAGCGTCGGGACGTCTTATTCTTGCCACAGTGAAGAGATGATCATGCACTTCTTCTGCAGCAATATCTTCTGGCAATTCTATATGAACGGCCCCAGGACGTTCGTCCATGGCGATACGAAAAGCTTCTCGCACTATTCCTGAAATATTATTACCATGCACCACTTGTTTTGTGTACTTGGTAATTGGATGCATCATGCTGACAACATCAATAATCTGAAACTGCCCCTGCTTGCTCGTCTTAATGGGTTTCTGTCCGGTGATCATTAACATCGGCATTCCACCTAACTGCGCATAAGCAGCAGGAGTAACTAAATTAGTCGCTCCTGGGCCCAGAGTTGATAAACATACTCCCGGCTTACCCGTTAAGCGCCCATAAGTTGCGGCCATAAAACCAGCACCTTGCTCGTGTCGCGTAAGAATGAGTTTGATCGATGAGTGCTGTAGTGAGTTTAGAAAATCTAAATTTTCCTCACCAGGGATGCCAAAAATAAATTCGACCCCCTCATTTTCTAATGCCTTCACAAATAGATCTGAAGCCTTCATTTGGCAAGTTTCCTTTATCCTGAGTTAGAAAGACGAGTCATCAATTAAGAGTAAAACTCATTAGCGTTCATTATGATGATAAATTGCTATCGATAGTTCATGATTTAATACTGTTTTTACCACATTTTTGACAAGCATGCATCTATGATAAGCCTAGATATTTTCCTCGTATCATTTAAGCTATTTTGTAAGAGCATTGGCAAAACTTTTAGCTAGTAAATCCAAGGTATTTAATCGTTGGTAGCTAGGTCGCCAAACCAAGCCTATTTCTCGCATTGGCTTGGTTTCTTTTACATCAAGTGGCCTTAAACATATGTCTGCATGACGTACCATATCTGTATTAATTGCCATCTCAGGTATTAATGTAATTCCTAAACCACCTGCCACCATTTCTATTAATGTATAAAGACTCGTGCCTTCTAAGGTTGCTCTATCTGTTGTTGTAGGTAGCATACAAGCACTCAGTGCATGTTCTCGTAAACAATGGCCTTCGGCTAACAATAGCAAATCTTGAGCGGGTAATTGCGTCACCTGAACACTGTCCCTCAATGCTAAGGGATGATTTTTAGGCATTGCTACCCAGAATTGTTCCTCGGCAAAAATTTGGTGGCTCAAGTCACCGATATCGAATGGAAAAGCTAAAATTGCCAAATCGATCTCCGCTGATCTTAGTTTTGTTAATAAGCGCTCTGATTGCTCTTCAATCAATACTAATTCAAGTAAAGGTAATTGTTTGCGGATCGATGGTAATGCTTTTGGCAACAAAAAGGGACTAATGCTGGGGATCACACCTATACGTATTCTACCTTTCAGTGGATCACTCTCTGAGCGTGCTAAATCCACTAAATCAGCCGATAAAGACAAGATCTGTTGGGATCGTGAAGCAATCTCTATCCCTAAAGCTGTTGGCATTACTTTACGGTTGGTTCGCTCTAACAATGGAATACCTAAAACGCATTCAAGATCTTGGATACCTGCACTCAATGTTGACTGAGTCACAAAACAGCGCTCGGCAGCTCGGCCAAAGTGCTTGAGTTCTACTACGGCGGTCAAATACTCTAGCTGGCGAAGTGTTGGTAAATTCATTATCGGAAAATCCACTTATAAATAAAGTAATAACTCATTAAGACTAAATTAGCATAAATTGTACTATATCCTTACCAAACTGTATGAATACATTAAAATTCCACAATTCTCATAATAATGAAAATATCACCTCTTGGTATTCTAAACTTATAACCTAACTTTTTCTGACTCACGCCAAGATAAAATATCTATTATTTTGTAAACAATCTCGTGCTTGGTCATCATGATATTTACTGTAGCACCTAAGAAATACAGTTACACAATAACCGCGCATCCTTTTAATTATGGGACTAACATACATTAATACTATTCCCCTATAAGCAGTGTAAAATAATGTTCAAGAACAAAAGGATATGATAATGAACTTAACCACTGATATATCAACAAAATACACCAATACTATACCCGTGATCATTGAAGATGCAGATTGAGCTTGCATTTTCACCCTAGGAAGATCATGCTAGCTACATGCCTCAAATCACCCTAAGTCCCGAACTAAAAGCAGCATTGGAATTACGCCATAGTAAAGTGCGTGATGGTA
>JAGXHJ010000060.1 GCA_024636315.1 Methylophaga sp.
ACCTTGTCATCGACATCACAGAATACTTCAGTTAACTTGTTCATAAGCCTGTTTTCCTTTGGTCAAAATCTTTGTGGTAAAAGATCTGATCGGTAAACAGGCTTTTTAGTTCCCTTGGTTCTTAAACCGAGTTGAGGTTAGCTAATACTAGAATCAATATCTGCAGTTCAAGATTAGACCTTACTGACTATTATCACTCATTGGTGTATTACAGACATAAAAAAAGGGCATCCTAATAAAGACGCCCTTCTCTTTTAATTTAGCTAAATTAAATATTATTAATTCAAGAAAGCTTATTTACCACGTGATGCACTTTTACGTTCATGTTCAAGTAATAATTTTTTACGAACACGAATTGATTTTGGCGTTACTTCTAACAATTCATCTTCACCGATAAATTCTAAAGCTTGTTCCAAACTCATTTTAATAGGCGGTACTAAGTTGATTGCTTCATCGGTACCTGATGAACGTACGTTGGTTAGTTGTTTACCTTTTAAAGGGTTAACAACTAAGTCATTATCGCGTGAGTGAATACCGATAACCATACCTTCATATACATCATCATTGTGACTGATAAACATACGACCACGTTCTTGTAAGTTGAAGATTGAGAACGCTACCGCTTTACCCATACCATTAGCAACTAGCACACCATTTTGACGCTTACCAAAGTCACCCACTTTAAGGGGTGCATAATGATCAAATACACTGAAAATTAAGCCTGTGCCTTGAGTTGCCGTTAAGAATTCAGTACGGAAACCAATCAAGCCACGTGAAGGAATGATGAAGTCTAAACGTACGCGACCTTTACCATCTGGCACCATGTCAGTTAATTGAGCACCACGTTCACCCAATTTTTCCATAATTGAACCTTGATGCTCAGCTTCTACATCGGCAGTTACGGCTTCAAATGGTTCTTGTCTTTTGCCATCGATTTCACGGATGATTACTTCTGGACGTGATACGCCCATTTCGAAACCTTCACGACGCATGTTTTCAATTAACACTGATAAGTGCAATTCACCACGACCTGATACGCGGAATTTATCTGGATCTGTTGGGATTTGTTCAACGCGTAAAGCCACGTTATGAATCAATTCACGATCAAGACGTTCTTTAATTTGACGAGTTGTTACAAATTTACCTTCTTTACCCGCCATCGGTGAATTGTTTACTTGGAATGTCATCGTAACAGTTGGTTCGTCTACCGATAAAGGCGGCAAAGCTTCAACTTCAGATGGGTCACACAAAGTATCAGAGATATGAAGTGGGTCTACGCCAGTGAAGGCAATAATATCACCCGCTTGAGCAAACGGTACTTCTTCACGTTGCAAGCCCATAAAGCCCATCACTGTTAAGATACGACCATTACGCGTTTTGCCTTCAACGTCGACAACAGTAACCTGAGTATTTGTTTTAACGGTACCACGTTCGATACGGCCTACACCGATAACGCCGACATAGCTGTTGTAATCTATCGATGAAACTTGCATACGGAAAGGTCCGTTGACATCAACATCTGGTGCTTTGACTTTATCAACAACCAATTGGAACAAAGGTTCCATATCGCCTTCACGCACGGTTTCTTCTAAACCAGCAAAACCATTCAAGCCCGAAGCGTAAATAACTTCAAAATCTAACTGTTCATCGGTGGCATCAAGATTAGCAAACAAATCAAATGTTTGATCTAAAACCCAAGCTGGACGAGCACTTGGCTTGTCGATTTTATTGATAACAACAATCGGTTTCAAACCTAAAGCTAAGGCTTTTTGAGTTACGAAACGAGTTTGCGGCATCGGACCTTCAGATGAATCAACCAATAGCAACACTGAATCAACCATCGATAATACACGTTCTACTTCACCACCAAAATCGGCATGACCTGGTGTATCAACAATATTAATGTGGTAGCCGTTCCAACGAATTGCCGTGTTTTTAGAAAGGATAGTAATACCACGTTCTTTTTCAAGATCGTTTGAATCCATCACACGTTCTTGTAATTCTTCGTGGTCACTGAATGTGCCAGATTGGCGCAATAATTGATCAACCAAGGTTGTTTTACCGTGATCGACATGAGCGATGATAGCAATATTTCGCAACTTGCTGATTTCTCTAAGATTAATTGTCATATATAGTTCTGCATATAAAAAAGGAATGCTATTAGCATATAAATGTAAGAATATTTAAATACTCTAAGCGTTATTTTTTTAACTCTTCAGTTAAGTGTGGCGTAATACTATCTAAAATTTGTTGCTGAATCGCCAGATTGCCTACAACCAAATTACCTTGATTGAAATAATTGTCACCACCGGCAAAATCAGTCACAACACCACCAGCTTCTTCAACGAGTAAGACGCCAGCAGCTAAATCCCATTTTTCCAAGCCAATTTCCCAATAACCATCTAAGCGTCCTGCAGCAACATAGGCTAAATCTAAGGCAGCTGATCCTGCACGTCGCACATCGGCAACTTGCGGGAAAACTGCATTAAACGTCGCTAGATACGGCGTTAAGTGCTGTGGATATTTAAAAGGAAAACCTGTTGCTATTAGTGTGCCTGCCAATTCTTTTTTCTTAGTCACACGCAAGCGGCGATCGTTAAGTTTTGCACCACCACCTCGGCTGGCAGAAAATAATTCATCACGCAATGGATCGTAAATAACTGCATGTTCAGTTTTACCACGTACCATCACTGCAATTGACACGCAATAATGCGGAAAGCCATGTAAATAGTTAGTCGTACCGTCTAGTGGATCAATCACCCACATAACTTCATTATCGCCTTGTTTTCCAGACTCTTCAGCCAAAATGGCATGGTCAGGATAAGCTTTCTTAATGGCATTAATGATCTCTTGTTCAGCTAAACGATCAACGTCAGTAACAAAATCATTGCGACCTTTAGTCGTCACCTCAAGATGTTCAACATGTTGTAAAGAACGAACGATGATACTGCCCGCGCTACGGGCTGCCCGAATGGCAATATTCAGCATAGGATGCATAGACTAGTTTTTTCCAGAGCGAGTGAAACGGTTTTATCTACCGTTTTCGTGACAAATATATTATCACGAGGTTATTAAAACAAACCATTATAACAATAAATCACGATATTTATCAGCTTTAAGTTAAAGGACATTAGACAGCCAAAATAATACCTGCTAGCCTATTGATGTATATTGTTCTTAGCAATATAGTTGAACCACAAAAACTTATATTTTCCTTATGGAGACTCGTTATGAAATCATTGACAAAATTAGGTGCTATCGTACTTCCTTTAGCGTTATTGACTGCGTGTGCAAATACTGCAGAAATGGATGCATTAAAATCATCTGTAAGCGCGGCACAATCTACTGCTGATTCAGCATTATTAGCAGCAAACAATGCTCAATCAACGGCTGATACAGCACAACGTTCAGCTAGCGATGCAGAATTAGCAGCATTGAACGCTCAAAAATCAGCTGATTCAGCTCAAAGCTCAGTTGATGAATGTTGCGCAAAAATCGATCGTATGTTCGAAAAAGCAATGAGCAAGTAAGCTCTTCGCTAGGAAAAGCCGGGATTTATCCCGGCTTTTTTTGCCAAAAATAAACGCCTCAGGCACCGTCATAACGCGCATTACTTGCGCAAGATCACAATGCATCACTTGATATTTGCGCAGTCCATGCCAATATATCTGTAACCTGTTTTAGCGCAATCACCCGCTCATTAGCTTGTTGCTGTGTATCGAAAGGTCCAAGAACAACTTCCCCTTCAGCGGCCCGTCTTAATGGCCAGAAAGAATCATTAACATTTAAGCGCATGGATGCTTCTGCTAATTTTCTCTTTGCATTTTGTGTCAGGCCAGTATGGACAAACCAAACGTCATTTACAATGGCTTCTTCAGGTTGATTAACACGTCTTGCCATACCGCTATGCAGTCTTACTATTCTTTCTGCAAACGGAAAATCAGCATCACTTAATAATGAATCCTGAGCTTTTAAGATAGCCGTTACCATAGATGTCATGTTGTTACCCTGGCGTTGGTCGAAATCTCTTTGCACATCATGCGCTTCCAGATAAAGCTCACCATCTAACAATCCAGCCTTATCTGGCTGATATATAATTTCCACGGGTGTGTTAACGGCAATAATCCCAAATAAATGTTCAATATCTTCTGGATACAACCGAATACAGCCATGACTAACTCGCATACCCACACCAAAAGGTTTATTAGTGCCATGTAACAAATAACCTGGCATTCCTAAACGCATCGCAAACGCACCCAATGGATTATTTGATCCTGCGGGCACAACATTCGGTAAGGGATTACCCTTTGCAAGATGCTCTGCCTTTATTGATGCCGGAGGCGTCCATGACGGATCTTTTATTCTTTGAATAATCCGCGTTTTGCCAAGAGGCGTTGTCCAGCCTTCACGTCCGACACCGATCGGGTGGGTGATTACTTTTTGGCGTTCATTTTTATTAGGTTTTGTATAATAATATAGCCGCATTTCAGCCAAATTAATCACAATACCTTCATGCGGTGCATCCGGTAAAATAAAACGATTGGGAACGACAACACGTTGATTATCACCAGGCAACCAAGGATCTAAACCCGGATTAGCACTTACTATTTCGCTATACCCGACATCGAATGCGCGTCCGATATCTAACAAAGTATCTTCGAGATGGCTATATACAATGAGATTATGACCAACAACCCGAGTATTAGCGTCGTCCAACTCAAAGGTTGTTGCGTGTGCAGATGTAAATATCAGACCCATAATTAGGGTGACAGCGGTGTGTAACATTTTTTTCCTGCTTATGTATGATTTGTTAAGCCGCTAATTGTACATGATTACAATTTTTACACTTAACTCAAGATCGTTTTAAAAAATTCGTTTCAAAAAAAGGTTAAATCTGCTTTGCCAACAATCGTAAGCTAGCGTAATCTACGCACATGAAAAAATATTACATACCCCTCATTATTAGCCTAGTTTCTTCTTCTGGTTGCTCACTTTTTTCTAAAGATGAGGTCAAGACGGGTGAAAACTGGCCTGTAGAACGTGTTTATTCCGAAGCTAAAGCAGCCTTAGATGCCGGCGATTACCGTACTGCGCTACAACATTACGGTCAGCTTGAAGCTCGTTTTCCCTTCGGTGAATATGCGCAACAAGCACTATTAGAATCAGCTTATGCGCAATATAAAGATGATGACCCTGAAACAGCCATAGCGACCATTGACCGTTTTATGCGAGTCTATCCATTAAATACTAATATGGATTATGCAATCTATCTTCGAGGTTTGACTAACTTCACTCGTGATATTGGCATTATGGAGAAATATATTCCACGTGATGAAACACAGCGTGATCCTGGCTCAGCGCTTCTTGCTCTTCAAGATTTCACGACACTAGTAAATCGTTACCCAAATAGTAAATACAGTGAAGATGCCTCACAACGCATTGTATATTTACGCAACCGTTTAGCTCAACATGAAATCAATGTTGCGTACTATTATATGAAGCGTAGCGCTTATCTTGCCGCAGCTAATCGCGGTAAATATGTTATTGAAAATTATCCTCGTACTCCAGCAATGCCTGAAGCCTTGTTGGTTATGGCTAAAGCATACAAAATAATGGGTTTAGACACTTTATCTGAAGATGCCTTGCGCGTCTTAGAATTAAATTATCCTGGACATCCTAGTGTAGCAGAAGTAAGCCAAACTTTAGCTCAATAACCGTTATAGTTAATTATAGTGACGCTAGCTTTGAGCTTATTTCTTTATTAAGAATGGCTGAAAGTAAAACTCTGTACTGCTTGAATATCTTGTTTATTTAAGGCCAGCATTATAATTCGGTCAAAACCTAATGCGACACCTGAACATTCTGGCATGCCTGATTTCATGGCTGCCAGTAAATTATTATCAATGGGCATTTCAACCATAGCTTGGTCTTGTCGCCGCTTATTATCTTCGGTGAAGCGACGTTGTAACTCATCGGCATCTAATAATTCGTTATATCCGTTCGCGATCTCGACACCCTTGATATAAAGTTCAAAACGATCTGCCACATCATTTCCAGCGTCATCTTTTTTTATTTTAGCTAATTGCGCTTGAGATGCAGGAAAGTCATAAATAAACACCGCTAAGTTCATTGCCGCTAATCGAGGCTCAATAATATGACTCAGCAATAACTCCAACCAACCATCACGATCAAGCTTTAAATCAATAGGTAGGCCTGTAATCAACGCTAAAGCACACTGTTCTATTTGTTGGTCAGAACAGGTCAACACATTCAGTTTTGCATAAAATTCAAATACGCCGCGATAACTTAAACGCAAAATAGAGTTTAAGTGAAAAACTTGTTGCACTAGCGCGTTCACTTCATCCATTAGTTGAATCAGTGATAATTCAGGTCGATACCACTCCAGCATGGTGAATTCAGGCGAATGAAGCCTACCCTGCTCCCCGTTACGAAACACGTGTGCTATTTGATAAATGGAACCTAGATTTACGGCGAGTAAACGCTTCATCGCAAATTCTGGTGAGGTCTGTAGGTAATAGGCTTGCTTAGAGGATGAACCTAATGGCATGAAGTCTGTAGTAAAACTATCCATATAAGGTGCCGTAGGAGCCGCTAGCGATAAGATGGGCGTCTCAACCTCTAGTACGTCGCGCTCAGCAAAAAAACGGCGGACATCAGCCAAATACTGTGCCCGCCGTTTTATGGTTGCTATGTCAGCCGTAGGCTGCCAATTATATGCCATATTAGTAACTAATCGGCCTAGACTTTAGCTCGCTCAACATATTCACCGCTACGTGTATCTACGCGTAATAATTCACCAATCTCGATGAATAGTGGTACGCGTACAACGGCACCCGTTTCTAATGTGGCAGGCTTACCGCCACCACCTGATGTATCACCTTTCAAACCAGGATCTGTTTCAGCCACAATTAGATTAACAAAGTTAGGTGCAGCAACGACCAATGGTGAACCATCCCACAGCGTTACTGTGTAAACATACTGTTCTTTTAACCAGTTTTTACATTCAGCAATAGCATTTGCATCCGCAGCATATTGTTCAAAAGTAGTTGGGTCCATAAAATGCCAGAACTCGCCATCGGTATATGAATATTCCAATTCCATCTCAATCACATCGGCACCTTCGGCGCTTTCATTTGATTTAAATGTACGCTCATTCACGCGCCCTGTTTTCAGATTGCGGAATTTTACTCGGCTAAATGCTTGGCCTTTACCTGGTTTTACGAATTCATTTTCAAGGATATTGCATGGATCGCCATCCAACATGATTTTGAGTCCTGATTTAAATTCGCTTGTACTAAAATTTGCCATGGCAACCTCTTTTAGGGGACGATCAACGTCTATAATAATTTTAAAGCCCTCTATGATACCGCAATCACACAACTTGGTGACAAAACAACCATGGCAAACTGCTTTAGCTAATGCCGTCAAAGAACCTACAGCCCTACTCGCACAACTGGGTTTGTCAGATAAATTACAAGCAATTGATGCTGATGCCATCAAAAACTTTCCACTGCGTGTACCACAGGCTTATATCAATAAAATGCGCCATGGAGATAAGGACGACCCTTTATTAAGACAAGTTTTCCCTCTTATAGATGAAGGTTTTGATGTCGCTAATTTTGTTGCCGATCCGGTTGGTGATAATTTAGCGGTGACGTCGCCTGGTATATTACAAAAATATCAAGGCCGTGCATTATTACTGACCACTGGCGCTTGCGCGATTCATTGCCGATATTGTTTTCGTCGGCATTTCCCTTATGGTGACAGTAACCCACTTGCCAGTCAGTGGCAGCAAACACTGGAAAATATAAGTGAAGATCTGAGTATCAATGAAGTGATTCTCAGTGGCGGTGATCCCCTGTCATTAACGGATAATAAGCTCGTTAATTTAGTGCATGATCTTGAAAAAATACCTCACCTTAAACGTCTGCGTATACACACACGATTGCCTATAGTTTTACCGGAGCGCGTAGATGAGCACTTATTGTCATGGATTGCCGACACTAAGCTACAAGTCGTCATGGTGATTCATGCCAATCATGCTAATGAAATTGACGAATTTGTTGTCCAGGCGCTCAATAAATTACGCTTAGCAGGATGCCAGTTGCTTAATCAAACGGTGTTGCTAAAAGGAATTAATGACTCGTCACAAGCTTTATACGACTTAAGCGAACGACTAAGTGAGGTTGCTGTAATACCCTATTATCTTCACTTGCTTGATAAAGTCAGTGGGGCTAGCCATTTTGACGTTTCAGAACAGCATGGCATTAAATTGATAGCCCAGATTCGAAAGATGTTGCCTGGCTACCTTGTTCCTCGGCTAGTTCGAGAGCAACAAGGTGAAGCCAGTAAAACAATAATTGCCTAATTTCTAGATCGTTCTATGGCTGGAATATAATCCCGCTCACCACTACCAATATAAATTTGGGTAGGACGATAAATACGATTATCAGAAATTTGTTCTCTCCAGTGAGCTAACCAACCAGCGGAACGTGCCACAGCAAACAGAGCAGTAAATTGATCGGCTGGAATTCCCATTTCGGCATATAAAATGCCAGAATAGAAGTCTACATTGGGATAAACACCTTTGTGGCCTAATCTGTCTGCACAAATTTCTTCTACTCGCATCGCCGTCTCAAAGGTACTATCTAAGCTACTACCTCGATCCTCAATCAATTCAGCAACGAGTTGATGCAATATGGTCGCTCGTGGATCTTTTACTTTATATTCACGATGTCCCATACCCCAAATTACTTGTTTATTAGCAAGCGCATTATCAATCCATTTTTCAGCTTTATCTGCACTACCAATTTCTTTGAGCATATCGACTACACGAGAATTAGCACCACCATGTAATGGACCTGACAATGTACCAATGGCACCCGAAATAACACTATAAGGTGTGGCTAATGTAGAACCTGAGACTAAGGCTGAGAACGTCGAGGCATTTAAGGTATGTTCGGCATGCAGGATCAAACAAACATCCATGATTTTAGCCATCAGAGGATCGGGGTCTTTACCTGTAAACATATAGAGCAAGTTTTCAGCAACCGATAAATCTTCGCGAGGATTAATAGGATCATAGCCTCGGCGCATATGCTCCCACATGGCGACTAAAGGTGCCATTGATGCGATGATATTGACAGTCATATTTCGAACGTAATTAAGATCTTGGCAAGAATCACTACTCGTTAGACATTCATTACCAGGATAAAACATTCCTAGGCTGGATACGGCTGTTTGCAACATATCCATTGGATGACCAGTAGCAGGGAAGTGACGCATCATTTCACGAATGTGATATTTAATTCGATACTGACCCCGTAATTGCGTCGTAAAATCTGCCAACTCAGCCGTAGTAGGTAACTCACCCTGAAGTAATAATAAGGTTGTTTCTTCAAACGTACTATGTTTCGCTAAAGTTTCAATCGAATAACCACGATAAGACAATAAGCCTTTATCACCATCAATATATGATATTGCCGACTGCGTAGCGGCTACGCCTTCTAGCCCTGGTAAAAACTCACTCATAACAACCTCTCGTAAAATTCATTAAATGTTATTTAGCTTAGTGTTCGAAGAAATTATAAAGCGACTAACACTATTGCTTTAAAATGAGCGTAATCATATCAGATCTTGTGATATTACTCTGTCTGCTATCAAATACTCAGGTTGGCTGATTGCTTATTTTTAGCCAGTACCTTTGACTATGAACTTAAATTGAGCAAAACCTTCGCTATGCCAAACAGCATCCGCCAGAGTAACCAATAAACGTTCACCGTGATGATTTAATTCAATATAATCACCGGTTTTAAATTCTGCGCGGGTTAATAAAAGTGTATCATCCTGCTCGTCGCCAGCTAACCATAATGCATCAATCGATACATCATCATTTGTACCCATTTTCTCTACGGTAACCCAGTCGACTTTTGTCGACAAAAGATATAGCCCTACTTTCAATTCTTTATCTGACAAACTCATCCAAAGAACCACACCCAGCGTCCACGCAACTGAATTATTCCGCCTTATTATCATTAGTTCGCCAATGCACAAACCATTGCCATGTAGGCTATTACAGCTAAGACAAACACTTGTTTCACTTTCATTTTCTATCGTAAAATCATGCCGTCTAACGGAAGGTTTCATTCTTTTTTCTGAACGATTTTGTGCCTTATATTGCATAGATGAGACACTAGATTCATAAAATTGATGTGCATCCCAACTGCTTTCAAGATGTCTTCCCCAACCATTATTAGCTTCTGCGCTTTCATCCTTATTGATATCAGGTTGCAAGTCAGCGGTATTATCACTAACAATCGCTCTAACATGTTCTAAAAAAACATGAATATCTTGCAAGCCGATGATAACTTCTACTTGCTCACCATCACAGTCTAAACGCTGTCTAACAGGCCGTTTAACCACATCTAGCTTCGAGATAAGATGTTTTAATAATTTAGTAGACATGGCTTTATTGTCGGCTAATTTTGGCACGATGCCAGAGTCTAGCCATGTTTGTAGCTTATTGAGCAACTTACTACTGTCCACTATTAGTGACTTTTTCCCCAGTTTGATTTCATCTACATAACTAGGTCCAATATCACTCTGCATTTCAAGAACATACCCAGAATTTTGCTCTTTTATTGTCCTCGTCAGCTTAATGTCGCTCAGCCAAGGTTCTAAACCAAAATAAACTTGGTCTAATTCTCCGTTACGTAAGCTATAGGGTGAAATAATTGCTAACAATAAAATCCGATGATATAGATTTTCTATCGAGCCTTTATTATTCTGATGATATGCAAATTGATCTGTTATTTTTCCATTATTTAACCGGAAATAAAGAGAAAAAGCGTAACTTACATTAAAATCTTTCCATAATTCTTTAGGTACAGTCGTACTTAATAGGTATGAAACTCGAATTTGTTCACCTAAATAATACATTGTCCTTTGAGCTAATAAGCGATATCTGTTGCGACTAAAAAAAGATGGTTTCTGTTTAGCTATATTAAATAATAGGCGCTGATATCCAAGAGCCATCCCCATTATCAATTCTCTGGTTAAGAGCTCAAATTCTCGATATTCTTTTGATAGATATAGGTTTCTACCTCTGATTTGTTTGACTATTGAATCGTATAAATAATCGACAGTAGGTCGTAAACGTTCAAGTATTAAAAATCGTTGAGCATCTGGTATCGGAAGTCGATTAATTTTGTAAATGTATTGAGGAATTTGAGAAGACAACTGCCGTACATTTAATAACGGCAAACCGCTGAACCATAAATCCAGCTGTTTTAAGGTTATAGGAATACCTTTGGTCATTTTAGCATCAAGTAATTCAGGGAGTTGATACCCTAAGAATACCTGTCCGTTAAATGTCATCAAGATTCCTCAGCACGAAAAATACTATTTCAAGATATCATGCCAAATGTTATTAGCCCACGCATTTGCGTATACACCCTCAAGTATTGAAGCTTGGTCTGATACTCCACCACCCGGCATAGCTATCATAGCTTGCTGTTGCTTATCATAACGATATACAGCTGCAACATGGCCAGCTTGCTGAGCATCAATAAAGCTATAACACGTGTTACTAAATACAGGTTGTTGTTCCGGCTCCGATTGAGCTAATAGTGATGCTATTGCTGCCGCACACACTTTTGCTTGTGCATTGGCTATGTGACCTGACTTAGGCAATACGGCGTGTACGGCATCTCCAATAACATGCACATTATTTTTAACTTTTGATTCATAAGTTAAAAAATCAACCTCACACCAACGTTGGTCAATATTGATGACACCCGCCAATTCAGCTACTTTTCCTGCTCTTTGTGGTGGGATCACATTTAACACATCCGCAGAAAATTGATTAAATTCAGTATCAATCGTTAATTTCGCTACATTGACACTATCAATCATGCTACTTGGGACATAGTCAATCAAGCCTGCATAATGCTCTTGCCATGCACCTTTAAATAGGGCTTTTTTAGAGGCAACATCACCATTAGCATCTAAGATAATTAATTTTCCACTAGGGTTATGATTTTTTAAGTAAAGCGCTATCTGACATGCGCGTTCATAAGGTCCAGGCGGGCAGCGAAAAGGGGTTGGTGGAACAGTCATTATCACGGTTCCACCTTTTTTCATACTCACTAACTGTTGTTTTAATATTGTAGTTTGCGAACCTGCTTTCCATGCATGGGGCACAATTTTTTGGGCATCATGGCTTGCCAACATCGGCAGGTCGTCATAAATAAAATCAACACCTGGTGCAATGACTAGACGATCATAGCTCACGACAACTCCGTCATGTAGCGTTACTTGTTGCTTTTCGGTATCAATCGCCACCACTTCAGCTTGTACCGTTTTCACATCATATTTATCGGCCAGTCCATTGTAATCATAAGTAAGCTGTTGCAAAGTGCGGCTACCACTCAATACCAGATTACTCTGAGGACATGAAACAAACTGAGCATTTCGCTCAATCATTATCACCTCAGTTCCAGGAGACCACATTTTGAGATATTTGGCCGCCGTAGCACCAGCAAAACCACCGCCAATAACCACTACACGTTGCGATATAGCTGACTTTTTAGCTGCTAATGCCAGTTTAGGTAGCATTGCCAAGGAACCCGCAGTAATTGCTGTTTTAATAAAACTTCTACGTTTTAAAGCCATAACAATAAACCTCTTAAAGACTACCCTCTAAGATACGTGTTCTCCTTGCGCTTGTAAATCAGCATGATATGACGATCTAACCATTGGCCCACTAGCCACATGTTCAAAGCCCATCTGTTTAGCAACAACGGCCAGTTGATCAAATTCCGCAGGTGTTACAAAACGCTCTACCGCCAAGTGATGTCGGCTGGGTTGTAAGTATTGGCCTAAGGTTAACATCCGACAACCATGATCACGCAAATCCTGCATTACTTGCTGTACTTCTTCCAGCGTTTCACCAAGTCCCAACATCAAACCCGATTTAGTTGGCACTTCGGGATGCAGTTGCTGAAACCTTTTAATCAAATCTAGTGACCATTGATAATCTGAACCAGGTCTAACCGCTTTATAAAGGCGAGGAATACTTTCTAAATTATGATTAAAAATATCCGGCGGGCATTTCGATAATTCAACTAAAGCCACATCCATACGTCCACGAAAGTCGGGAACAAGTACTTCAATTCGCGTATTGGGTGATTGTTTACGTATTTCAGCGATACATTGGGTGAAATGAGTAGACCCTCCATCTCGTAAATCATCTCGATCCACCGATGTCACGACGACATGCTTCAGTTGCATAGCCGCAATCGTTTTAGCTAAATGCTCAGGCTCATTGGCATCAAGAGGATCAGGCTTGCCATGTGCGACATCGCAAAAGGGGCAGCGTCGAGTACAGATATTACCCATAATCAAAAATGTGGCGGTGCCATGGGTAAAACATTCACCTAAATTTGGGCATGAGGCTTCTTCGCATACGGTATGTAGCTCATTTTCGCGTAGCAGTTCTTTTAAACGAATGACCTCAGGACTACTCGGTGCTTTCGCTCTGATCCAAGCAGGTTTGCGTTTAGGTTCGCTAGGTATTATTTTTATAGGGATGCGAGATACTTTGGATGCACCTTTCAGTGCACTAACATCACGTTTTAGCTGTACTTTTTCGGTCATTTATTCACCTTAAACATCTGCGCTTCAAACGCTGATAAAAACTGTTGTTTCGCCTGTGACATTGTTATGTCATAACCTAGGATTTTTAAATCAACCACCTCCATACCTTTATAACCACATGGGTTAATATAGCCGAAAGGTGCTAAGTCCATTGAGATATTGATACTCAGGCCATGATAACAAGACCCTTGCTTAACTCTTAATCCTAATGCCGCTATTTTTCGTTGTTCGACATAAACACCAGGAGCATCAACACGCGCATTCGCTTTAATTGCCATGTCATCAAGCATGCCTATCACACTATTTTCCATACGTGACACCATCTCACGTACGCCGATATTCAATCGTTTCAAATCAAATAAGGTATATGCAATTAATTGCCCAGGACCATGATAGGTAACTTGACCACCACGATCAGTTCTAATAACAGGAATATCACCGCTATTAAGCACGTGTTCATCCTTACCATTCAAGCCTTGTGTAAAAACGGGGGGATGTTCTACTAACCATAATTCATCTTGCGTATATTGATCACGCTGGGCAGTAAACATCCGCATGGCATCACAAGTAGTCTGATAATCGACTAGACCCAAGTCTTTAATTATCATTGCGTTAAATTATAAAACGTATTTAACCGCTTCGTGGTTAATTAAATCGCGATGTATCGCTTCTAATTGCTCACGACTCGTCACGTAAAAATCGACCGTAACTGAAGTAAATTTGCCGCCTGAACTTTGTTTAATAGTTACCGCGCCTTCTTTAATATCTTCCACATGGCGTCGGACAATGCTTACGACAATAGCATCAAACTCTGGGTCGGTAATCCCCATCGCTTTGATCCCATATTCACATGGAAATTCCATTTTAGCTTCTTTTTCGTCTAATGCCATGTTGCGACATCCTTTTTATAATGCTGATAAAGCACATCTATTTGTTGCCATACTGGACCAGGAATACCGCTACCGACCTTGTTGCCATCTAACAGGGTAACGGGCAACACCTCTTTGGTAGAACTGCTAACCCATACCTCATCAGCATGTTTTAAGTCGCTTAGTGTAACGCCCTGCTCCAACAGTGGTATGCCTGACTTAGCCGCCAACGCGATAACAACTTCACGGGTAATGCCAGGCAATACTTTTTCATCTTTTGGCGAAGTATAAATAGTGCCATTTATAACTACATAGGCATTACTGGTTGCACCTTCAGTCAGATAGCCGTCACGAATTAACAATGCTTCCTGTGCACCGGCTTCCAGCGCCTGTTGTTTCAATAAACTATTTGGCAACAAGGTAATCGCCTTAATATTACAATTGTGCCAACGAATATCTGGCAAAGTAATCGCAGCTATGCCATGTTTTTTATACTTTTCTTCCACAGGATGTAAAAGATTACTCATTGCAAATATCGTAGGTGTGACCCCTTGTGGAAATAGATGATCACGTGGCGCGGCACCTCTTGTAACCTGTAAATATAAAGATTGATTACCACCGTCATTTCGCTCAATCAATTGCTCAATCATAGCTTGCCATTCAGCGTTAGTGAGTGGGTTTTTCATCCGCACACCATCAAGGCTGGACTGCAAACGTTCTAAATGACCACGCAACTGAAAACTACGCCCATCATAAACAGGGATTACTTCATAAACGCCATCACCCAATAAGAAGCCTCGATCAAATACTGATACTTTTGCCTCTATTTCAGGCAAAAAGTCACCATTTAAATAGACCTCCTTCATTATTTAGCCCCAAATAAGCATCAATAGAGAATCAATTAAACGACGCCACCAGCTACCTTGTTCTACGGCAGTTATGGCAACTAAATTTTGTTTAGTGATCAGCTCATCACCCAAACGAATTTCTACTTCACCTAATTGTGCACCTGTGGCAACAGGTGCAATTATTGGTTGCTGTATATTAGTGCTCGCGACCAATTCTTTGTAACGACCTCTAGGCACCGTCACAGAAAGAGGTTTTGCCAATCCTAACTGAACCACTTTTTCACTACCTTTCCAAACTTTACTATCAGCAATTTGTGTCAGTGCTGGATATAACTCATGAGTTTCAAAGAAACGGAAACCATAATTAAATAGTTTTTGGGTTTCCTGAGCACGTGCATTGTCACTGCGAGTTCCCAAAACAACAGAAATCAACCGCATATCATCACGCGCTGCTGATGCTACTAGACAATAGCCTGCTTCTTCAGTGTGACCTGTTTTTAAACCATCAACACTACTATCACGCCACAACAATTTATTACGGTTATGTTGCGTAATATCATTATATTTATACTCTTTTTCCGCATACCATTTGTAATGGTCAGGATAGTCTCGAATAATCGCCGACGACAAGGTCGCTATATCTCTAGCTGTCGTGTAGTGGTCAGGATCCGGTAAGCCTGTTGAATTACGATAGTTAGTATCAACCATACCTAATTGCTGAGCATATTGATTCATCATTTGAGCAAAGGTTTCTTCACTACCAGCGATGTGTTCAGCTAACGCAACAGCGGCATCATTACCTGATTGAATAATCATTCCGCGTAACAATGCTTCAACCGGTACTTTAGTATTAACTTCAATAAAGCTTCGTGACCCCACCATACGCCATGCTTTTTCACTGATCAGCACCTCGTCATCCAGCTGAATATTACCTGCAGCCAACTCATGTGATACCACGTAAGCCGTCATTAACTTAGTTATACTGGCTGGCGGCAAGCGCTCATCAGGGTTATTTTCAGCAATGACTCGACCACTGGCAAAATCCTGCAATATATAAGATTTTGCAGCAATATTTGGCGCTGTTGGATTAGGGGTTATAGCCGCCTGAGCAGTTATGTTGGTTAACATAACACCTGCTAGCAATATGGTTTTTACTATTTTCAGCATGAAAACTCTCTATTAAAATAAATTATTCGACGACTAAATGGGTATCATTAAAGCCTAAATTGAGCAAACGGCTGGCTAAGGAATCACCCTCTTCAACATTGTCTAGCGGGCCGATACGAACCCGATATAACTTCCCATCTGAAGTCACGGTCACATCATCGCCAATCTTAGTTTGAACTTTACTTTTGAACTGTTGCGCATTGGTCGATGTACTAAACGCCCCGACTTGTAAGTACATTCCCACTGGCGCATCTATGATTGGTTTTTGTTGCACATTAGTTACTATGTTAACTGGCGTTTCACCACCTGAAATGGCTCTTACTTCTACCATGCCTGTGCCATGACCAATAATCCCCAATTTTTTCGCCGCACTGTAAGATAAATCAATCAAACGATTGTCGTGAAATGGCCCTCGATCATTTACTTTAACAATGACCTTACGACCATTACTCAGGTTAGTTACTTCCACGTACGAGGGCAAAGGTAATGTTTTATGTGCTGCCGTCATGGCATACATATCATACCCTTCCCCACTAGAAGTCCGTCGACCATGAAATTTTGAACCATACCAAGAAGCAATACCTTTTTCTTGATAACCTTGACTACTCGTTAAGGTGAAATAACGTTTACCTAAGACATCATAACTTGCTGGATTACCATATTTACTTCGCGGTTCATCTTTAGGTATAGCATTAGGTATGTTTGACACATCAGGCGGCGAAGTTGGTGCCCTATCAGCTTGTTCCGTAACGCTGCTACATGAGATTAAACTCAAATAAATGCCACTAATCGCGATCCATTTTAGACTGCGCAACATTAACGTTGCTCCTCATAGCCTGCTCGTATTGCTTGGCCAAGTTGAGTGACTACCATGGCATACATACGGCTATGATTGTAACGCGTAATCGCATAAAAATTCTGTCTAGCCAACCAATATTCTTCACCATTTTCTTGAGTTAATGAGATTAAGGCAAGTTCATCATCATCTTCAGGCACCCCTCTCAAACTAACACCAGCCGCCGCTAATGTTTGGCGAGTAAGCGATGGTTTCATTCCTTTCTCAATCAAATCATCAGCGACTTTGCCCGAAAAAAAGGTAGGATGCGTGATGCTTTTACCTGCAACCCAACCATGTCGTTTAAGATAATTAGCGATACTCCCTATCGCATCAGTAGGATTTGTCCAAATATCGCGATGACCATCACCATCAAAATCTATCGCATATTCACGATAACTACTGGGCATAAATTGTCCTAAGCCCATTGCTCCCGCATAAGAGCCCATAGGATCTAGAACAGATAGGTTTTCTTCACGTGTTAAAAGTAGGAATGCTTCCAACTCTGAGCGGAAAAATGGGCTTCTTGGTGGATATTGAAATGCTAAAGTTGATAAAGCATCAATAACTCGGTAACCACCGACATTGCCGCCATAGCGAGTTTCCACACCCAAGATAGCAATAATGATTTCTATAGGTACGCCATATTCTTTCTCAGCACGCGCTAAATCATCTGCATGTTGCTGCCAAAATTCAATCCCACCCTTTATCCGCGAGTCTGTAATAAAAATAGCGCGATATTCAAACCAACCCTTACTCTTTTCCGCAGGACGCGAAATAGCACTAAGAATCGAATCTTTGACTTCAACCTGAGCAAATGACGTAGCTAACTCATCACTATTAAAACCGTGTTTCTGCTGCATTTCAGCTAAGAAATCTGGCAAGCCCGGCAAATCCGGTTCATTATCAGCTTGTGCTACGCCCGCAAATAAAAAAGCAGCTAAGAGTAAAACTATTTTCATGGAGACATCATCCTTCTGTGAGTATGAATAGACATTAGAATACCGAAACCAGCCAACAAGGTCACCATTGATGTACCCCCATAACTGATCATTGGCAACGGGACACCCACAACAGGCAACAATCCGGTGACCATTCCAACATTAACGAATACATAGACTAGAAAAGTCAAAGAAATACTCCCAGCCAATAATCGCGCAAAACTAGTTTGTGCTTTACTGGCAATATAGATACCTCTGCCAGCGACCAATAAGTAAAGTACTAATAATATAGCTACGCCGACCAAACCAAACTCTTCAGAGATAACGGCAAAAATAAAGTCGGTGGTACGTTCAGGTAAAAATGCTAAATGTGATTGTGTACCGTCTAACCAGCCACGACCGAATAAGCCGCCTGATCCTATCGCAATTTTAGACTGAATAATATGATAACCTGAACCTAAAGGATCACTTTCTGGATTCAAAAAGGTTAACACGCGCTGCCGTTGATAGTCATGCATTACATACCACAATACCGGTAGCGCAGCGGTACTGAGGCCAATAAAACCCAGAATAATCCGCCAGCTAATACCGGATAAAAACACCACAATCAATCCAGAACTAGCAATAAGTAATGCTGTGCCCAAATCTGGCTGTTTCGCAATTAATATTGATGGCACAATGATCATTGCCAAGCTCACGAATAATCTTCCCGAAGTAGGAGGTAAAGGTCGCTCGGCTAAATAGCTGGCAACTAATAACGGCACCGCCAACTTCATCAATTCTGAAGGTTGGAATCTAAAAAAACCTAAATCTAACCAACGCTGGGCGCCTTTTCCTTCATGACCAAACACTAAGACAACTACTAGCAAAATCAAACCGACCCCATACAACCAATAAGCGGAATCACGCATCCGATCAGGGTGAATATTAGCCAATACGAATAACACAGTAAACGCCGTGCCCATTCGAATTAATTGCCTAATTAAAAGAGCAGAACTCTGATCAGCAGCACTGTATAAAATAACTAATCCCGCAGCCAATAGAATCAATATGCCCAATAGTAGCATCGCATCAAGATGAATAAGTCTTAAAGCTCGGGTGACGCTCCATTGCTGTGGTTGCCGCCGATCGTATAGTGAGTTATTCATTAACAGCCGTTCCAAAATATTGATCAATAATTTTACGAGCAATAGGCGCCGCCATTGTACTACCACCACCACCATGTTCAACAACGACGGCCACCACAAACTGCGGGTTTTCCGCTGGTGCAAAAGCGATAAATAAAGCATGGTCGTGCAATTTTCTTGCTAAGGTTTCTGCATCATATTTTTCATCTTGTTTGATGCCAAATACCTGAGCTGTCCCTGTTTTCCCAGCAATTTTAAATGGTAGATCTTTGCCAATATGACGTGCAGAACCACGAGCACCATGTACCACCTCGACCATCGAATCAATCACCATTTCCCAATTCCGACTACTCTCAATAGGTAATGTTTGATAAGTCTGTGCTGGGAAAAGTTGCAGTTCACTCTGCCCTGTTGGTCTACTGGCCCTGACCACTCGTGGACTAATATCAATGCCACGCATAGCCAAAACGGCTGTGGCATGGGCGATCTGAATCGGTGTCATTTGATTAAATCCCTGACCGATACCAGATATTAAGGTCTCTCCTGGATACCATGCTTTATTGCGATTAGCACGTTTCCATTCCTTTGACGGCGACAAGCCTTTGCTTTCACCTGGTAGATCTATTTCAGTATGCCGACCAAATCTAAATAAATCTAAAAAACTATGAATACGATCTATTCCCAAAGTATTAGCAAGATCATAAAAATAGACGTCACATGACTGAGAAATACCTGCTTTCAAATCCATATGGCCATGGCCATGAGCTTTCCAGCAACGATAGCGATGATCTTGACCTGGTAAGGTGTACCAGCCTGGACAAAAGGTTTTAGACTGTTCGGTTATAACGCCATATTCTAATCCTGCTAGAGCAATGAACGGCTTCAAAGTTGAGCCCGGCGGATAACGTCCGCGTAAACTACGATTAAATAAAGGCATATCCGGCGAATCTCTTAAAGCCGCATAACTTTTACTACTAATACCCACAACAAATTCATTAGGATCAAAATCAGGCTTACTAACCATTGCCAGTACACCGCCTGTTTTTGGATCCATCGCGACGACTGCACCATTAAAATCACCCATTGCTTCAGAAGCAACGCGTTGTAAATTGATATCTAAATGCAAAAATAAATCTTGCCCTGATACTGAAGGCATACTGTTTAACTGACGAACGATTCGCCCTTGCACGTTCGTTTCTACTTGTTGATAACCCACCTGACCATGTAACAATTTTTCATATTGTTTTTCGATGCCAGTTTTGCCGATCTGCATAGAACCCTTGTAATTATTTACATCGATCTCTTGTAAATCTTGCTCGTTAATCCGCCCAACATAACCCACCGTATGGGCAAATAGCGCGCCTTGAGGATAGTGGCGAATTAACCGCCCGACGACATCTACACCTGGAAAGCGATGACGATTAACAGAAAAAGTGGCCACCTCAATTTCTGTTAAGCGTTCTTTCAGTATGACTTGTCGAAAACGACGCTGCTGCTTGATCCGCTCTTTAATATCGAGCATATCTTCTTCTGTCATAGCAAATAAAGCAGCTAATTGTTGTAAGGTATCATCAATATCCGGAACATTTTCAGGCGTCAATTCTAGGCTGAAGGTAGGAATATTTTCTGCTAACACCACCCCATTACGATCGTAAATCAAACCACGTTGAGGTGCGATAGAACTAATATCTACCCTATTTTTTTCAGATAAGGAGTCAAAATGTTCAAACTCAACCACTTGTAGAACAATCAATCTGGCGATTAATGCTATAAATAGAAGTCCAGCAAATAGCGCTGAAAAAATGAGACGATCATTTACTATTCGACCTTCGTGAAAATGATTCTTTAATGTAAAATGTGAAGTCATTTAAAACTCAACTAACATTAAATGTGCGCCGAACAGCCCGCAAAAATGCATAGACAATTGGCCATAGCACGGTTGTTGTTACGGCAGGTAACCACACGTACCAATTGGTGAAATTTGATGTCATTAATACCGATGGAATATTAACCACCAGCACAAAGGTCATAATACTCAACGCTTGTTGCCACAACGGATATTGGCGTAGCTGTAAATGGAAACGCAATATCAAATAGATAACAAACGCATAAGAAAACGCCTCAACGCCTAAAGAACCGCCCATAAGCACATCGATTAACAGACCAACGCACCAAGCATAACCAACACCAACACGTTGGGGTAAGGCCATCGCCCAATAAATGAGTGTCATCAATACCCATTCAGGTCTCGCGAATCGTAGATTATCAAGGAGCGGCACCAGCATTAACAACATGGCAATAATGATGCTAATAACGATAACACTACCACCCTGTGGCGCTCTAGTAGTGGCCATTAACTCGCATCCTCAGGCGATTTTAATTCAATTTTTTCTTGTTGATTTTCTGTGGGGAGCACTAATAACACTTCCCGACTGGTATCTAATTCAGCCGCGGGTTTAACGGCAATATCAGCAAATGCTTTTCCTTGAGGAAAATGAATAGCGATTACTGTGCCGACAGGATAGCCGACAGGAAAACGTCCACCTAGTCCGGATGTCACCAATACATCACCTACGCGTACGTCAGCATTGTGTGCTAAATGTTCTAATTGCAAGGGTTCGCCCATTCCTCGTCCAATGGCAACGGCTCGTAAACCATTACGATTGATCTGAACAGGCAAACCATGACTAGGATCTGTCAACAACATTGCTCGACTAGAGAAACTATTTACTTCAGTGACTTGCCCCATTACACCATGTGCATCTAATACTGGTTGACCACTAAAAACACCATCACGTAATCCTTTATTAAGCACCACCTGTTGAGAAAAGGGATCAAGGTCTATCGACAGTAACTCCGCAACTAAAACTCGTTCCGTCAGACGAAAAGAAGAACCTAATAATTCGCGCAGTCGCGTATTTTCTCGTTCCAAATTCTGTAATTTTTGCAATCGAACATTATTTAATAAATTAGTAGCTTCTAAAGCCGCATTTTGTTCTTTTAATTCGTCTCGATTTTCAAAAAAGTCATTCATCCATTCGCTGGCATCAGTAGGAAAAGAAGCAACAACTTGAATCGGATAAACAAGAGTAGATAACGCACTTCGTGTCGGTGAAAAATAATCCATTCGTGTATCTAGAAAAAACAAGGCTAACGATGCTATTAACGCTAATAGCAATCGGGCATTCAGTGACGGGAGATGGGCAAATAAAGGTTTGATAGTCTATGTTCCAAAAACTAAAAAACCTTTACGACAGTTAGTGTGCCGCAAAGGTCTAAAATGTAGCGCTAAGTAATAACTTATTCAAACGTAAAAACGTCAGTGCCTCGTTCATCAATCATTTCTAAAGCTCGACCACCACCACGGGCTACACAGGTTAATGGATCTTCCGCCACAATGGCTGGCAAGCCCGTTTCTTCAATCAATAAACGATCTATATCACGTAATAAAGCGCCACCACCTGTTAACACAATACCGCGTTCAGCAACATCAGCGCCTAATTCTGGCGGCGTTTGTTCCAATGCGGTTTTCACTGCTGCGACAATACCCGCTAGAGGATCTTGCAATGCCTCAAGGATTTCATTGCTATTGAGTGTAAAACTACGCGGAATACCTTCCGCTAAGTTACGACCACGTACTTCCATTTCTCGGACTTCATTGCCAGGATAAGCAGAGCCAATTTCTTTTTTAATTTTTTCAGCAGTTGCTTCGCCAATCAATGTACCGTAATTACGACGCACATAATTAATGATCGCTTCATCGAATAAGTCACCACCAATACGAACTGATGCTGAATAAACAATACCATTCAAAGAAATAATAGCGACTTCCGTTGTGCCACCACCGATATCCAACACCATTGAACCGCTAGCTTCATCCACAGGCATGCCCGCACCTATCGCAGCAGCCATAGGCTCTTCGATCAGATAAACTTCACGTGCGCCTGCTCCTGCGGCTGATTCACGAATCGCTCGGCGTTCTACTTGGGTCGAACCACAAGGTACACAGACTAAAACGCGCGGACTTGGTTTAAAAAACCGACCTTCATGCACTTTACGAATAAAATGTTGCAACATTTTTTCGGTCACGGTGTAATCTGCAATCACACCATCTTTGAGGGGTCGAATTGCGGTGATATTGCCAGGCGTTCGGCCCAACATTCTTTTTGCTTCGGTACCCACTGCGGCGATCGATCTGCGGCCGCCAGGCCCATGTTCTTGACGTATCGCCACCACCGAAGGTTCATCAAGAACGATGCCTTTACCACGCACATATATAAGCGTATTAGCCGTTCCTAGGTCAATAGAAAGGTCATTTGAAAACATTCCGCGTAAACGTTTAAACATTGAAAGAAACCACAGCTGAAGAGGTAAAAGCGATACTTTATCAATGCAGTGGGCTGTTGAGCAAGCCACTAATGATTTAAACTGCACTATTTGTGACTAATAATAACCTCTGGAAGCGTCAATGAGTTTAGATAAAACAGATGTAGAAAAAATTGCGCATTTAGCGCGTCTAGCGATTAATGAGAATGACATTCCTGGCTATGTGCGGGATTTGAGCAATATATTTAATCTTGTTGAACATCTCAGTGATGCCGATACCAGCGATATAATGCCAATGGCTCACCCTCTAGATGCGCATCAGCGATTACGCCCCGACGTCGTCACCGAAACAAATCAACGCGAATTATTTCAATCGATTGCACCAGAAACAGCGGACGGTCTTTACCTTGTTCCTCAAGTTATCGAATAAGATTCAAGACCCGTATAGCTTAAACATAATGTCTCACCAGTATTTTCATGCTGTATCGCAATTAAACAACACATCGAATGACAGGCACACACATGCATAACAAATCTCTTTCTGAACTTTCGGCATCATTACACAGCGGCGAATTTAGCAGTGTTGAATTAACCCAGCACTATCTTGACCGTATTAATGCTCACAATAGCAACTTAAATGCGTTTATTACCGTATGTGACGATCGCGCTTTAGAACAAGCAAAGATGGCCGATCAACAATTACAACAAAAAAATGCAGGCATCTTGACCGGTATTCCCTTAGCGCATAAAGATATTTTCTGCACACAAGGTGTACTAACGAGTTGTGCCTCAAAAATGTTATCCAACTTCATTTCACCTTACAATGCGACCGTCGTAGAGAAAATTAATGCGGCCGGCATGGTGACCTTGGGTAAAACCAATATGGATGAATTTGCCATGGGCTCATCCAATGAAACCAGCTTTTATGGTGCCGTAAAAAATCCTTGGGATACTAAGCGAGTACCCGGCGGTTCATCAGGTGGTTCAGCGGCGGCGATAGCGGCACGCTTAGCGCCGATTGCCACAGGCACCGATACCGGCGGCTCAATTCGTCAACCGGCATCATTGTGTAACTTAACAGGTTTAAAACCTACCTATGGGCGAATTTCTCGTTATGGCATGATTGCCTTTGCATCTAGCTTAGATCAAGCGGGCCCAATGGCTAATAGCGCAGAAGATGCTGCTATCTTACTGAATGTCATGTCAGGCTTTGATGAACGTGATTCAACCAGCGTAGAACGTGATGTGCCAGATTACACAGCAGATTTAAATAGTTCATTAGCAGGTCTTCGCATCGGCTTGCCAAAAGAGTATTTTGATGAGGGATTAGATCCTGAGGTTGCCACGACTATTGAAGCCGCTATTAAAGTGTATGAATCTTTAGGCGCAACAATCAAAGAAATCACCCTGCCTAATACTCACCTAGCAGTACCCACTTACTACGTGGTTGCACCTGCTGAATGTTCATCTAATCTATCGCGAATGGATGGTGTGCGTTTTGGTCATCGTTGTGAAAATCCTAAAGATTTACAAGATTTGTATCAACGTTCACGAGGTGAAGGTTTTGGCGATGAAGTTAAACGACGCATATTGATTGGCGCTTATGCTCTATCTGCCGGTTACTACGATGCCTATTATTTAAAAGCCCAACAATGTCGTCGCTTAATCAGTAATGATTTCACGCAAGCATTTGCCGATGTTGATGTCATTATGGGGCCGACATCACCGACGACAGCCTCTAATTTAGGTGATAATATTGACGATCCAGTCGCCACGTATCTAGCTGATATTTATACCATTAGTGCTAACCTTGCTGGTTTACCGGGCATGTCAATTCCAGCTGGTTTTGTTAATGGCTTGCCTGTTGGTCTGCAAATTATTGGTAATCACTTTGATGAAGCACGTTTATTGAATGTGGCTCATCGTTACCAACAAGCAACTGATTGGCATACTCAAATACCTGCCGCGTTCAAATAAAGAACAATGTGACATTCGGAATTATCGACATTAGTAAAATGTCACACTCTATTCTTTTTGCCTAGCAAAGGATCTTGAAAATGAAGGCAGCTGAACTTTTTGTCCGTAGTCTTGAAAATGAAGGTGTAGAATTTATCTTTGGCATTCCAGGTGAAGAAAACCTCGATGTTATGGATGCACTACTAGACTCGAAGATTAAATTCATCACTACCCGCCATGAACAAGGGGCAGCCTTTATGGCTGATGTGTATGGCAGGCTAACGGGACGTGCCGGTGTTTGTCTCGCGACATTAGGTCCTGGAGCAACCAATCTAATCACCGGCGTTGCCGATGCTAATATGGATCATGCGCCGCTCGTTGCCATTGCAGGACAGGCCTCAACACACCGCCTACATAAAGAATCACATCAAGTGCTGGATCTAGAAGCAATGTTCCTACCCATCACTAAATATTCCACGCGTATTCTTAGTCCAGATGTTATTACAGAAATTGTCCGTAAAGCGTTTAAAGTAGCTCAAACTGAAAAAACGGGCGCCTGCTTTATCGAGTTTCCTGAAAACATAGCTGAAATGAACGTTGATGATGTGCCACTGCGAGTTAAACATGCCACCCCACCTGAGCCAGCTATCGAGAAAATTCAACGTGCGGCAGAACTTATCTCGAATGCTAAAAGCCCGATTATTTTGGCTGGTAACGGCGTCGTTCGTGCCCATGCATCACAGGCTCTGGCTGAATTTGCTTTAAATTTAGGTATTCCTGTAGCCAATACCTTTATGGCGAAAGGTGTTATTCCATTCCATCACCCTAGCGCACTAGGCAGTGTTGGTTTGCAATCTGGAGATTATGCTAACAGTGGCTTTGCCAATGCAGATGTCATTATCTGTATCGGCTATGACATGGTTGAGTATCATCCTTATCTATGGCATCCATCACGAGATAGGACCATCATTCATATTGATGCTACCCATGCAGAAGTCGATGCTTATTACAGCGTTGTTTTAGGCGTAATAGGTAATATCAATCACAGCTTAAATCGCATTGCCGCACTCAGCACACCCCATAAAGACAAAACCATGCGTACCTTACGTGATAGTTTAGTCACCGAAATGAAGCAACATCGTGATGATGTAGAATTTCCTGTTAAACCACAGAAAATCATTTGGGATCTGCGCACGGCGATGGATTTAAAAGACATCGTGATTTGTGATGTTGGCGCCCATAAGATGTGGATGTCACGCATGTTCCGCTGTGAACATCCTAATACCTGCATAATCTCCAATGGTTTTGCTAGTATGGGTATTGCAGTGCCGGGCGCGATTGCCGCCAAGCTAGCCTACCCTGAACGCAAGATCGTTGCGGTTACAGGCGATGCTGGCTTCCTAATGAATTCACAAGAAATAGAGACCGCAATGCGGCTTAACATCGCCATCGTCATCTTGATTTGGAACGATGCGAGTTATGGCTTAATTGAATGGAAACAACAAAATCAATTTGGCCGCACCAGTAATGTAAAATTCACTAACCCTGACTTTGTGCAGTATGCTCAAGCCTTTGGTGCAGTAGGCGTTAGAATTGAAGCTACAGAACAATTAATGCCTGAATTAAAAGCGGCCTTAGCACGTGATACAGTCACCATCATTGATTGTCCCGTCGATTACCGTGAAAATCTTAAATTGACAGCCGCACTCGGCCAACTCACTTCAGCTAATTAAATAGATTTGAAGGTAAGCATAATGAAAACACAGCATCGCAATATCCTATTAGCTCTCGCTTTAATAGTTGGCCTATTTGCTATTAACTGGCTAAATACTGGCTCTAACATGCGTCCCGAACTTTCTTTCACCGATATTGACGGTCAGCAACATTCATTGAGTCAATATATTGGCAAACCGATCCTGCTCACTTTTTGGGCAACAGACTGTCCAGGCTGTATTAAAGAAATGCCTGATCTGATCGCCTTGCATAAGCAATATACGGAACAAGGTCTTGTTATGATCGATGTGGCAATGGCTCACGATTCATTACATCATATAAGAGCGATGCGCGATGAACGAAAACTACCCTTTATTATCACATGGGATAATAAAGCTGAAATAGCCTTAGCTTTTGATAATGTCAGAGTGACACCCACACATTTTTTAATTGCGCCCGAAGGTGAAATTATCATGCGCAAAATAGGTAATATTAATATTGACTACATGCATGAAAAACTACAGAAAATGGGGTTTGTCAAAAGTTAATGTCAATCTAGTTTCACATTAACTAAGCCTTATGGTATAAAGTTCGGCTTTGTAGTTTTAGTTGGGTGCAATTGGTACCCAGTATATAGTATGTCCACCAGGAGCGATTTAATATGGCACGAGTATGTCAGGTAACGGGTAAACGCCCAATGGCTGGGAACAATGTTTCTCACGCCCACAACACAACAAGACGTCGGTTTCTTCCTAACCTTCACCCACACCGTATCTGGGTAGAATCAGAACAACGTTGGATTAAGTTATCACGTGTGAGCAATCACGGTTTACGCATTATCGACAAACGTGGTATTGATGCTGTATTAGTTGAAATCCGTGCCCGCGGCGAAAAAGTTTAGGAGATAAATCATGCGCGATAAAATTAAATTAGTTTCATCTGCTGGTACTGGCCATTTTTACACTACTGATAAAAACAAACGTACTATGCCTGAAAAATTGGAAATGAAAAAATTCGATCCAGTTGTTCGTAAACACGTTATGTATAAAGAAGCTAAAATAAAATAATCTTAGTTTTAAAACATAAATATTAAAACCTGCTTATGCGGGTTTTTTTATGTCCGTCAATAAGCTATCATCATATAATGCAAGACTGTAGTACACTTCGGATAAAGGGATATAATGTCTGGTTCATTCTCCAATAATGCTCCCATAGTTGCCAGACAAGCAATCTTCGATAAAGATTTGAATGTCTATGCCTATGAGCTACTGTTTCGTAGCAGCAACAAACTATCAGTCTCGGGGGGCACGGATTCTTTCGGTGATGAAGCTACCAGCCGCGTAATCAATCATACTTTTCTGGAATTAGGCATTGAGCGTGTTATTGGAAATCATCTCGCTTTTGTCAATTTAACCCGTAAATTTATCTTGACCGATGATCCTCTACCATTTGCTCAAGATCGCGTCATATTAGAAATACTTGAAGATATAGTAGCTGATGATGAACTCATTGCTGCTACCCAAAAATTAGTTGATCAAGGTTACATTATTGCCTTAGATGATTTTGTCTTTGATGAATCCTTAAGACCATTAGTTCAATTAGCTCAGATCGTTAAAATTGACCTATTGGCCTTCAGTGAACAAGCGCTTAAAGAACAGGTAACATTATTAAAACAAGAAAATGTCAAACTGCTTGCGGAAAAAGTAGAAACCCAAGAACAGTACCTTCTATGTAAACAATTAGGCTTTGATTATTTTCAGGGCTATTTTTTTAGTCGTCCCACCATTGTCGAAGGTCAAGCCATACCAGATAGCCAGCTTAACTTGCTTTCCATTATCACAAAACTACAAAACAACGATGTAGAGATTGATGATATTGAACAGTTGATCAGCCAAGATGTAGGTCTCACATATAAATTGCTTAGATTACTCAACTCTGCAGCCATAGGACTACCCAGAAAGATAGAGTCTATTAAACAAGCTCTTATTTTATTAGGCCTCAAAGCTATTAGAACATGGACAACATTAATTGCCCTTAATGATATGAAATGTACTCCACCCGAATTAATGGCTAACACTCTTATTCGAGCTAAAATGTGTGAGCAGTTAGCCGCAGATTATAATTGCTCAGCTGAAACAGGATTTTTAGTGGGTTTATTTTCAACTATTGACGCCATGTTATCGCATCCTATGCATAAGCTCTTAAAATCATTACCTTTAAATGACGATATCAAGCAAGCACTGTCCGGTCGTCATGGGAACTTAGGGGATTTACTAAACGTGGTCATTCAATATGAACATGGTTTATGGGATGCAGTTGACACTAAACTAGTATCGCTGGAACAGCTAGGACAGCATTACATAAATGCCACCGAGTGGACCATACAAACTCAATCGAATTTATAAACATTTCATGACGTCACCACCACTTCTTTCTGCACAATCACTCTCCCACAATTACGGAACTCACCTTGCCGTAAACAATGTTAGTTTTGATATTTATAAAGGTGAGGTTTTAGGGTTCCTCGGTCCTAATGGTGCAGGAAAAAGTACTACCATGAAAATGCTCAGCGGCAATCTTGCACCCAATCATGGTCAAATAATGATTAATGGTTATGACTTATTAAGCCAGCCGAAACAAGCTAAAGCACACATCGGTTATCTGCCAGAACAACCACCACTTTACAAAGAGTTAACGGTTAAGGAATTTTTATATTTTTGTGCCAAAATCAATCTCATTCCCTCTAACAACATCAATTCGGCAGTCAACACCGCGATCGAACGCTGTGGTTTAGGTGATATGACCAAGCGCCTAATTGGTAATTTATCAAAGGGCTATCAACAGCGTGTTGGCATCGCACAGGCCATTATTCATACACCTGCCGTGGTAATTCTTGATGAGCCTACCTCAGGGCTTGATCCTATTCAAATCCGAGAAATTCGCCATCTAATTCGTGATATCGCCACCGAACATAGTGTTATTTTATCGACCCATATTTTGCCTGAAGTGCAAATGTTATGTGACCGAGTACAAATCATAAGTCATGGTCACTTAATTTTTAATGACACCATCTCTGGTCTAAATAAACAGCGCCAAGCCTCCAACTTACTGTGTACATTACTTTCGCCACCACCATTGTTAGCATTGCAGCAAATTACTGGCGTTATAACTGTAGATAGATTAAATCCTACACAGTTCCGCTTACACTACCAACCCGATATTAACCCTACTGCTGAGCTGCTTAACCTCGCAGTAACTGAACAATGGCAATTAACTGAACTTATGCCCGAACAACATTCATTAGAAGATGTCTTTATGAATATCATTCAACAAGAATCAGTGACTGTGGGGCAGACAATCTAATGTTTACGCTTGCTCGCAATGAACTTTACCGCTTATTTTTATCTCCCCTCGCATGGGTTATTTTGGCATTGTGTCAGATCCTTATCGCCTATTTATTTTTGACCCATATTGATTATTTCATGCAACTTCAAGGCAAAATGTCGGCTATTCCAGGTGCGCCCGGTGTAACCGAACTCATTGCGATACCTTTATTAAATAATGCGGCTACTATCTTATTATTAATTGCGCCACTGATCACAATGCGACTTATTGCCGAAGAACGTCGTAATAACAGTTTGCCCTTATTATTTTCCGCCCCACTTTCCATTCAACAAATTGTTTTCGGCAAATATCTAGGCACCCTGAGCTTTTTCATTATTCTACTAATACTAATCAGTTTGATGCCACTATCGCTGAGCTTAGGGGCAGATTTAGACTATGGCGTTATTGCCTCGGGGTTACTTGGTTTAGTCTTATTAGTAGCTAGCTTTACAGCCATAGGCTTATTTTTATCCTCGCTGACGGCTCAACCGACTATTGCCGCAGTCACTACCTTTGCCACCTTATTTTTATTATGGATTATTGATTGGGCTGGCAATACACAAGTGACGGCGTCGACATCAGATCTATTCAGCTGGTTATCTTTATTAAGACACTATGAACCTCTATTGCAAGGTGAAGTGAACAGTAGCGACTTGGCCTATTACTTAATTATTATTGTGGCATTTTTAGTGTTAACTATTCGCCGACTTGATGCTGAACGACTCAATTAAAATGAACATCACTCAAAAAATACAGCGCCAACTTAAACTACAAAACATCATTTTTTATATACTGGTGATTATTGTGGTTGCGCTATTAGCACAGCTCTCACTTAAAACAAATATCCGTAGTGATTGGACGGCAAACAACCGCCATAGCCTTTCCGATACCACCACCAATTTTCTAACTCAGCTTAATCAAACTATCACTATTCAGGCTTTCATCAGCCCAAGTAGCGAATATCGCCCTGCTTTAGAATCGTTGCTTACAAGCTACCAAAGTTATAATGCTCAACTAAATGTCAGCTATATCAACCCAGACTTCTCGCCCGACTTAGTTCGTGAACTCAAGATCCAACAGCAAGGTGAAATGGTTATCTCGCGTGGTGACAAACAAACACACGTCTTTGATCTCTCTGAGCAATCGTTAACTAATGCACTCATCACCGTCTCACGGCAACAACAACAATGGCTAATTTTTATCGAAGGTCATGGTGAACGTAGCCCGCTTAATTCAGCTAATTACAACCTCAGTGTTTGGGGCGATCAACTCAAGCAAAAGGGCTTTAAATTCCTACCACTAAATTTGGTTGAAAATAATCAAATTCCTAATAATGCGACTGCCGTTGTGATTGCTAGTCCTGAAAGTGCGTGGTTGGATGGTGAAATTGATATCATCAAAGATTATGTTGCTAATGGCGGCAATTTACTCTGGTTAGCCGAACCAGATAGTAATCAATTCTTAGCTAGACTAGCCGAACAACTCGAACTAGAATTTATACCCAGTATTGTTATAGATCCTAATGCCCAAAAATTTGGTATCAACGATCCACAATTTGTGTTGATTACAGATTATGCTAATCATCCTATCGGGCAGGCGACCTCGGGCGTAACGGTCTTCCCGCAAGCCATGGCCATCGAACAGATTCCAAATGACCATGTTGATTGGGAATATCTGCCACTATTAACCACCCAAGCTAATGTCTGGAGTGAGACAACGCTCCCTAAGAAAGGAGCTGTACAACCTTTTGTTTTCAATCTTGGTGATGATACTCAAGGTCCACTTAATATAGGCTATTTACTTTCACGCACAATGACCAAGAATGAAAAAAATACCGAACAACGCATCGCCGTCATTGGTGATGGTGATTTTTTATCCAACACCTATCTCGGCAACGGAAGTAATCTTGAGCTTGGGATGGCGACAATGAACTGGTTGGCTGGCGACGATGCGCTAATCAGCATTCCGGTCAAAACCACCCTAGATAATCAACTAGAATTAAACCAAACTCAGTCCCTAGTTATAGGCATCGGCTTTTTAATTGTGATGCCTTTAATATTACTTGGCATTGGATTAAGCC